>CAZJFT010000025.1:3499-13543 GCA_964545585.1 uncultured Methanosarcinales archaeon
CATTCGGACAATCAGCAGGCGGATATAATGTATTCGGTGACGATACACGCGTGGTGTGTAATGTATCTGCATTTGTCAGGGAAGGTAAATATGTCTATAAGAAACCTCAGGTATTGATGATAGAGATACCGTTCAAATTAAGGAACAGCCAATTCGATGCTCCGGGAGAAGAGTATGTAAACAGGATAAAAGCATTAGAGGAATCGACTACAGATGATTATTCTACACTGATCCAGAACTTAGATGCATTCATGGTCACTGCACAGAACATCTGCACAATAAAGAACACATTAGATTATGCAGGGATGTCAGGAGTTGCAGTCCAATTGGCAGGATTCGCTCTTGGGCCACTGCTTGGTCAACCATTCAAACAAGCAGGTGGTCCGATTGTTAGCCTTTATCAGGACATAAACAGCATATTCTATGACCCGAATGCAGTCGATGACCCATTCATGAACGGCCCGTCAGGAAAAGAGCTTCCAGGGATGGGGATAATAGGACAGGCATGCACATTCATGTCATGTAATCTGGATTGGAATAATCCATTGACGCTGGATCAAGGATTGGCAGACAATATAGAGAGTTCATTGAAGGATCTGCCATTAGGTGTTGGCTCAGAATTGACTGAAGGATTGACTAATTCAGACTTGAAGAACAGCATAGTAATGTCAGCGCAGAAGCTTTGTATACCTGGAGTCGTTTATAATTTAAACAAATATAGGCAGATGGATTGTGAATATCTAGAATGCCTTAAAGTCTATGGTGCATCAGGATTAGATGTGAGCCAATGTGAAGTCATGAAAGCGTCAAAGACATGCGCAATAATTGTTGGTGAAGCATTCGAACTACCTTATGTAAGGATAGGGAAGAATTTATTCTCTAACATGGCCGATACTATAAGGATGTCATACGGTTATGGATTGGTTGCCATACTAGATTATATCAAAGGCACAGGGATATGTGATGATCCGACAAGTGATGCAGCGATAATATCATGCAATCTGCCTCATGCAATACAAGAGTATATCTCTGCACAGAAAAAGACAAGGATGTCAGGAGAATTCTATTATCAGGAGACAAGAGACTTCTGCGAGTCAGCAGGATGCGTCGGGCCAAAATGTTATCCAAACAATCAGATAATGGGCATACCATTGCCACAATTCGTACCTACAAGAGACCAACAGATACAGATGGACCTGATGAAGAGATTCGGTCCATTAGTGCAGAACAGATATTTGATTGTCAATGCGCACGGGTCTGCAGATGAGAAGATAAGAAGAGATAATCTTGAAGAGTGGAACAGGCGTGTAAAGGAATACAATAAGGGTCATGGGACAAATTATCCTGAAATACCAGATGTGGACAAGCTCTATGCAAAAACAGACGATGCACAAGCGAAATTATCAAATTATTACAATCAATTCAACGAGATAGGCGGCACTCCGGAAGAGCAGAAGAAATTCAACGAGAAAATCAATGACGACCCTAGAACAAACTACCAGACAAGGATAAACGAGCTACAAACCATACAGAAGAATATAGAGAACAATCCTTTCTACATTGGGCAGAAAAGCACATGGAATGACAGGAATGTGGTGGAAAATACGAAGTTTGATAGCCAGAAGAATTATCAATCATTATTGAAGGTACTCCCATATGGGGGAGATATGGATAAAATTTATGATAGCGATGCCTCGACTGAAAAAGATAAATTCTATTACTTTAAAGATAATACGCTCTATTATCGTGAAAAAAATAATGGCGACATTAAGCTAGTAACTTATAATGCTGATGGTGAACCTTCAGAATATCATCTTGATGAGTTGCCTCGTCCATTGGAGAAATGGCAGGCAGAATTCGTTGATAGATCTGAAAAACTGAAGGCCAAAGAGACTTTTGACAAGTTCGGCAAGGATAAGGAAGAGTTTGATAAGAAGAAGCCTGATTATGATGCTGCAAGAGAGAAGTATAGGAAGTATATGCTTGAACAGAAGGCGTTGGTGTTCGTTAACTTGTTCATGGACCAGCTTGGTATGCGTAAGTTCTTGACTGCTGAGTATTGGGCTGACAAGTGGGGCTTAGGTGAATACGTGACTGAAGTGGCTGATGCTGTCGACCCTGAAATCTGGAAGAATAATTTATGCAATCCTGATAATGGGCCATTCATTGCAGGAACTGATCAACCTGAAGGAACGGTTTATAGTTGTTATAATCAGCCCGGACAAGGATGCAAGTTAGTGCTCACTTTCGGTGCAGAATATCTTGATTATGGGAATAATACTCAATTATATACTGTGAGTTATCTTGCAGGTCCTGTTTTGAGGGATACAAGATTGACTGTGAAATTGAAGGGTCCTCAAGGGACATTAAGCTCTGCAGAGAGGATATTGCGTGCAAACAATTATGATAGTTCAGCGCAAGCATTCCTGTCAAACAAGAAGTATACACAGATATGCGTTTCATTCACTGGGAACTTCCCTGATGTAGATGATTCTGCTAAAGAATTCTGCAGGGCAATAAGGGAAGATGTGTTGCGAACAGGCAAACCATATATCGATGAAACAACACCAGGATATCCTACTGGTAATGTGGGTAATGGACAATTATTCGGGTAATCAAGAATTCAGGTGACGGATAAAAAAATGAGGAACAACAAACCAAGAAAAGGAAAGTCAAGAGAAGATAATCGTAGAGCGCAGATAACAGTATTCGTACTTTTAGGATTAGTGATAATAATAACCATCTCATTAGTATTCTATTTAAGGAGTGGAACTATAAAAGTCAAGCCACCTGTAGAGAATCTTGAAGTGACTGATGAAGTGAAGCCGATACAGACTTATGTACTGAATTGCCTCGAAGAGAATTCTAAGGAAGCATTGATGAAGATTGGCCAGAATGGAGGATACATTAATGTGACTGGGATGAAGATCTCTCCTTATCCTCATGATTCTGATGCGTTTGTTTTCGAGCCTCAGGTGATGCCTTACTGGTATCATGTACGCGAGTGTCAATCATCATCTATAGGTTGCGTCGACAGTTTCAAGCCTCCGTTATGTGATGAGGCAGATGCATGCATAATAAACAGCAAAGGGCCTAACAGTATAGAAGAGCAATTGTCGAAATATGTAGAATCGACAATAACAAGATGCGCAGATTTCAGCGTATTCGAGAACCTATTCGATATCAAAGCAGGAGATATTGATGTGACCACAATCATACGTGAGGATTATATAGAGTTCCAGATGGAATATCCTTTAGAGATAACCAGTAAGAGTTCCGGACAGAAGACCGAGATACCTTACTTTGTTGAGAGTCATAATGTCAAATTCAAGGAGATATATGAATTGGCCACTGACATAACACAGCAGGAGATAGACAACAATTACCTTGAGATGCAGACAATGAACCTCGTATCAATATACTCAGGCGTTGACTCTGATAAATTACCTCCATTATCTCGCGTAGAATTATCGACGAGCATTACGACATGGACAAGAAGCGGTGTCAAGGAGTTGCTGATGAACGATGTATTGCCTTACATGTCATTCATACGTATAGTCGGTGCGATAAATGAGTGGCAATTGATGAGCACAGACACAACAGATTATACTATATATGCAGATGGCGTATATCATAGCATGGAATATAACCTGAACAATAAGACGTATGACCTTTATGCTAGCTTCATATATCCTTATCCTGATATATATCTTGATTTCGGGGGCTCTGAAATATTGAAACCAGACGAATTCGCCCCAGATTATCCATTGATGAAAGCGATGGGAGTATTCATCAAGGAGTATAAGTTCAAGTATGACATAACATATCCATTGATTGTCAGCATAAAGGATCCTGAAGCGTTCAATGGCGAGGGATACAATTTCAATTATGCATTAGAAGTCAATATTAGGAATAATGTTCCAATCAAAGGGAACTTGAGCGTCGTAGATATAGGCGGCACAGGTTCGATAAGGATGGACTCATTGACACAAAGAGTGAATAGGACTATTACTGTAAAGACAAAAGATGCGCATACTGGTGAGGCACTGGATGATGTATACGTATATTATAGGTGTGGTGACCAGTACATGATTGGACAGACAGAGATGAAGAACAATGAAGCATCAATATCTGAAAGGTTCCCATTCTGTCAATTCGGTGGACAGATAGTGTATGAGAAGACAGGATACATGGGCTCAGCGATAGACTATGATAATATAGAGGGCAATGATGCGAAATCATTCACTGTAGAATTATGGCCATCAGTGAATAAGGATGCGCAAGTGCTCAAGAGGACACCAACAAATATCCAAGCAATAAGAAGAGGAGGGATAAGCTCGTTCAATACACAAGCGACGCCTTTAGCTGAGAACGAGACAGTATTCATATCAATAAAGAGAATGAAGACTAATATTTATGATAGCGATATACCTGTCGTCGGGTTCTTGACAGTGACGAATTCAGGAGAGACACAAGTCAACACAATAGATGAACAGAAGGCGTACATAAATAATCTATACAGTCAAGGGAAGATAACTAGGCAGGTGCGTGATCAATTGCTTGCAGAGCTATCATTATTGAACAATACTGTACAGGTGATAGAATCATTCGACAAGATAGACTTAGTCCCTGGAAAGTATACTTTAGATGCATTCATGGTATATCGTGGGAATATCACTATTCCAAAAGAGACAAGGACGATCTGTGCAGGGATAAAGATATTGGGCGTATGCACGAATGAAGAGGAGATAGAACTGCCTGAGCAGCATTTCACTACATGGGTGAATGGCGGTGCGAAGACAAACTTTACGATAACGGAAAATGATGTATATGGTTCGAAAGACAAGATAATATTCTACGTATTAGAGCAGCCTATACCTGTGAATTGGGCCATGCTTGAGAATTACTTGTCTCTAGAGGATTACCAAAGGGGAAAAGAGCATTTAGTGAGACCAAGATTCGAATAATAATGCATTCGGATAATCAGACAGCAGAATAATGAGATATTGATATCATGTTAAGGGTCAAAGATTATACTAAGCACTTCGCATTGTTTGCGATATACCTAATCATATCGTTGACGTTCTTCTCAGCACAAGCATTGGCAGCGATAAATTATCGCGTGTCAGGTGAAGCTTTAGTTAATAAGTGGAGAAAGGCAGATGATGTAACAATATTCTATGTAAATGCATCAGCGAATGTAAGTGTAGAGACGAGCCCTAACCAATGGAAGCAGATGATATGCACGCAGCAGGGGAACAATTCTGTCTCATGCGAGTATTTCCTTGATAGGAACACAGTAGGTCCTACAGTTAGTAATGTCACATGGAAGCTAAGGCAGGAATCAGAACCGGCACAGTATGCTAATGCGACAATAAAAGTCGATAGGATGCCTCCGAAGATAGAAAGCCTAAACATCACGAAGATTGGCACTGCATTGAAAGTCAGCTATTCAGTGAAGGATTATTCACATCAGAACAGGCCTGACTGCTCAGGACTAGACTATATATCGTATGTAGTAGGAACAGAAGCAGATACGATAGACTTCAACACTACCACTTGTGTATATAATGGAACTGTGATATTCAACGAGTCAGGATTCTACCAGGAAGACTTCGTCATAAAGATCATTGCAAAAGACAGGCTTAACGACCCTATCGAGAACACGACAATAATCACTCTCGACCTTTCAGGCCCGGATATACAGGAAGAATGGCAGATAATGCGTGGAGGACAGCCTATAGAGATATTCTCTAATGACCCTAATGGTCCGACAATAAAATATGATGTAGTGATATTCATTGATGATCCTAAACTCGACATAAATAAGGTGCGCGGAGACTTGTCTGGCTTACACATAAATCCTGTAATCAAGAACAGCCTTAAGAATAAGCAGGCGACATGCACCAAAGAGACTGAGAATACATATAAGTGCATATTCTCAGAGATTCCAATAAAGCCTGCAACTGCAGATTTAAAGATATCAGTGAATGCATACGACAAGAGCAATAATTTCGCAAATGAGACACTGCAGAAGACAGTCACATTATTGAATGATGCGGGGCAGGTCAAATATGTCGGGCCATTGAAAGAGCATTGCACGACAAGCCTATCAAAATGTTATACTGCTCCCGGACCACAGAAATTTGTCGGAGAGATAAGCCTAGGCTCCAACTTCAGTTTCTTATTGTTCGGATTCAGCACAGAAACAACGCCAAAAGTCGGACCATGCTTCCTTAAAGAAGATAAGTGGGAATGCGTATATAACTATAATGTCCCTAATGTTTCACAATTGAAAGTGTTCATCCCAGAATCATCAACAGACATATATGGCAACAAATTGACATATACAGAAAGGAATGTACTTGTTGATTCTATCCCTCCAGTGATAATAGGGAATATAACATCAAGCCTCCCAAGCTGTGCAGTCGCATCTGATACTCTAGAATTGACATTGATCGCTAAAGAATCAACATCTGACGTGTTGAAGGTACATGTAGACACCACAGGATTGACAGGCCAAGAGCAGACAAATGGGACGTGCGAGAAGGCAGTGAATGATGAATGGTCATGCATTCTTCCAATAACAGGATTCGTGACAGAACATCCCCCAGAAGTACGTAAAGTGATTGTTGAGGATCTTGCAGGGAACAAGGCAGAGAAGGATTTCACATTCGAAGTATGTTCAGAAGAATCAAATGCAGTCCCTGACTATATAAAGAAGATAACTCCTGATGAGGACATAACAGTCGATAGGAGGACAGCAAGTCTATTGCCAATAAAGACATACATCCCATTGACCATAACCAAGAGTCCTGCAGGTAAGATAATAGAGATGACAGTGGATAACTGCTTCGCGATAGACCCAGAAGACGATGAAAACGAAATATCTGTTCTTGATTCAGGACATTACTTCATAGACGACACATTAGTGCTGTATGTAGGATTCGATGGAGCGATACTCCCTGATTCCGAATTCGAAATAAACTGCACAGTCAATTCAAGGATGAGAACAGGAAACAAAGTATTCCTGCAACCAGAGCAAGACTCATTCATAATCACAGCCAAACCATACAACAACCCATTAGGGATAATGGATTCAGCAGTAGAACAGAAGATATCCGACCAGAAAGCGGCAATAAGAGAATTGCAGGGAGAGATAGATACTAGGAAGACGATAAATGGATTCGTGATGACTCTATGTACTATTGCACAGATATTCGTCAAGATAAACAGGTTATTGCAATTATTGAAATCAGCATTATACGTGATTTGTTTAGGCCTTGAATTCTTTGGAATAGGAGATAAAATATGGCAAGCTGTAGGCAGTGTATTGAATGAGATTGACAGGAACATACAACGACATTTATGGCCAACGAATCTCCTATCTGCAAATTGGTACGCTCATGCGATAAAGGCGACATGCTTATTATATACTTGCAGACATTATAGTGTTGACGGATTGATAGAGATAGGATTCACTGCATCAACAATAATCGGCGCGATAGGGTTCGTGCAAGAAGAGAACAGACTGACAGCAAAGATAGGCGAAGGAACACTAAGCGATGACGGAAAGACATTCACAACAAAAGATGGAAAGACATCATACACGAAAACGACAAATTCAGAAGGAAATGAAGTATGGACTAATACTAAAGATCCATACGATGTAAAAATATTTAATCCTAACACTGGGCAATGGGCACTATACCCTAGAGTAACTAAGGATGGAGTCGAGTATGATATTATAACATTGATTAATGGGGAGGTCGTGTGGCAAGATGGTGATGGTAATAGGTATAAGATGGTTGATGATAAACTTCAACCTATAGATTCTTCTTTAACTTCTGGAAGTGGAGGTACTTCAATACCTGGCGCTTCTACTAAAATCACTAAAGATGGAAAAGAGTATTACCCATTCCCTTCAACACAAGGAGAGATATTATATCGTGATGCAGAGGGTAATATGTATAAACTGGTTGATGGGAATCTTGAATTGATAGCTATGCCTCTTGGCGGTTTCGGTAACAATCCTCCAAGTAATCCTGAACCTGTAAAGAAAAAGATTGGAGAGGTTGAATATACTGTCACCAAAGATAAGAATGGAAATGAGATTCTTATAGCACCAGACGGTACTAAAGGAACTTTGGATGCTAATAATAAATTTGTTCCATCACCCATAACTCTTCCTAAAACAGTCCCTTCCTCAGATGGAAAATCTGAACTCACTTATGATGCGAAACAAAAGTTGTATATTAGTTCTGATGGTACTCAGGCTAAGGATCCTGTCACAAATAAGTATATGACAAAAGATCCTTCGACTGGAAAATGGGTTCCTTTAACATCTGCTCCTTCAACTAGAACAACAGACGTAAATGCACTGAAACCTAAATTAATGCATACTGATCCAAATAATCCACAGTCATACTACATACAGTATGATGGACTGAATTTTAAGTATTTAGATGATAAGTATACGTGGCTTGATAAAATAACTCAAAATGATTATTCGCAAGTCTGGGTTAATGAGAAATCAGGAAGAGCCTTAATGTATGATCCTGTTAAAAACACTGTAAGGGGATTAACGCCTAGAGAGAAACAAATATTAAAGAATGATTATGGAATAACTATACGTGCAATTTATGATGTTAATAAGGCTTTGCTTACTGGCAATGTCATCTCTGGCATAACTGGTTATGCGCCTACTGAGAGTGGATTCGAGGGCGGTTTAGGAATGGATGATGTAGAGTATGGGAATCAGCAGTATGCTCAGAGGAATACTGAGTTCTATACTGCTTTAGAGGCTGAGAATTGGATTGTCAACCCGTATAGGAGCACTCATTGGGATGGATTATGTTTCCCTGCTGTTTTGTATAATCTGCAGAAGGAGCAACAGATAAGGTGTAAGTATGTCTCTTGCATGGAGACACAATTGGCTGCTGGAATGCCAAGCTATGTATGTGATAGGGAGTTCGGGATGGAAGCATGCTTATACTTGGATAGTGCACAATGGCACGTGACTGGAGGAGGATTCTGGGATAATTTTGGTGCAGGATTGTTGAAGAGTGGTCTTGCTGCATTGGTTGGGATGGCTCCTTATGCAGCATATTCTGCTTTGTGCAGTTCATATCTGGATGATAGTGGTAGTCCGACAAATATAATTAAAGGTGCTGGAGAAATGGCATGCGGTCTTAGTGGTACATTATTGCAGATGAATGAGATTGTTGCGATATTCACTGCAGATTATTGGGAGAACTTTTTCGGGAATGGATTGCCTAAGGATCCTGCAGAGATACAGGATTATTGCCAGGGGATTGATCTGAATGAATAAATCATTATTAATTATCGGATTGATACTTTTCATCCCTTTCGTATTAGCAGATGATGCGCCTTATGGTGATCATGTATGGACTGCACACAACATATTGCGTCCTATGTGGAATAATGTCATAGGATTATGGGGTGAGTCTGTAGATGAAGATGTGAGCGTTGGAATGTTCGGTTATACACTTAAAGGTTGGGAGCTTAATGTGTGCTCACAGCATGTCACAGGTGATGTTTCATACAAGCCTCCTACAGGTTTTTCAGGGGCAAGCACTGACTTGAGCAAGATATATGATGATGTGGCAACAATCGAGGCATATAAGTATAATTATTCAAGTAATGAGACATTGATAGAAGTATATTGGTATGTACAGCCAAAGACTGCTGATATAAAGTATAATGTTTACCTGTTGAAAGGTTCGCAGAAGATGTATATTGATAAGAACATGGATTCGGATGTTGTTCAGGGAGATACGGGATTTGCAGCAGATTATTTCAATTCAGACTATTCATATGCAGTGATGGAATACAATACCGGCCAGGAGATAATACGGACAGCCATAATTGATAAGACTAAAGATTGAGGGTGTTATGTTGAAAAAGAATTTTTGGAAAGCGTACGGATTGACTTTGCTTCAGATATTGTTAGTACTAATTATATCGTTCCAGATCGGAAGAGCGTCGTGTAGGGAAAGAGTGTAGATATCGGTGGTCGCCGTA
>CAZJFT010000026.1:0-12933 GCA_964545585.1 uncultured Methanosarcinales archaeon
TTATTATTGCAGGGATGATGAAGAACACTAATCTAGAAAATGTAGGCTGCTGCCCTGCAAGGTCATATGCATCATGCAGCGGTATGACCTTCTTCTGCCCGAAGAATATGAAAGACTTATAGAATATGCCGTCCTCAGTTATCAATACCCGCGCACCTGTGAGGTTGCTTCCTGTCTGCTCGACCCTTATCGCAGGATCGTCAAGTAGATAGAACGAATCCTTGAGCTGGAAACTGAAATTTATGTTCAATTCCTCGAAATTGCTCACCTTATCATTCCAATAACCTGGCATCGAATACAAAGCAGGCAACAATAGTATAAACGCCAATAGCAAAGAAAGGAAAGTTATGAAGAAGAAATATTTTATAGAATCAGATAACTGGCGATGCGTAAGCTCATCATAAGATTCAGGATTCAAAGACTTGAAAATCGTGTAAAAGAGTTCCTTAAATGCCATACGATAAAACCTATCATCTTACTATTTAAATTTTATGATTAGGAATGCCTGCATGATTTATACTAGAATCAAGACGGTCTTTTATCATTTCAAATTCTGAAACATATCTTATAGCATATTTTTTTCCTGAAGAATAAATAATTATATCGCCAGTCTTCATCAGAATATCGAACAATCCCCTCTTCAATTCTACACGGTCTATGAGCGAATGATCTATAGTCTCCCTGAACAACTGCACCCTGTCAGGATAAAAAACATAGCGCGCATTGGAATAGCTTATGAAAGTATAAATCCAATCTATGAACAAAAGCGCGAGCAACAATATCGATAAAGACCAAAATATCCATGAAGGGATATCATCTCCAGAAAGATAATAATTGACTGTAATAGTCAAGGATATGAATGCACTTATGACTATGAACAAGAAAGTCCTGAAAACTAGCGGCCTGAAAGGGACCGGCCTCACCTGAAAATCTGGATCACCTAACATCATGATAAAAATTCAATGGGCCCAGCCAGACTCACGAACTGCGTTCGGAGCATTTCCGAGCGGCAATATTCGAACTGGCGACCTTCTCCACGTCAAGGAGACGTCATAGCCACTAGACTATGAGCCCATTAATCCTCGGGATAGATATAAATTTATAAATATTCTTATTTATCCGAAATCATGGGAGATAACTATTATGATGAGATAGCACAAGGATATGAAGAGCTTCACTTAGAAGAGCAACAGAAAAAAATCTCACTGATAAAAAAACATTTCCACCCATCTAAAGAAGAGAAATTGCTGGATGTAGGATGCGGTACTGGAATAACTACAGAGCCATGGGATTGCAAAAGGTATGGCATAGACCCATCTAAGGAACTAATAAAGAAAGCAGCGTCTAAAAATGATGATACGAAACATAATATCAAGTATATTGTAGCAAGTGCAGAACACATCCCTTACCCAGACAAATCATTTGATCACGTCATATCCATAACAGCCATACAGAATTTCGACGACATATCCAGAGGACTTGGTGAGATAAAAAGAGTGGGAAAAAACTCATTCATATTGACATTTCTGAAGAAATCAGAGAAGAAAGAATTGATTGAAAGATTGATTAAGGAAAAATTCAAAATTATAAAAACGCTCGAAGAAGATAAAGATATGATATATTTCTGTGAATAATTAATGTTTTATTATCCTAATTCGGGCATCTTTATCAGCATACATTTCAGCAGTTCCACCGATAGGCAAAGTCAACATTGGCTGAGTATGCCCGAAATCCATATTGGCTATAACAGGGACATCTTCAAGCTCTTTCTTGCTTTTTATTATCTTATATATCTTGTCATAGTTCATCTTCGATTTCTTCTGAAATCTCCCTATCAATATCCCTTTCACACCATCAAAACCAGGTTGATGAATCAAAGACTGTAAATCCCTATCAAAATATTCTGCAGCCATGCTCCCGAATCCATCATCTTCCTCTAATAATAATATAGTGTTCTTCAATTTTGGCATGTATTGTGTGCCATTAAGAAGAACAAATGTACACATATTCCCGCCGACAAGAGTCCCTTTGGCTTCTCCCTTATTTATTATCCAATATCCTGAATTCGTTATTTCTTTCTTTACGGACTGATCTATATACCACCTATCATCATTCCATTTTTCAGAAGGAAAAATATCTATAGGAGAATTTTCCATCAATGTCTTCCTGAAATTATCAAATGTATATTTATCTAACAATCTCCTTCCGAAAGTTGAAAAATGTGGACCTGAATAGGTCACTAAACCGGTCTTCGCATATATTGCATTATTCAATGCAGTAATATCAGAATATCCTGATAATATTTTAGGATTTTTTTTTATTATATTGTAGTCTATATAATCTAAAAGTTGATTTGAATTGAATCCGCCTATTGAGGTGAGTATGCCTTTTATTTTTTTATCCTTGAATGCGTCATTAATATCCTCTACTCTAGAAGTTATAGAGCCAGAATTAAATTGATATTTATCTTCTTCACCCGCGTTTTTTGAGAAGGTGACTTTTAATCCTAATCTCTTGAGATGATGCCTGGCTATTTTCGGTTGCGTAGAATCGATAATCTTCAAATTCCTGGATGGAGAGATTACTCTTATTTCATCGCCATATTTAAGTTTATTTGGTATCATACAAAAAATATGTTTTGCGGCTTTAAAAAATTTACTAGAAAAACACCGGAATATTTCCGATTATTTACTCTTCCTTATTTTTCAATAGGTGCTCTGCGATTACTGCGAATGCAGGTCTTGTTATGAACACGCCTATTGAAACGCCTAAGATAGTAGTTATCGCAAATCCTTTCAATAGTCCTGCTCCTGCAAACATCAATGGGATCATCGCGACAACAAGAGTGAAATATGACGCCATGACTATGAAGAACGCATTCTTTATCTTGTCCTTCCATCCTACACCTACAGATTGGCCAGGATGTTTCCCTGATAATTCATCTATTATCACAAGTTGACTGTCAACACCAGTACCTATAGCGATTATTATCGCAGCGATTGCAATCAAGTCGATATTCCAGCCTATCAATGCTGCTGCACCGAGCAAAATTACAACTTCAGATACTAATGTGATTGCAACAGGTATTGAAACTACGAGTCTCTTGTACCGCAGCATTATCGCACCTATCACAAGAATCATCGCGATAAATCCTACAATAAGAGTGTTATGTATGAATTCATTCCCTAATGTCGGGCTTATATTATCTGTCTTCTCTATCTCAAGCTTCACAGGCAACGAACCGGTTATGAGTACTGTCTGCAGCCTCTTCATGTTCTTCTGCGCATCAAGCAATGCCTCTTGTTCAGTGACGCCGATCCCACTTCCTGAGATGCTTATATCAGTAGTTGCCCTGCCTTTAAGGCTCTCACCAATACGCAATGAATCAAACAATGCGTCATCCAAATAAAGATCGATATTCTCCGTAAGGAACGGCTCGCCATTCTCCACAACTACACCAAGGTTTTTCGTGTATTCTGCCTGTCTCTGCGCTGCATCAGTGCTTATGGTTATAGCAAAATTGAACCTGCATGCATAACCACCGCCGCTCACGGCAGAGCATCGCTCTATGTATGAGCATTCTGCAGTCTTGCACACCTGTTTTATGTCCTGTCCGCCTCTAAAGACCGTGTTGTTTCCTATCTTTGCCTCAAATTTTCCTTGCTTGGATATCAAGTCCTTGACTTCCTGGTCTGATGCTCCTGCGATCTCTACAAGGATGAATGTCCTTCCTGAAAGGTCAGATGTTGCCTTGACCACTATATCTGACAGGCCATAAACGTTAAGCCTCTCCTTCATGTTCTCTATAAGATTGTCAACATCGCTCTGGTTCATCTCTGTCTCTGGCTTAAGCAAGACCCTGGTGCCACCTTGCAGATCAAGACCCTTCCTTATGTTTGTTGTAGGCGCATCATATACTTTCAATCCCAGATCAGCGACCCCAAGATCCTTTTGTAATGTTTTGTTCACAATCCTTGTCTTAGTGACATTTATCGTCTTATTATTCGTCTCATTATAGAATTCTTCAACATAAGTCTGCTCTTCTGTCTCATTGAGGATTATTATCTCATACTTAGGCAACACCTCAACACGATATAAGTCCTTGTCAGTCTTTATGGTTATAGTGCTGTTAGGTATGAGTTTAGAGACAAATTCATCGTAGTCATTCATGTCCTTTATCGGAACATTATTCATGGCGACAATAACTTCTCTGCCCATCGGAGGAGTGCTCGGTGAAGGATTGACTATCCCTGCAAGCGCTGCAGAAGAATCTTTAGCTACGCTCCTTATCGCGACGCCAGAAGCCCACGGGTTCGGATGCAATGATATAACTGCAAACACTAATGCAAGTATCAAAAGCCAGACCTTCCAATTCCTGAATAAAGATTTAATATTCATTTCCAACCCTTCTTCTCAAGATGCCATCTCAATATGCCTGCATTCTGTATCCACGTGAATATTATATCACCGAATAATCCTATTGCGAGTATGAGCATTATCTCCTTTATTACTGCTGAACTCGTAAGGAAGTATGCTGTAAGCACCGCTATCAATGCGGCTAATGACATCATCATTCCCGTCTTCATCGCATCTATAACCCTCTCGAACACTGTCCCTTCTTTTCTCTTAAGGACCCTTACTGAAAGCAATATGTCGGTATCGATACTGTAACCTATAAGCATCAAGAATGCTGCAACACCAGCAGTGTTCAATTTCAATCCAACAAGGTTAAATATCGCTAATGAAAAGAAAACGTCGGATACCGCACACAATATTATCGCAAAACTCGGTATGTTGTCCTTGAAATATATAACTACCAGTACGGCAAGCAACAACAAAGGTATTATGTACATTATAGTGGAATCAGCGTAGAACATCATTGTTCCAGCGATTATTGAGAGCAATGATGTCAACCATTTAAGCTTCAATGAATGGCCAAAATATAAGTAAACAACAAGACTCATGAAAATGAATGCTACAAATATGGCTTTGAGCGTCTGCACGAAAAACGCGCTCCCTAGCGCAGGTCCCGTAGTCTCTGAACTGTACTGCGACTCTGTCAGATTAGGAAATTTATCTTTCAATGCAGAGACTATCTCATCCTCTGAAAGATCAGATGCCTCTACGACAAACCCATAACTCCCAAGCTCTCCGAATGAACGCACATTGACATCGGCCTTTGGGTATATGCTGCTCAAATGCGCTTGCAATTCATCAGGGTTGACAGGAGAATCAGTGTCTACGGTGAGCGTCAACCCGCCTTTCAAAGTTATTCCTTTGTTCACGAAATCGCCCGTCGTAGCGACTTGATATGCTATTACGCCAAAACTGAAAAGAAGCATCAATATAGATATTATCATCAATGGCTTATACTTCTTATCGTATATATCTAAAAGAAAATTCCTTCTCTTGCCGTTAGATGACCCATCCATAGTAAATATCGGATAAATGACATTTTTATAAATATTTCCATTTCAATAATTGAACAAATGAACAAAATATCACGCCTTACTGCGAATTGATAAAATTATCAATCAAATTTATAAAAAGGGAATACACAAAGATAGAACTGCACAAAGATATGATAACACATATAATGTGCAAATAGCGCATAGATCAAGAAAGAGGTGTTGATGAAAGCTCAGATATCTACGGAATACCTTATAATATTAGGCGTAGCGATAGCAGCGATACTTCCTGCAGGATACTTCTTTTATCAATATAGCGCGACATCTAATGACCAGACAACAAGAAGTCAGATTGAGACTATAGGCAATGAGATATTGGTGAATGCTGAATCAGTATATGGCCTTGCCGAAGGGTCGCTCGTATCATTGGATATAAAATATCCTGACACAGTAAAGGACATATATATAATGGATTTCAACGAACTAATAATACAGTACGAATTAAGCACAGGTATGACCGAATCCGTATTCTTCTCTAAAGTTATTCTCAGCGGGAACAAGACATATCCGAGAATTGCGCTTGGGCCGCCCATCATTCCCCCTATAGAGAATTCAACATTTGAATCAACAGAGTATCCTAAGGGAAAAAGAACACTTATATTTGAGTCAAAAACAAATTATGTCCTTGTAAACACACGATGAAGGCACAAACCTCTACAGAATTTGTAATACTTACAACATTCATGCTGCTAGTTTTTCTTGTTTTTCTTCTTCTTATACAAGCCAAAATGTCACAAAGCATGGTAGAAAAAAACGACTTATTGGCACAGAACATAATAGATAAGGTCATAGGGGAAATACGTCTTGCAGAATCAGTCACTGATGATTATAGTAGGACTTTCAATCTGCCTGTATTCTTAGAGAACGGCATACCGTATACTATAGAATTGACAGGATATGCTGGCGGCGGAGAGATATTGATGAAATATGAGACTACAGAAAAAGTCTATTTCTTCGACGCATACGTGAACGAGACGAGCACGATAGATATAGGAGAGAATGTAATAGAAAAAAGGAATGGGATGATATATATGAAAAAATCTTAGGGCATTGAATCAGACATATAATGAATCATCAGCACGCAACGATTATCCAAAACTTTTTAAATAAGCATCTAAAGCTTAGTTTCTCAAAAAGAGTGATTGGATGCTAACAATAATAAGAAATATTTTTGATGGAATATTTACAGGGTTTTTCTATAGGAATAAGAAGTTGAAGATAGGACTATATGGGCCCCCAAATAGCGGAAAGACCACACTCGCCAACAGGATATGCTCTGATCTCTTAGCCGAAGAGGAAAAAATCGGAGAGGTCTCTAATGTGGCTCATGAAACAAGAAAGATAGGCATAAAACAGGAATTGTCTTTGAACATCAACGGCAAAACCTTAAAATTTGACCTAGTCGATACACCAGGAATAGCTACACGAATTGATTATGAGAAATTCATGAAATCCGGCATGACTGAGAAAGAGAGCAAGCAGAGAGCAAGGGAAGCTACAAAAGGAGTGATAGAAAGCATAAAGTGGTTAGATAATATTGATATGGTCATAATAGTTCTTGACTCTACCAAGAACCCATACAATCAAGTGAATCTCACGATAATCGGGAATCTGGAGGCAAGAAAGATAAAGACACTTATAGTGGCGAACAAGGTAGACCTGAAATCCAGTAAAATAAAGAAGATCCAGGAAGCTTTCCCGAAATATCAAATAATAGGCATAAGCGCTAAATTTTCAAGGAATATGGAAGAGTTCTATGAATCATTGCTGAAAATATCCAGAAAGAGGTAATATGCTGAAAATAAGATATATATCAATAGATAGGCTTAACAGTCTTAGGACAAGTTCTAAAATAGACCTCATAATAGGACATATAAAAGAGAACAATATCATACTGATAGATGGACGACTAAAAAGCAGGGATGAAGCAGAACTCATACGCAGGACAATGATGGATCTGCAGAAAGATTTCCAGATATTCCACGGGGTAGAGATGGCATCATTGCAAGACGGTTTTCAAACGAAAAAAGGAATAATGGACATTTTCAGAAAAGAGCCGAAAGGCATGACAATAATAGGGCCGGCATCCATAATTACAGAGATGAAACAACAAACTGATCATGTTGAGCTGAATATCAAGAAGGACAGAAGATGAAACACAAATGCACAAAATGCAAAAGAGTATATGAAGATAATTCTGAGGAGATAATCACTGGATGCACATGCGGAAACAACAGGTTCTTCTTCGTGAAATCTAATGAGAAAAAGAAAAATAAAGAACAGGAAGGATTCATAGAATTAGAAGATGAAGAAAACGAGGAGATAATAATATTAGACACAGAGACGGTCAATATAATTGAGAACGGAAAATACGAGATTGATATAAGCTCATTGCTAGAGACAAAAGTGCCGGTCTACAAGTATTCAGAGGGAAAATACAGCATTGACCTAAACAAGATAAATCGTGATGGCTGAATAAATTTTTAAATAAGTTTCTTTTCTTTATATGATGATACTTGTAGACGTGCATGCACACATGGATTTTGAAGAATACATGGGTCATAAGATAGAATTGAATTCTGTCATGAAGAGATGTACAGAGAGGAATGTTGTCGCGGTAGTTACTCAAGGAGTCGATATAGCAAGCAATAGGAAAGCACTCGAATTGTCATCAGAATACAAAATAATAAAATCGGCTTTGGGAATCTATCCACTGCACTGTTATGAGATGATTAAAAATGGAAAAAGGAAAGAATTTGATGAAGAGATAAGATTCATCGATAAACAACTGAAGAGCAAAAAAGCAGTTGCAGTGGGCGAGGTCGGACTAGAATATAAAGAAGTCGAGCCTACAGAAGAGAACAAGAATATAATGAAAGAATGCTTAAGGAAGTTTGTTGAGCTGGCCAAGAAGCATGACGTGCCAATAATATTGCATTCCAGGAAGGCAGAGCTGGAACTTATAGAATTCCTGGAGCAGGAAGGGATGAAAGGCAGGAAAGTTATCATGCACTGTTTTTCTGGACGGAAGCATCATGTCCAGAGAGTCAAAGACAACGGATGGTTTCTTACAGTCCCGGCTAATGTTGTCAAGACAGAGCATTTCCAATACATAGCAAGAGATGTGCCCTTATCGCAATTATTGACCGAGACTGACAGTCCATACTTGAGCCCTGATCCAAAAAGCATAAATGATCCTTCGAACGTAATTTTTGCCGTAAAAAAGATTGCAGAAATAAAAAAGATGGATGAGAAAGAGGTCGCTAATATAATATACAATAATTATCAGCGACTATTCTCATGAGGAAATATGGATTCTAAAATCTCCAAGACAAGATATTATTCCTGGAAATTGAATGCTCTTCCTCAAGGATGCAGGCAGTGTGTCAAAGGAGAGAAACTGGTGATGTTCGTCACAGGAGTATGCCCGAGGCATTGCTCATACTGTCCATTGTCAGAACAGAAGAAAGATAGGGATGTGATATTTGTCAATGAAAGGCAGCTTGATAATGAAGAAGAGATAAGAGCCATCATTGAAGAGTCTAGATTATGCAATTCCAAAGGTGCAGGATTCACAGGCGGCGATCCGCTCGCGAGGATTGAAAGAACTTGCAAGTACATAAGATTACTGAAGAAAGAGTTCGGTAAAAAATTCCATGTCCATCTCTACACTAGCATGAATCTGCTGAGTGAGAAGAATCTTTCATTGCTTGATGACGCGGGACTTGACGAATTAAGGTTGCATCCAGAGCTTTACAATAATAATTTATGGGATAAGATAAAATTGTTCAAAAACAACAAATATTCTTTTGCTCTGGGGATAGAGATCCCAGTAATTCCGAAAGCTTTTGATACTACGAAGAAAGTCATTGATCACTTCATACCTTACATAGATTTCGTAAATTTGAATGAACTAGAGATATCAGATGCTGAAGCATTCAAGATAAAAAATGTGCACGTTAGAAA
Organism: uncultured Methanosarcinales archaeon; assembly: GCA_964545585.1. GTDB lineage: Archaea > Nanobdellota > Nanobdellia > Woesearchaeales > UBA9642 > UBA9642. The sequence continues at coordinate 9,435 of CAZJFT010000026.1, forward strand.
CAGTATGTATTACGGCGCAGCAGGGTCACAGGAAGTCGCGTTTGAACTTTTGAAGTATATCAATAAGAAATATCCTAAGATGAATGTCCATTTCTGCACGTGCAAATTGAAAGATAAGGTGCAGCTTGGTGAAAGACTGAAAAGAAGAGCAGTGAATGCTGCACATAAATTTGATATAGTGACGGGAGATGGGACGTTATTGAGAGGAGCAATCTATTTAGAAAAACCTGGATTTGGATACAGGAAGAAATTAAGTGAAACAAAAAATAAAGAAAGAATCATTAAAAGGTTGACAACAATAAAAAACAATCTAATAAAAAGATATTCAATACCGGATGAGTTGGTGAAAGTTGACGATTTGAAATTAAGGCTTATCACAAACATCGGGATAGTGAAAGAGATTGCAAAAGATTTAAAATCAGAAGGATTGTTCCCAGCAACAGTAGAACAATACCCTACTTACGATCAGATGGAAGTAGAGGTAGAGTTTTTGTGATGAAAACAATTTATATTCCACGGCCTCGTGGTCTAGTGGCTATGATGTCGCTCTCACTCAGCGAAGGTCGCGTGTTCGAATCACGCCGGGGCCATATCTATTCTTTTCACCACTTCTGAATTAAATATTAAGTTTTTAAATGATGAGTGTTGTTTAGTAGCATGGGTGAGATTCCGAAGCATATGGATAAGGAGTACATAGCATACTTTTCTATGGAGATTGGAATAAGCCATAGCATACCGACATATGCCGGAGGGTTAGGGATTCTTGCAGGGGATTTGATAAAGGCTTTTGCAGACCTGAAAATCCCAGTAGTAGGCATAACGCTTCTTAACGAGAAAGGATACTTGAAGCAGATATTGAACAATGGACAGCAGAGGGAAGAGCCACAAGAATGGAATATTGCTGAACATCTAGTCCTGCTACCGAATCAAGTGTTAGTGAAGATCAATGGGAGAGAAGTCAAGGTGAGGGTTTGGAAGCATCTTATAAGAGGCATTTCAGGATACAACATCCCAGTATTCTTCTTAGACACTAATGTCGAGGGAAATTCAGAGTATGATCGGAGGCTCACATCAACATTATACGGTGGAGACAGGGAATACAGGCTTGCTCAGGAATGCATATTAGGAATTGGTGGAGTGAGAATGCTTGAGAGCCTAGGATATAATCATATAAAGAAATATCACATGAATGAAGGACATGCAGCATTATTGACAGTAGAACTGTTGAAAAAAACATACAGAGACAGCTATGATGAAGAGCATTGCTACGACCTAGAATATGTCAGAGAAAGATGCGTATTCACTACACACACTCCTGTCGCTGCAGGTCATGATCATTTCGATATACCTCTAGTAAGAAGATTATTAGGAGATTATATACCTAATTTTCTATTGACAAGATCATTGAACAATGGAGAGTTAAGCATGACATTGCTCGGCTTGAACTTGAGCAGGTTCATCAATGGTGTGGCAAAAAGGCATACAGAAATAACAAGAGAGATGTTCCCTCAATACAGCATCGATTCTATAACGAATGGGATACATCACCTGACATGGGTAAGCAAGCCATTCAGGGAACTATATGATTCATACATACCAGGATGGATTGTCGATCCGTTCGCATTAAGATATGCATTATCAATACCTAAAGAAAGGATGTTAGAGGCACACTTCCAGGCGAAACAGGCATTGATAGATGAAGTCAACAACAGGACTACTGCAGGATATCACATAGCACGATTCACAATAGGATACGCGAGGAGATTCACAGAATACAAAAGACCAGACCTGCTGCTCTACGATATCCAAAGATTGAAGCAGCTGACAGAGAAAGTGGGAGACATACAGATAGTCTTTGCAGGAAAGGCACATCCGAATGACCTTCAAGGGAAACAGATGATAAAGAAGATATTCGATATATCAAAACAGATAAACAGTGAGAACTCGCGGTTGAAGATAGTTTTCCTTGACGATTATGACATGAGGCTTGCAAAGATATTGGTTGCAGGCTGTGACATATGGCTGAATACACCACAAAGGCCATTTGAGGCTTCGGGGACCTCAGGCATGAAGGCAGCGTTGAATGGCGTGCCCCAGATGTCTACGCTTGACGGTTGGTGGCTTGAAGGATGCATAGATAATGTCACAGGATGGGGTATAGGACCACATCCTCAAGATGCAAATTTCAAAATCGACCCGGACATGTCTGATGAGGCGCAAGACCTTTACAATAAACTGGAGCAGATAGTGCCAGTATTTTATGCAAATAAAGAACGATGGACAGATATAATGAGGCATTGCATAGCCATAAATGCAAGCTTCTTCAACACCATAAGGATGGCACAACAATATATCGCTAATGCGTATATAGACTGAAAATGAACCACAGGGTGACAAGGCTAGAGCGGGAGATAGAAGAGCTTAAGGCAGAAGATGACATAATAAAGGATGATATACAGAAGATACGAAGAGAGCTCGTAGATAAGACCCCTGAGCATTTCAGCCAAAAAGATGTATTGCGGGCATTCATGGGATCATTGTTCTTGGCGTTCAGTGTAGCATTCTCAAGCAACGTATTGAATGCAGCAAAAAACATACCTGATGAGCACTTGAAGTTGGTTGTAATATTCACAATAATAATATTGGTTGCAGAGATATATTTCATAGGATACCAGCGCGTAGAGGATAAGTCAAGAAGGAAATTCGGGCAGTTCTGCGTAAAGAGATTGTTCGCATTCTACCTTGTGGCAATATTAGTCAGCATTATGATAACATACATCTTCGGGTTGGTTTACTTAGTCGATAATACAGAGCAATATTACAAGATGGTGCTAATAATATCCGGGCCAGCGAGCATAGGCGCGTCTATATCTGACTTATTGAAGAAATATTAAACTTTATATATCAGCTTAGGCCTCTTTCTACTATGGACAAATACGAATTTTTTGACAAGACTGCAGATGCGAAGTTCAAGGCATATGGATATACTTTAGAGGAATCTTTCAAGAATGCATTAGAAGCGATGACAAGCATAATGTTCCATATAGACGATATAAATGATTATGAATTCGATAAGGAGAAACGAGAAGTGAACGTCGAAGGCACAAATCTTGAGACATTACTATATAATTTCTTGGAAGAGGCGATATTCCTGTTGTCTGCAGAATCATTTGTGGGGCTTGTTGAAAAGATAAAGATAATACAATTAGATGAAGGATACGAATTGAAAGCTGTTTTGATCGGTACACAATCATTGAACTTCGAGAGTACGGGCGAAGTGAAAGCAGTGACATACAATGAGATGCATGTAAAAATGAACGATTCAGGATTATGGGAATGTCAGGTTGTCGTCGACCTTTGAAAATATTTTATGGAATTTTTCTTCTTTCTCGTCTAAAAATACATTAAGAAAGTTTATAAATAAGTTGTCTTAGGAATTAGAGCAAGATAAGCGGAGATTGAGGGTTAAGAGGACCTTATCTTGAGACAAAAACTGCTA
>CAZJFT010000027.1:0-12779 GCA_964545585.1 uncultured Methanosarcinales archaeon
CATCAAATTAAAGCACATAAACTTTGAATTAAGAGAGAGATGGAAAGAATACTTCAAGACGCATCCATTCACAGTATGGGTCGGGACATGCATAGGTGAATATGACTTCAGGATTTTTGTGATTGCAAAAGACCATTTCCACCTGAAAAAGATTCTCGAAAAGATAGATGAAGATCTAGGAACAGATATAGACACTACATTGATACTGCACAGGATAAAGAAGTATGACGGTGATGCATATCTCACTTTCAAAAAGTATTCAAGCGAAAAAGAAGTCGAAGAAATAAGACAAACATTGTCGAATATGAAAATAGAGAAAAAAGACAAACCGATAGGCATACTTGATGATAAGGATATGAAAATATTACGTGAGGTATGCTATAATCCGAAAATAAAGTATACAGAGATGGCAACAAAGATGAAAGTCACTCCTGAAGACATAAAATATAGGATGAAAAAAATAAACTCGACACCGATAATCTCCAGATATTCGATAAGCGTAAATTTCCCGAAGATGGGACTGTTATGGCTTGCTGTGCTGATAAAGATAACGAACAAGAGTAAAGAAAAAGAATTCATAAACAACATAATCAGCCATCCACAGACAGTAAATGTCATAGAAAACCTTGGAGACTGGGATTTAGAGATAACATTCTATGCAAAAAACATTGATGAAGCAGACAAATATCTAATAGACTTGAGAGAAAAATATTATGATGTGATACTAGACTATAAATTCTTCATTACAAAAGACGGACTGAAATACCCTCAAGTCGCAGAAGGGATATTCGAAGAATTCAAAAAATAAAAAGAATTATTTATGCCCGTTATATCCATTATTTGTGTTATGTTCCTTGAACCATTCAACAAGATGCTTCAAGCCAGTATCAATAGGTACTTTAGGATCGTACCCTATAAGTTTCTTTGCCTTGCTTATATCAGCATAAGTGATATTAACATCTCCCAATGGTATAGGCTTCCTTATTATCTCTGCCTTCTTGCCAGTATGCTTCTCGATTATGCTGATGAAATCCTTAAGCTTTACAGGATTATTGTTGCCAAGATTGATTATATGATACCCTTCTAAGTCCATAGATTTTATTATTCCAGAGACTATGTCTGTGACGAATGTATAATCTCTCTGCGTCTCCCCATCACCGAACATATGGATGGGTTTGCCTTCCATTATTGCTTTAGTGAATATGTACGGTGCCATATCAGGTCTTCCTCTTGGGCCATATACAGTGAAGAATCTTAGACAAACGACATTTGTCTTATACAGATGATGGTGCGTATGACACAATAATTCTCCAGCCTTCTTAGTCGCAGCATATGGAGAGATAGGATAATCAACATTATCAGTCTCAGAGAATGGAATCTTAGTATTATTCCCATACACTGATGAAGATGATGCGAAAACAACATGGCTTACCTTGAACTCTCTAGCAAGCTCTAAAATATTAAGTGTCCCTTTGATATTGACTTCTTCATACAGTTTAGGATTGATCAAAGAATTCCTTACGCCAGCAGTAGCTGCCAGATGGATTATCTTATCAGGCTTATTCTGTGATATCAAAGACCTCATCCTGTCGAAATCAGATACGTCAATCCTGTAAAGCTCATAATTAGGATGCTTCAATGCTTCCTGAATATTCTTCTCCTTGACTTTAGGACTATAGAACTCATTGAAATTATCCACACAGATGACTGTATGGCCTTGCCTAAGCAATTCGTCAACCAAATGGCTCCCTATGAATCCTGCTCCGCCCGTGACTAAAATGTTCATTTTAATTCCCCCTTGATATAGATGTCTTTTTGTTTATATAAAATTTACCATGCCAGATGCAGAAATGCATTATCGGCTCCAAAAAATATGTAGGATCAATATCATTATCCACATGATAATCAATGTCCTTGATAAGCTTCTCTCTATCTATGAAAACAGGCATATCTATTTTTTTTGCAAGTCTTACTAAATATTTGACGTCTTTTGGATTATCAGAAAGTTTTGTTAATTTGTTTTTCTTTCCATGATTCCTGCTTAAATTCATTAATGCGCCAATAGCGTATCTCAAGAAGTCAAGCCTATAATGCAATAGGAATGCCTTAAGTTTCGCTTTCATACCTTTAATATCGTTTGTAGTAGGTATGTCCATCACTTCCGGAAATGCTTTCTCCATTATCCTCCTGTAGATGTCTGTCCTTATCTTCATATCCATAGGCACTGATAATGCGAACTCGACGAACTCATTGTCAAGGAATGGCATCCTTGAATATGTTCTTCTCATTATCAAGTTGCTAGGAGCCATAGCTATTATGTTTTTTGTACGGTTCTTTGCCTGAAAAGATTTTATAATATTATCATGATTCTTGCTCTTGTTTAACTCATAAGATACTGAGTTTATATCATGCTTTATGGAATTCTTCATTTTATCTGAGAAATAATTTTTTATATAATCAGAGTCTATCATCGATATGTCGCGAAGGTGTGCGCTTATCATCGAAGACAGTTTCTTTTTACTCAAATTCTTGATAGTTTTTTCATTTGTCAGATCAGTGCTGTGAGAGAAGCTTGGCTTGCACAAATATCCTGCCTTCAAGAACACATCCCCTGCAATTCCGTCGAAATTTTTACGTCTAGAATCTATTGAGTCTATCAATGGCATCATCCACATATTTTCGAAACCCATCGCTTCCTGCCGCTCTATGAATCTATCAAGATATTTCTCATAATATCTTGACTCTGCACCGATTATTTTATGCTTCAACTTAAGTCTCTTAGCGACAAGCCTTGCAAGCCTTGCATCATTGTCTTTGAAAGTGTCTTTACCGACATTTTTCTTTGGCATAGTATATGCATTTATTTTTACATTAGTATATTTCCGTATTGCTGAAGCGATGTATCTGGAATCATATCCTCCTGAAAGCAATACATTGCATTCCTTAATGTTTCTTGTCTGTCTCAAGAAAACATTTTTCAATACTTCTACCCCTTCATCAATAGTCTCTTTTTCTGTACGCTCATGATTCACCTTTATCTTATCATAATCCCAATACTTCCGTATCTTAATCTTCCCTTTAGAATATTCTAATATTGATGCATTAGGCAATGAATATATGCTCTTGAACGGTGTCTTTGAGCCGAGTGCATAACCGTATGAGAAATAATCTCTCCAATAATCCCAGTTTATCTCTCTGTTTATCCTTTCGTCAGCGATTATCACTTTGATTTCTGATCCGAACACTATTTTTTCCTTGTCTGAATAATAATACAAGGGTTTCATCCCGTAGCGGTCATTGATTATGAACAGCTTATCATTTTTTTTATCATATATCATGAATACGAATGTTCCGTTTAACTTTTCTACAAATCCTGTTCCTGATTCATTGTATGATTCAAGTATGAACTCTTCTTCTGACTTAGTGATGTCATTGAATAATTCTCCTGTGAAACATATTATTGCTTTCTCATCTTCAGCAATTCCTTTCCTGTTCATCGAAGGTATCTTGATGTGTCCTATCAATAAATTCTTGAAAGATGCATAATCTGCTTTGCCGAAACCGAAAGAGTTAGACATGCTTCTAATCAATTCTTTATCATTCATGCTTCTATCCAAAATACCGAATAATTTGACCATTTTATGCTTCTCTTTACACGATAAAAACTCTTTTATTTATAAATGTTACTATTTGTTACTATCGTTAGGTAACTACTAATTTTATTGTTTTTAGCGCTGCCCAACGATATGAGAAAATCAAATGAAAATAATAGAAAAAAATTTATTCCTGAGAACCCACTGTGTAGAATCCATTAGGATCATTCTGGTTCTCGTAGCTTGCACTGATGTATGAATCGCTTCGTGCTACTTCTGATATCCTTATCTCGTCAACACTGCCCTGGAATGCCCTACCTAATGCTGTCCTGTCACCGATCAATGTGCCTAATGAAGGCCATATCAATCCAGTATCGCCAGAAACAGGTGTTCCTGCATCGACATAAAGCCTTGCTGTAGTGCCATCATATGTTCCGACAACGTAATGCCAATCATTAGCGCTTGCTGGCGCTTTTATTGACAAGCTGTTCACATACAATTGGAAGTTTCCTTCTGGAGGATAATACTGCAGGAATGCTCCATTGCCGCTTCCATCCCTCTGAGATATTACATATCCTTGCTTGCTTGCCGTATTAACCCATGCTTCAAATGTGAATTCATCCTGTGAAGAGAACAATTGTGACATAGTCACTCTATCATCAACACCATCGAATGATAATCCTTCACTTATCTTTGCATCAACCACTGCAACACCATTCAATAATGTACCATCATTATTGCCATTTGAATCAATAGCATCTTTATGCTGCACAGTCAAGTAATCATTATCCCAAACGTTCTCTGCATCTTCCTGGTTTGTTGCTGCCGGATTGCCATAATACATGTATATTATTGTATCTGCGGATGAAGATAAGTCTGTCTTTACCCATGCGACTAATGCTCCTGAGTCATAGCTTTCAATCTCGTGGCTCAATTTTGTCAATCCATCTGCTGCAGTGAAGAATATGTCATCACCATCAGCCTGCGCACTAGCTGCCAAGTCTGAATCATCAATTGATATCAACAATGGGAATCCATTCAAGTCTGCATCAACAGTATCTACAGTTATTGCCTTCCTATGATCCCAATCGCCATAACCGGCGCATCCTTCATCAGCAACACCATCACAATCATCATCAATGCCATTCTCGCATATCTCAACGATTGGCTCAATATTGCCTACGCATGAACCCCAAACACCACTAGAGCAAGTCATCAATCCATAAGAGCAAGCACCTACATCAGTAGTTCCGCACTGCAAAGTCTCTCCATCACTGCATGCCTCCAATTCTTCTTCAGAACCAACTGAATAGAACCCTGATGGATTCAACTGGTTATCATAACTTGCCTCTATATATCCTGCACTTCTAGCAGTATCAGACAATCTTATCTCGTCTAATGAACCAAGGAATGCCCTTGCACCAGTAGACCTGTCACCTATCAAAGTCTGCAAGTCAGGCCAAGACAATGTTGCTGTGCCAGAAACAGGTGTTCCTGCATCGACATAAAGCCTTGCTGTAGTGCCATCATATGTCCCAACAACGTAATGCCAATCATTAGCGCTTGCTGGTGCTTTTATTGACATGCTGTTCACAAACATCTGGAAATTATTCTCTGGAGAATAATATTGTATGAACACTCCATTAGTGCCTCTCTGCGATACCACATATCCTTGCTTGCTTCCAGTATTAACCCATCCTTCTATAGTGAATTGGCTCTCTGAAGTGAATACCCTAGGCATAGTCACTTTATCATTAACACCGTCTAATGCATATCCATTATCTATGAACCCTGATGCATCCTGATTAATTCCATTGTCTGCCGTACCATCATTATCGTTAGATGTAGAATCTATAGCATCACCAATCTTTTCTTCCAAATGATGTACTGCAAGATAATTATTATCCCAAACATTCTCAGCATCTTCCTGATTTGAAGCTGCAGGATTGCCATAATACATGTATATTATTGTATCTGCGGATGAAGATAAGTCTGTCTTTACCCATGCGACTAATGCTCCTGAATCATAGCTCTCAATCTCATGGCTCAACTTAGTCAACCCATCAGATGTTGTGAATGCTATGTCATCACCATCAGCCTGTGCCTTCAACAAGTCTGAATCATCCAACTTTATCAATACAGGGAAATCAACAAGATTATCGCTCACTTGGTCTATAGTTATCATCTTCCTATAAGCCCAACCATCAAGCGTCCCTGCACCACCGCCACAGACATCTCCTTCATCGATATTCCCATCGCAATTGTCATCAATGCCATTGCAAACTTCAGTTGCTGAAGGATTCACTCCAGCATCAGTATCATCACAATCATTGTTGTCTGCAACATATCCTGAAGGCATGCTGCACGCATTCTGTGAAACCAACGGATTACCGAACAAGTCCGAATCAGCATCAGCATAATATGTAGTTGTCAACCCTTCATCAATTCCGCCAACACAATTATTATCTATACCATCACATACTTCTGTTGCTCCAGGATTTATTGATGGATCCGCATCATTGCAGTCAACAGGACCGCAAGTGAAACCAGTCACATTGTAACCATCAGAATCCCCATCTACACACACAATAGGACCAGTCACTTCCATGACATTATCGATATAGAATGTCCCTGCACCATCATTCCATTGTGCGAATGTTATATGCGTAACATTAGTCTTATTAGTCCTTGCTGTGATGCCTGAACCTACAAGCACATCATTCAAGTATACATCATAAGTGTCTGTTATCAAACTACCTTCAACCCTTATAGTATGCCAAGTATCAAGAGGAACTCCTGATGCAAGAACTATCTCGCTAGCATTGTTCAATGCAGTGACTAAGTCTGCTGTTCCAGTCTCTGCACCGCCATCCTTGTAGAATCCTAGCCACACAAAATTCCTTACAGCCTGATAATTAGGGCCCCTGGAATTATATGGATTATTATCTCCAACCATCATTATTGCAGCCCTATCAGGATAGCTTGAACTATTCAATATGCTATCAACATATACCTGCCATTGCAATTTGAAAGTCTCATTGAACGGTGTCTTAAAGTCCTGAGTCAAATAAGCATTGCCTGATAAGCTACCATTAAGCTTTGCCTTCTTACCAGAATTACCTCCCACATTATTTTCATCTAATGTCAACAAGTATCTATAATCACCATTATTCCTGCTCTCATACCAATCCTGATATGGCGCATCATCAACCAATTCCTGCTGCGATAAACTATCATCAAACATCCCATCGGCAATAGCTGTCCCAGAATCTGTCCTGAACCTAGCAGTCACACTCTTAGGATTATCCATAACAATAGTCAATGGATTATTATAACTCACATAATCACCGATCCATCCAAGGAAAGTATTGCCTGGATTTGGGGTTGCCGTAAGATTCACTTCTCCATTATGTGCAAAAGGAGGCAAAGGATTGGTGCTTACAACACCATTCCCGTTAATGGTGATGTTCAAATCCCATGGAGTAGAGAAATGATACTCCTTATATGTTATGCTTGAGCCATCTGAAACCTCAACTCTCCAGATATATTCCTGATTGTTCATTAGGCCAGCTAATGGGACAGAATATTGTCCAGAAGGAACTCCAGATGCATAAGCAGAACCGACATTAGGGAATGTCGTCACATTATAAGTCATTGAACTATTATCGCTAATATTAAACACCAATGCTGAAAGCGTGAATGCCCCCTCATAATCTGCAGGAGATATTGCCTCAACAATAGGCTTGCTAGTAGTTATATTATCAATAGTCATGAAAGAATACTCATACGTTTTGCTATTCCCCTTAACATCAGTCAAGATAACCCTCCACTTATACTCAGTAGACGGATCAGTGACAAAAGGAGTCGTATTAGCAGTGAAGTTTCCATTGTTAACATTATTATAAGTTGCCAAAGTCTTCCATTGGAACCCATGATAAATTTGGAATGACACATTGAACTTATCCTTCTGGAAATCAACAGCCCTAATAGTCAATTTAGGATTAGCACTGACATTCAATGCGCCATCAACAGGACTTGTGGACATGACAAAAGGTTCTTTTGGACCAGGATAATCGACAAATTCAGCAGCACCACGCCTAAATTCACTATACAATTGTGTTCCTGCTCTCGGCTGAGGATATTTTGTAGGAGCAAGAGTGTCGTATGCAAATATTCTTCCTCTTACGCCAGCAACTACAACTTCATTCAATCCATCTCCATCTATGTCATACACTTTTGCTGGGGTTAACTGGCCTCCACCCGTAATTGTTACTTGATCAATGAGATTGAAATTTGAATCGAATATTAGTATTGGGTAATTAGATTCCCACATTTGTTCTCCCATTGCTGCAAGTATTTGCATTTTTCCATCTGGAGTTACGCTTCCAACATTAGGTGCCCACGTCATATGGGTACTTAGATTTGGTCTAAAATCTGTCTGTCCAGTGACGAGATCAAATATGGCCAAATCTCTTGGTGCGCTGCTAGGATAGGATGTGCCCATCATCAATTCAATATTTCCATCTCCATCAATGTCATAAGCCGTTGCCGCTGCATGAGTTGGAAGTCCTTTGTTTTGATAGTCTTTAATGCTTGATCCGTTTTTTGCATGCAAAACTATGGGCCCTCTGAGTGTTATTGGTTGTGCGATAACTTCTAAATCTCCACCAGAATATACATCTTCAATTATTGCCAATGGACTGCTATGCTGTAAATCTGGTCTAGACCATATTGGTTCTAGCGTATCCGCATAATACGCACGAAGTCCTTCTGATGGTATATTTACATATCCATCTCTCCTATCAGAAACATAAATTTCAAATCTTCCATCATAATCAGTATCTCCAAGAGATATTCCTCCCCAACATGATTTTACAAGATGGGTAGATCTCAATAGGTTTCCATTATAATCGAGCATGTGTAATGCCCCAGTATATTCGCTTGCATTACCTGTATACGGTTCGGGCCATGGGTCTTCAGTTGCAAAATAAATCTCAGGATATCCATCTCCATCAGTATCATATGCTATTAATGGAAACATAGGGACATCTTCTCCGCTTAAAGGTTCACTGGTCCATCTTATGCTTCCGTCCCCGTTTATAGCTCTTACTCTTGGACTGGGGAGGCCTGATAATGCGACAAGAACTTCTGGAGTGCCATCATTATTCAAATCAACAAGCTCTACAGAATTCTTGCCTCCTCCAACAACAGTCCATTCTATTGCGCCGGTTTTTGAATTTATAGAATATACGCTATTTTTGGCAGCAAAAACAACTTCGTTTGTGCCGTCGTTATCAATATCTCCTATTACTGGCCAGATTTGTCTTTCGTCAGTTAATGTGCCTATATCGACCATCCATTTTTGCTTCAATAAATCTCCTGTTGTAAAATTTGAGATTAATGTTGTGGATTCGCCTGTTGAGTCAGTAACGATCGCTCTCCACATGTATTCGGTATAGGGTTTTGTGAAGAATCCATTTCCATTTCCGGTATATCTTCCATTAGGGCGGTTTGTAAATGTGGACATTGTCCTCCATGTAGTTCCATTCCACATGCTGAATGTGATATTCATAAGATTGCCATCAGTGTCATTCACAGTCACTGTGACATTAGAATTTGTCTTTATAGCAAAAGCGCCATCTGCTGGCGTTGAATTGGTTATCAATGGTGCAGCCGCATATGCTGCTCCTGAGAAAATTATTGCGAATGCAAACAATATACCTATCATAAGCTTCTTCATCTTAAAACCCCCGAATATAGATTGGTAAAAGCCAAATCATTTATAAATGTTGTTGTTATTGGTTAGTAGTTTCCAATTTTATACTTGCTTTCCCCTATATTATTAGAAAGCAAATACGTTATATAAAAGTTGTTTGTAATCAAAACGTAAAAACCAATTAGTAGTCACTAAACAGTAAATAATCATAATCTTTTTAAATGCGGTATTATTCATGCTAACATGGAGGATGAATCATTATATAATGCGATGATATGGGCATTGAGCATAGGAATAGTTGTAGTCATAGCGACACTATTCATAACAAGGCCCGCACCAGAAGCATTCACAGAACTATACTTCAACAACCACGCAACCCTCCCAAAATACATCAACCTGGAAGAAAAATACAATTACGAATTCTCAATACACAACCTAGAGCATAAACAACAGCAATATGACTTCACTATCAGCACAGAACTATACAATTTCGACCTGACATGCGAAAGACCGGATTTATGGCTTGAAGGGAACACGACAAGGAAGACAGAGACAGACGATCCCGCATTATATATACGAGAGAAAATCTACACCATAACATTCAATTATGAATTAGTCAATAGCAGATACTTATTGTTCAAGCTAGACGACAATTATGAGATCAACATCACGAACGACACATTGAGCTTCAACAACAAAGAAAAGATATACCAGTGGAAAATAAACAGCACACAGCCAAGACATAAGATAACAGTATACTTCGACCCAGAATTCACGAGAATAATACATGACAGGCAAGAATTCTACATATTCACAGACTATGAATACACTAATGGATACCCATATTTCGAGACAGAATATGCAGAGATAACAAACTTCCAGATATGGAGACGGAATGCAAGACAGAACGTGAACATAAGGATAGCAGAATCGACATATGAAGAGATACCATTGCTTAAAGAGACAGACAAAGGCATAGTCATATTATACAGCAGATTCCTATCAAGCCCATTATATGACAAGATAATAAACCAGCCAGTAATAAGGACAGAAAGAAAGAACCAGACATTAAGCTATTATTACAGTGAAGAGCCAGTCAACCTTACAGACTACACATTGACAGCTAATGCAAGGATAACAGCAGATTCAATGATAGAACTAGGATTCGAGAATGAGCTGGTGATAACATACAAGAACAACAACCTGACGATAAACGGCAAAGAATACAGGAAGACAGGTAACACCCCTCAGATAAAGATAGCTGTGAACGATAATGTAGAAGTATCGTTCAACGATGAAAAAATCACAGAAATGAACGATACAATATCAGGAAAACCTTACATCAAAGCATACAATAATGCAGCAATAAACTCATTCTCCATAAAAAGCAATGAGAAGCCTATGACCATAAGCTACAGGTTCCCAGACAGGAAAGTGATAACATATTCAGGATTATACACTCCAGCTATAACTGCCATAAGCAACCAGACAGCAGGGACAATGGATGACACAGAAAGACTGGCAAGGTTAAGAGACCTGTTCGACAGGGAAAAGAACAACTGGAACAATTATAGAATAACCGCATCATACACCGACAGGATAAAACGAAACGATTTCACGATAAAATATGCCACATTAGAAGAGACGATATACTCCATAAGCATAGGCAATGGCACAGCAAAAATATCTCTTGAAGGAAAAAATATCACCACACCAATAACGATGCAGACAATAAATCGTATAGCAATAGACGTCAATGATGGGGTGATATCATTCTATCTTAATGATGTGCAATTGCTCAAAGAAAAGATCGGAGAAAAGCAAGGATTGATACTATTCGACTATCCTGGCATGATACTGTCAAATGCACAGATAGAGAACAAGGAAACTGGCGCAGTGAAGATATACAAGAGAGAGACGAACATAGAATGCAATCCTATACTCATAAATGCATATGAATATAGCTCTGCACAGACATTAGAGCACGACCAGACACTGATATTCAACGCATTCTTCAACATCACAGAACCGTTCGACATAGCAAAAGTGCAGGTAAAGCTGATGAACGGGCAAGAAATACATTACTGGGTGAGACAAAAATGATAGACATAATAAGGATAATAATCGGACTGCCATTGGCATTATTCATACCAGGATACCTATTGGCAAGGATATTCTTCAACGAGCTCGAAGAGCTTGAAAAAGTCGCATTAGGATTCGTGCTGAGCATAGCAGTAGACATATTCCTGGGATTGTTCTTAGGATACAACAAGTACATGAAGGATTTGACAGGCGGGATAACCGCGACAAACCTATGGATATACTTAGGAAGCATAACAATAATATTAGCAATATTCTGGGCACTGATACAGAAAGAAGAATGGAAAAAAACAAGACATTGGATAAAGAGATTGTTTGAAAGACACTAATACTTATATGTATGCGATTGCCAAAACCGTCAATCCAAGCAATAAACAATAAACAGAGAACCAACTGAACTTATCTTTCTTGATGATATTCATCAACAATTTAAGACTAAAGTAGCCGACTATAGCAGACACTAAAGTACCGACAATCACGGGCAAAGGATCAGTGAATGCCGTTATATCGCCGATATGCAAAACTAATGCGCCAAGTATCGCTGGAATAAATATCAAGAAACTGAACCTCGCCACTTCCTCCTTCTTCACACCAAACATCATCCCAGAACTGATTGTGCTGCCTGACCGTGAAACACCTGGAAGTATCGCTAAAGCTTGAAAAATACCTACGCCCAATGCTTTAGTGTATGTAAGTTTTCCTTCTTTCTTTCTTGGGTATCTCGACAAAAATAAAATCAATGCAGTGAACAACAACGCAAATCCTACAGTCCTCAAATCTTTGAATATTGATTCGATGAAATCCTGAAAAAAATATCCGGTCAATGCAATGGGGATAGTCGCTACGATAATCATCAACACAATCCTTAATTTTTCCCTATCGCCATCAAATAAACCAACAATTAGTTCACGGATATCCTTCCTGAAATAATATAACACAACAAATAAGCTGCCGACATGCAGCATAATATCAAAAAGCAGCGGTTGCCTCAAACCAAACAAGTGCTCGAACAGCACAAGATGACCAGAACTAGAAACAGGAAGCCATTCAGTTATCCCTTGGACAATCCCTAGAATGATAGCCTGGAAAATATCCATTTGAACACCCCTAATCCGACAATTATGCCCAGTACATCAGCGAGCATATCATAATAGCTGAAACTCCTCGAAGGAATCAATGATTGCAATGATTCAGACAATACCACAAATATCATACAGAAAATTATACCTAGAACATAATGATGCTTGAATTTGAACAATTGGAAAGTCTTCAATGCAAGTATAGAAAGCACAAAGAATTCGGCGAAATGTATGAGCTTATCATTATTGTTGACAATCTCAAGATTCTTAGGGACAGTCACAAGAAAGCCC
>CAZJFT010000028.1:0-12599 GCA_964545585.1 uncultured Methanosarcinales archaeon
AGTTTTCAAAATCAGATCTTTATCTGTAATTAAATCTTTGAATTCTAAAAATTTCTTGTAATCAGACATAGCTTCGAAATTTTTTCCTAGCGCATTATATGAAATTGCGCGAAGATAGTATTGATATGGAAAATCAGGATTAATATCTGCTGCAATATTCAAATTCTCTATAGCAAGATCGTATTTATTGATATCATAAAATGCTTTTGCAAGATTAAAATACCCTGGATGGTTTCTTGGATTTAAACTTAGACCTTTCAAGTAGTCTTGAATAACTTTGTCATGATTGCCAAGATTAGAATTAGCGAATGCGCGCTCTATATATGCAGAATCATCATTAGGATCTAATTCTATTGCTTTATCAAGAAAGGGCAATGCCTTATCATATTGTTGAATCTTATTATACATAATGCCTTTTCCAGTATTTACTACTGAGGAATATGCTGAATTTATTTCGAGAGCCTTATCAAAATGCATTAATACAGTAGAAATTAAATCGTCATAAAACTCTTCGCTATTAATTATATTAAATGCAAAACTTAAATGAAACTCCCCTTTCTGAGAATGCAATTTATTTTCAAGTTCACTTTCCCACATTTTTTTTTGGAAATCATTCATATTGTCATTCATATTATCTAACTCACATTTTATCCTAATTTCTTAAGTAAATCCTGCGCCCATTCATCGCCGAAGTTGTGCAATCCATAAAGGACCAAGCCGCCGTGTGTCATTGATACGAACTGTTCTGGCTTGACTGCGTGTGTAAGATACTCAAACAATTGGCCTTCTTTTGCTGGTGCGAATGCTACATCTATGACATCATTAGGTCTCTTGTCTAATGGCCTGCTTCTTACTTTGTATTTTATGTCTTCAGAAGTCAAGTTAAGATTCACCCATCCCACTAGTTCCGGCTTTCCTGGTGCTATTTCCTTATCCTGAACTATCCCGCCGAATATAAAATCTCTCTTACCATATAAGTAATCATTCATGCCAATCATCAATTCATCACTCAACTCATCCAATTGATGTGTGACTATATTTTCTGTGACATATTCCGGTTGACCACCTGGCGCATAGAACCTGTCTGGCCATCTCACTTTTGGTCCACGGACAGTCAATGATAGCTGATCATCCAAAGTCTTTGCAAATGTGCTTATGCCCAATATTGGTCCAGGGAATGGTATGTTCTGTGATTTGTACAATTCAACTATTCTAGGGTCTTTTGCTGCTGCACTGAATGGATATGAAGTCTGCCCTACATCAATGAATAACAGGATATCATCAGAATCCAAGTTTATAGGCTCATAATGTATGTCTCCGCTCAGCGATATGCCTGGTCCAGGCCATGCAAAACATTTCCCGTTCGCGTCGTATATTGCATTCAAAGGATTCTGTGATAGATCCTTATGATATGGTTTTATTATAGAGCCAGGGATTGTTGCCTGTTTTGCTTTCAATTCATTATCCCAATTCTCCCTGACTAATTCATCCACTCCTTCTGGCAAGGGAAGCGGTTTGTTCCAGAAAGCCAATGATGAACCATTTACTGGAGTGTCAAAAACGACATATGTATTCCATGTCTTAGTATCAAGTTTGTATCTATTGTCATCATTCATTTTTATCCTCTTTATTTTAATTTGAAATTCTCATAGACATCTATGTTCCATTTATCTCCTTCTAATGTGAAGTATCCGACATCTATTGCATTTGTCTTGCTGAAACTTAGCATTGGATTATACCTCACCGTATGTATCAGCTCTGCAATCTTTTCCTTGTCCTTCACAGGATCAAGTTTGTTCATGTATCTTGCGGTGGTTATATGTGCACCCCATGGCATCCTTATCCCTGATTTGAAATCATCAGATTGAGGTTTCAAGCCGTTCTTTATTGCTGAAGCGACATATTTCTGTACTGCGTCTACGAATGCCTCATCAGGTCTGCCTGCTGCAATTACTGTATTAGGATTTGTCAACCAATTGAAATAGAATATTTCTGGAGCGACTATGTCATTTTTTATTTCATGCACAGCCCTAGACATATTTTTAAGTATATCCTCATTTGGAACAAACTCTCCGTCTGTCAAATCATAATCAGTAATAGTCGTATGGACATGAGGCGTATGATAGACCATTACTGGAGTTATCTTGTTTACTTTCTCTGATAATCTCTCAACTCTTTCGGCTATAGAATCATCATGCCTGAATATTACTAAGTATCCATTCTGTTTAGGCTTTACAGCAGGGACTATGCCGTTCTTTAGGATTGCATCAGTATTCGCAAACCTATCATATACTTCCTGCTCCTTCTCCAAGAATCCAATGTATTCATAATCATTCATTTTTAACCTCCTAAAATTCGTATTTTGATAACTCTTTCGGAATATCGACTCGGACATTATGTTTCTCTGCGAAATTAATCAACGAATTTATCTCCTTCTTCTTTTTCAATTCATGCCTATTTATGTGAACAAGCTTGACTTCAGGAATTCCCTTATCTATAGCATATTCGACAACTTGTTTTGCTGTCGCATGATTCTTAGCTTCCGGATTATCAACGTAGAATGCTTCATGAACCAATAAATCCACTCCTTCAAATAGTTTTTTGGTGTCTTCAGTTAATTCTCCATCGCCGCTGATTGCAAATTTCTTATTGTTTGATGGAACATTACCAAAATATTCAAATTTCAATGCGTAATTAGGAACGCTATGAATAGTTTTCGCAGTTGTTACAATAAAATCACATATCATTTGTTCGTTCTTCCAGAAATTATATTTTCTTGAGAATTGCTGCTCCATAACGTCAGCAAGTTTTCCATAATCTAAATGCAGCCTAGATTCTACTGAGTGTGCGCCACTTGTCGTATCAACTAAATTCCCATATATTGGATGTTCAAATTTAAGACCTTCCTTAGGAACATATATCTTCAATTCTTTTGTTCTTCCCATCTCCCATGCAGGAACTATCAATCTTGCGATGCCGCCTATATGGTCTCCATGCAGATGTGTGACTAATAAATGAGAAGGATGTTCTTTGAGATAGGATTCAGATGGATCATCTTTACTCATTAATTTCATTAATTGATCCGGACTCTTATACCCTGCGTCTATCATTATAGAATCTTTTCCTGATTTTATTAGATAACTAGTCGTACCTAATTCAGGATTGAAAGCTTCACCAGTTCCTAAAAATATCAACTCGTTCATTTTTATCCCCCAAACAATTGATTTATAGTCATATTCAGATGTTTCTATTTATAAATCTTTCGATTATTAACCACTGAAAAGTAGTTATAATTTTATATCTTTGTTTAAGCATAAAAATTTATAAATCATGCGTGGATTCAGAAGAATAGGGGGAATAATCATGCAGAACGAGAATATGCAAAAATATACTGTTAAGAACAAGAGATGGCAAGTGCCAGAATTTGTGTACAAGGAATTCTTTTCAAGAAGGAGCAAATACTGTTATTGCATCCATGTGATTAATGAAGGGGAAAGGATAAGGAAATTCTTGGAGAAAGCAAAGAAGGTTGCTAAGGATATTGATATAATAATCGCTGACGGTGGAAGCAAAGACGGCTCATTAGCTTTCAATTTCCTGAAAAAAGTAGGCGTAAGGACTCTTCTAGTCAAGAAAGGTCCAGGAAAATTAAGTGCGCAGATGCGTATGGCATTAGCATATGCGATGGAGCAAGGGTATGAAGGGATAATATTCAGCGACGGAAACAACAAAGACGACCCTAATGATGCATACAAATTTGCAAAAGCGTTGGATAAAGGATATGATCATATACAAGGATCAAGATTCATCAAGGGCGGAAAGGCAGTGAGGACGCCATTCGTAAGATATTGGGGTATCAGGCTTATACATGCACCAATGATATCTATCGGCTCAGGAAAATGGCAGACAGACACTACAAATGGATTCAAGGCATACAGCAGGAAGATGATACTTGACAAAAAAGTCAATCCGTTCAGGAATGTGCTTTCTGAATATGAGATACATTATTATCTTGCAGTCAGACCTGCAAAACTTGGATATAAGTATACAGAAGTCCCTGTCACTAGGTCATATCCAAAAACAGGAAAAACACCGACAAAGATAAGTCCTATAAAGGGAATGATACAATTGAACTGGTCAACATTCAAGGCATGCATCGGCAAGTATGACCCAAAATGAAAGCATTAATAGGCTGGAGTGGATTCGTAGGAGGAAACATTGCTGAGCAGGCAAAGTTTGACGAATTCTATAATTCTTCAAATATTGATGAGATAAAAGGGAAGAGCTTCGATCTAGTGGTATCTTGCGGGACTCCTTCTTTGAGATGGCTCGCGAACAAAGAGCCTGAAAAGGATCTCAAGGTAATACAAAAACTTATTGATGCACTGAAGGGCGTCAATGCTAAAAAATTTGTTCTAATATCAACAATCGATGCATACGATAACCCTATAGGTGTTGATGAGGATTCTGATATTGATGAAAGCAAGCAGAATGCTTATGGGAAGCACAGATACATGATGGAGAATTTTGTCAGGGAAAACTTCGATTATCATATAATACGACTTCCTAATCTTTTCGGAAATGGACTAAAAAAGAACATAGTCTATGATTTCTTGAATGATAATGAGACATACAAGATAGATTCAGAAGGAATCTATCAATGGTATAACTTAGACAATATATGGAGTGATATACAGAAAGTCATAGATAATGATATAAGGACGATAAATTTCGCAACGGAGCCATGCACAGTCAAGGAATTAGTGAAAGAAGGATTTGGAAGGAACTTTGAAAATACTCCAAGCGACAATCATCCACGATATGATTTCCATACGAAATATGCAGGATTATGGGGAAAGAAAGGAAAATACCTTTATTCAAAAGAGGAAGTCCTTTCAGACTTGAAGAAATCTGTTGAAAGCGTTCAGAACCTGAAATTAGGGATATCAACTATTGCGTGGAGAATAGAAGATGAGGATTCTGTAAGGGAACTGCTTGATGATGAGAACATAAAAGGCATAGAGATTACGCCAGACAGGATATATGATGAGCATAATGAATTTGATGAGAATAAGATAGAGGATTATGGAAGATTTTGGAACAATCAAGAATTGATATCGATGCAAGGGATATTGTTCAAGAAGGATAATCTGAAGCTTTTTGATACATACGAGAACAGGAAGACGCTTGCTGAGCAGCTCAAGAAAGTCATTGATGCAGCATCAGAGATGAACATCCCTATAGTCATGTTCGGCTCTCCGAAGAACAGGAAGAAAGGCGCATTGACTAAAGAAGAGGCAGACTCGATTGCAATAATGTTCTTCAAGGACATAGCAAGATATGCATATTCAAAAGATGTGTATTTCTGCATAGAGCCGAACCCAAAAGAATATGATTCAGACTATCTGATCAACACTAAAGAGGTTATCGAGTTCGTTAAGAAAGTTAACCATCCAGGCATCGGCATAAATCTTGATACTGGAGCATTGAAGATGTCAGATGAGGATTCATCAATCATATCAGAGGCAGGAAGCTACATAAAACATTTCCACATAAGCGAACCGATGCTTGCGCCTGTAAAGAACATTGAAGAAGAGACACATAAATCATACAGGAACGCATTAAAGAAGATATGCTACAACAGATGGATATCAATAGAGATGAAGAGAGTTGAAGAAGATAATCTTGGGAATATAAAGAATAGTATTGTTATAGTAAAAAAGATTTATAAAATAATAAAATTTTCGGAGTAATAAGATGAAGAAAAAAAATGTAAAAATTCAATTCGGTGCTGGGGCAGACATAAAGAAAGGATACATCAATGTGGACATAACGAAAGAATTCGGAGCTGAAGTAATATGTGATATGAACAAATTCCCATATCCTTTTCCAGCAAATTATGCTGATGAAATATATTGCTGCATGACATTAGAACATATAATGTATCCGACTAAAGCTCTCGAAGAGTTTCACAGGATAATAAAAAAGAACGGGATAGTCAAGATAATAGTCCCTCATTTTTCTGCACTGTATGCATTGCATGCAGACAATCATATAAGAAATTACGGAGTAGGATACTTCTGGCAACTACAGGAAGGCAATAAAAATCTTTGGGGTGGCGAAAATATACAACATTGGAGAATGAGCAATATACTCTATAAGAATGTGAAAGTAGATCTCTTGTTCCCGAGAGGATATTTGATTTTATTCAGTTTGCCGTTCCAACTGTTATTCAACAGAGGAAGGTTCATGCAAGGAATATACGAACATTTTTTCTCCAATTTCTATCGAGCCAATGAGATTCATGCAACAATGCAGGGAAAGATAGAATCCAAAAAATCTAGGCGCAAAAAATAAAATGATAATAAAATACCTTAAAGGACACGGACTTGATACATCGATAAGAAAGAATTCTAAATTGAAGAATGCTACGTACATAAAAAAATCATATGATAACACATACAGACTGCATCCCGACGCCGAATTCGAATCATTTGATTTCGTCTATAACAAGGATTCTGTGAATACCACAAAATTCTCCATAATCCTGCTGACAGAATGGATTAGATATGTTAAGAAAGGAGGATTTCTTGTTGTTGAATTCGAGGAGAATTCGCTCCTGAACAGGAGACGATTGCATATGTTATACGATAGATATCTTTCAACATTATCTAAGATTGTCTTTGAAGAAAAACAAGGGAAATCAGTCAAAGTAGTCTTTCAAAAGACAAAAAGCCAACTCGTAAAAGGAGATTCAATGGATAAATGGACATTCGGCATAATAACTGCAGGCAAGAGGAATGAGTGGGTGAGGCAGTTCATACAATCAGTAAGAGAACAGAATGTTCCGCATTATGAAATAATAATAGTCGGCACATGGAACGATCCTGAGTTAAAGGACAAGCATGACATAAAATATATTCATTTCACACAGAAAGACGATAAGGGATGGATAACAAAAAAGAAAAACATAGCATTCAAGAAAGCAAAATATGATAACGTGCTCATACTTCATGACAGATTCTATTTAGACAAGAACTGGTATTCAGGTATGAAGAAGTATGGAAACAGCTGGGACGCGATATTCTTCCCGATAATTGACAAGAAAGGTTTTGAATACGTGCATTGGAGTGTTTGGGGCAAAGGACTGATGCCTATCGGATACGCTGACATAAGAGACTGGGGAGAAGACTATTATGCTGGCGGGACATTCATGGCGATAAAACGTGACATATTCAATAAAGTACCTTTAGACGAGAACAGGTTCTGGGCAGAACAGGAAGATGGAGAGCATGGATTAAGATTCACAAGGAACGGATACATCATGAGAGCAAATCCATACTCGAAACTGCACACGACAGTCACATACATATATGATGCGCCTATCTACAAGTTTGACAACAAAAAATATGGTAAGACTGTAGAGCATAGGGGCAAGAAGTGGGTATACATACAACCGACAGTAGATATACTGACAAGAACCTTTGGCGTAGGATTCCTAAGGGCTAGACGTAAAGCAAGCATATTCCTAAAAAAATATATAAAGTCTGTTAACGCTCCAGAGTCTGGGGGAAAGAGAGCATAATTCCACAAAATATATAATACGATTGATGCTCTCAAGACCAACGGGGATTTCAATATGGTAAAGATCAAGGCTATAATCTTTGATATGGACGGAGTTCTAATTGAGGCCAAGGACTGGCATTATGAAGCATTAAACAGGGCGCTAGGGCTTTTCGGCATGGAAATAAGCAGATTTGACCATGTATCAACATATGATGGGCTACCAACATCAAAAAAATTGAATATGTTATCAGTTGAGAGAGGTCTTCCAAGATCACTTCATGGATTCATAAATGATATGAAGCAGATATATACCATAGAATTGATAAACTCAAAATGCAGGCCCGTATTCTATCATCAGTATGCATTATCAAGATTATTGCGTGAAGGATATACTCTTGCATTATGCTCGAATGCAGTAAGGAATAGTGTTGAATTGATGCTCAGCAAGGCAAAAATCATCGAACATTTCGAATTCATATTATCCAATCAGGATATAGAGAAACCAAAACCTGATCCTGAAGTGTATACTACAGCCATGAAGAGGCTCAATCTTGATCCTAAAGAATGTTTAATATTAGAGGATAACAATAATGGGGTGAAAGCTGCTCTTGCAAGTGGCGCACATCTCCTTAAGATACATAGTGTAAATGATGTAAACTATGAAAATATCAAAAGACGAATAGAAGAGATCGAGAGTGAGAATGATGATTAATGTCTTAATACCATTAGGAGGAAAATCGCAGTTCTTCGGCGACGAATATCCGTTCCCTAAACCAGTAATAGAGATAGCTGGAACACCAATGATACAACTGGCATTGCAGAATTTCTTGAAGATGAAGAATGAAAAAAAATTCATATTCATCATAAAAGAGGAGGATGCGAGACAATACCATATAGACAATGTCGTGAGGCTATTAACAGACAATAATTGCAAGATAGTCACGATTACAGGGGACACTAAAGGAGCAGTATGCAGCGCACTGATGGCCATAGACCACATAGATAATGATGATGAATTGATTATTGCAAACGGCGACCAGATAATAGATGCAGATTTTGACGAGATTATAGAAACATTCAGGAAAAAAGGATTAGACGGGGGAGTGATCTGTTTTGAATCTATACACCCAAAATTCTCTTATGTAAAACTCGAGAATGGGAAGATAATAGAGACTGCAGAGAAGAAACCCATAAGCAAGAATGCAATAGCAGGATTCTATTATTTCAAGAAAGGCAGTGATTTCGTCAGAGTAGGTATGGAATCCATAAGGAATGATGCTCATGTCAATGGAGCATACTTCATCGCACCTACATACAATTATCTTGTCTTGGAAGGCAAGAATCTTGAGATAATAAAAATAACAAATGACAAATACCATTCATTCTATTCTCCGCAGAAGATTGCAGAGTATGAAAAGCTTCTAGCATCAAAAAAATGAAGACAGCAAAAATCTCAGACATGACAAAAGGATGGTTCATAGGAAATTTCGAACCTACACTCTATAAGACAAATGATGTAGAGGTGGCAGTTAAGGAATACAAGAAGGGAGACCACGAGTCTGCACACTATCATAAGATCGCCACGGAATTCACTGTAATAATAAGCGGGAAAGTCAAGATGGACGGAAAGATTTACGGAAAGGACGATATAATAGTCATCGAGCCTAACGATGCCACAGACTTTACTGCATTAGAAGATACTGTGACCGTAGTGGTCAAGATACCTGGCGCAAACAATGATAAATATCTTGTAGAGGATAACAAATGAAGATATTCGCCCATAGGGGTATGCCGTATGAATACCCTGAAAACACTCTTGTTTCTTACGAGAAATCGCTTAATGAAGGTTTCGGACTGGAGATTGACGTCCATCGATCTAAAGATGGAAAGCTTGTGATAATACACGACCTTAACGTAAAAAGATTGACAGGCATCGATAAAAACGTCACTGACATGACACTGGAAGAGATAAAGTCCCTGAATTATGGCGGGCATTTCGACAAGAAATACGATAATGAGAAGATGCCTACATTCGAGGAAGTCGCAAGGCTCGTCAAGCATAAGGGACATGAAGGAGTAATGATTGCCGTTCATGTAAAGAATGAAAATGAGGGAGATATTCTTGAATTGCTTTCAAAAGAATTTGAGAAGCATAAGCTGTATGATGATTGGTTCTTATTCGATTTGACGATAGAAGGTGCCACTAGATTAAAGAAAATTAATCCTAAAATGAAGATTGCCGTGTCTGTAGGCGAGAAGAAGTATGCAAAAACAATCTATCTGCTTGATGAAGTTATAGATTTGAATTGTTTCGATTATGTGTGGGCTGATGAATGGGTATATGGCCTTTACAGCAAGGAATATTTTGACAAGATAAGAGCATCTGGAAAGAAAAGCTACGTTATAAGTCCAGAATTGCACAAGGACCACGGGCATCCATTGTCACAAAAAGGATATGAAAAGTGCTGGGAGATGCTCATCGCATGGGATGTCGACGGCGTCTGTACTGATTATCCGAAAGAGTTCAGGAAACTTTATAATGATCTGAAAGACAGGAAAATATAGGTGATATACATGAAAGTTGTTATGCCAATAGCGGGACTTGGAAGCAGATTTACAAAAGTGGGAATAAATACTCCAAAACCACTTATAGAGATTCTCGGAAAACCGATGGCTAAATGGGCGGCTGATTCGATACCATTTGCAAAGCCGGAAGATTTCATATTCATAGTAAGAAAAGAGCATGTTGACGAATACAAGATAGATGAAAAGATGAAAAAAATATTTCCCGGATGCAGGGTAATAATGATTGATTACGTTACAGAAGGGGCGGCATGCACTGTACTAATCGCAAAAGAATACATAAACAATGATGAGCCATTGATAGTCACTGATTGTGACCATTATTTCATAAGCAAAGAATATGAGAATTGGGTGATTAATCCTCCCAAAGACCTTAAAGGAGTAATACCGGTATTCCATACTCAGGATAAAAAGTGGAGCTTCACTAAATTCGGAGAGGACAGGATAGTGACGCAAGTAGCTGAGAAGATTCCAATATCAGAATACGGCAATATCGGAGCATATTATTTCAGGCATGGAAAAGATTTCGTCTGGGCTGCAGAGACGATGATTGCAAAGAATGAAAGGCATGGAACAGCACAAGAATTCTATGTCGCGCCAGTCTACAACAAACTTGTTGAAAGAGGAGATCATATTTATGCAGCGATATGTGAAAAGAAATGGGGTCTTGGAACTCCAGAGGATGTAGAGTTCTTTAAAGAAGATTATAAATCATGAAACCAATAAACCTATCTGCATTCCTTGTGGTGAGAAATGAAGAGAAGAATCTAGATAGGGCGCTCAAATCGTTAGATTTCTGTGATGAGATAATAATTGTAGACCAGGAAAGCACAGACAAGACAGTAAAAATAGCGAAGAAATACACAAATAAGATTTATCATGACAAATGCTGGGGATATGCCGATCCAAGCAGGGTTCTCGGAGAGAGCAAATGCAGAGGCAAATGGATACTCAACCTTGATGCTGATGAGGAAGTCCAGGATAAATTGAAAGAAGAGATATTGTCAGTCATAAAAAATCCTAAGCATGACGCATACAGGATACACAGGGACTTCTATTATCTAGGAAAATTCATGAAATACACCGGACAGGATGATTGGGTGTTGAGGCTGCATAAGAAGGGTGCGATAAAATATGTCCCAGACATACATGTATGTGCAGTGCCGAATAAGGGAATAAAGATAGGACGGCTTCATTACTCACTGAATCATTTTGCATTCAATTCTATAGCGCAAGTGATTGAGCGAACAAAAAGATATACTAAAATCCAGGCAGAGACAGACAAGAAATATCATAAGTTCCCGAGAAACCCGTTTGGGATATTATATCTTCCAATACTTAATTTTCTATATCATTACGTGGTGAAGAGAGGATTTCTTGATGGAAGGCAAGGATTCATATATGCATACATGAATTTCTATTATCATGTAATGATATATAGATACTTATGGTTCAAGTAAGAAAATTTTTCTAATTATTTATCTTCTTTGCCTTCACTATGCACAATAAAGAGAACCTATTGGGAATCTTATAAGCTAAAAATTTCCTCAATGATAATGGCAGGAATGAAAGGAAGTATGCAAGGAAGCTTGAGACTTTTCCCAAGAACCCTTTTGTCTTCCACACTAAAGAAAAGTCTCTCTGCCACTTGTTGAATGCAGGGACATGCTCTACCCATTCGACCTTGAAGCCTGTCTTATCCAAGTCATCAATCAAGTCCTTTACATATATCCTTCTTACATGATGCGTTCCATCTGCCGGAGTGTTCGGCTGTCCAATAAAAATTACGCCGCCTTTCTTCAATACATTGTTAACTTCCGCAAGCGTCTTGCTCGGGTGATTCAAGTGTTCAAGGACCTCAAAACAGTATGCAACATCATAACTATCTTCTTTTATTGGGAATCTCTTATGCAAATCTGCCTTCACTGCACCATAACCAAGTTTCCTGGAAAAACGCAGCCCAGAATCAGAAATATCAGCGACAGTAGCATTCTTTATGCCAAGATAATGTATGAAATGCCCATTTCCTCCACCGACATCCAATACAGATTTCTTGCCTTTCAAGACAAGCTTCTTCTTGAACGGATCATATAATCGCTCATAATATCCTATATTCTTCCTATGGTCAAATTCTTTATTCCAATAATCCTTGTAGTATGATTCGTAATGTTCTTGCATAGTATCCCCGAATACGACTTAGATTTATAAATATTATTGGAAATATGATATCATCAGTTTTTTATTTAAGTATCGCTTTTTTAAGGCCCTTAATCTCTTGTATTGTCACAATACGCAACCCAAACAATAACAACAGATAGACCCCGCCGCTAAGCAACAAGACCAAAACCAGCTCTAGGACAAGCGGCATATCCAAAGAAGTCTTCAGATAATTGACGAACAATATGTATGCAAGCGCAGAGACGCCCATCATTATCGGATGCCACACTCTT
>CAZJFT010000029.1:0-11136 GCA_964545585.1 uncultured Methanosarcinales archaeon
AGTAAGAAAGCAAAGAACATTATAAAGAAATTGAAAAGAGTGGTCTGGGGCCAGGAGAAGCAGAAACTGATAATAGAGGACCCTACAGGAAACTCGGCAATAATCTCGCCAAAAGCAGTAAAAGAAAAATTGAAAGTTAAGTAGTTGATTGTTTTTAGTCTTCTTTTGTCTTTTATTGATAATTTATTCTTAGAAGTGTTGTGCAAGTTCTGATACTGCGGATCTTCTGGTGAATGGATAATTGATGCTTACATGACCATACAAATCCCTGTTTATTTTATGTTCTTCAAAATAATTATTTTTTCTTTTCATCATGGCTTCAATCAAGTGTGACAGTCCAGAATTTTCTACTGTTATCGCATATTTCCTTAATACATCGGAATTTGTTGCTGTAAGTTGATCAAAATCTCCTACTATCACTAGTTTTGTTCCCTCTCCTGCTCTTCCTGCCAATAACTTTAATTGCGCCCTACTGAATATCTGAGCCTCATCTATTATGAAATATGCATTGCTTATAGTCTGGCCCTGTATGAATGTTATTATTTCTGTCTTTAAAATATTGTTCCGTTGCAATTCTGAGACAATTTTATTAGTTGCTTTTTCACTGTCCTCAGGTTTCATATTAGGATACATATCATAGAAACTTCTCTTTTCACTTATCATGAATATTTTTGATAATGCATCATAGCATGACTGCATTGCTGGCGCTGTTTTTTTTCCTACATCCCCTGGTAAAAACCCTATATCTTCCCCCGTGCTTGTCAATGGTCTCATATAGACTATTTTATCCCTTAAACCTTGTTTCACTTCTAGCAATCCTTGGTATAATGCAAAAAGGGTCTTACCTGCGCCTTGTGGTGCAGTGAATGAAACTAATCCTATCTCCGGGTCGGAAATCAGTTCCATATATGCTCTTTGCTCTTTTGCTGGAAGAACGAATGGATGCATAGGTTTATACAATATCTGGTCTCTTGATAATGGGGTCTCTTTTTCAGGTTTTTTCTTCTCCTCTTGAAGCATTTCTGATAATTCTCCTGATGTGATATTTGAATGTTCTTTCACTCTATGCAAAAGATCATTTAATGCTCGTTGATTGAGACTGCGCTTAAGTTTTTTTCTCAGTTGTTTTTTATCTGATGCTTCTAGATTCGAATCATTTATTAGTCGGTATATGATTCCGCTGTTACTTAGTGTAAGGTCTGTTATGTCTTCGATTTTTGCATTCTTGCCGCTTATTAATGAGGCATTATTTTCCATATCTGAAACAAATTTGAAATAATTATGCAGGTTTACGAATGAATTGCCCACTTTCCTCAAGTAATGATTCTCAGGAATCCCCGATAATTCTTCTAGGTCAGGCACCACTTGTATGAATTGGTTAGGAAGTATTTCAGATAACGCTTGTTTGTCAAGCCTTGTCAGACTGGTCATTTCTTCAAGCGTATATGACACTTTTTTTGGCTGTATGATATTCTTATACTCTGATAATGGGACGGCCACATTCGATAAGGCTACGCCAGTATATTTTTTTGATGCATCAGGAGTCTGTGTCCTTTCGGAAACTAAGAAATTGCAGTTTATGTTCAGTCTTTCTTTACCTATGGTGTCGATTATCTTGCTGTTGAAATTTGTGTCTTCCGTGACTATTTCGAATGTTTTATTGGCAGTTTTCTTTTTAATTTCATTAGAATATTGTCTTTCAGTGTGATTCTTATATAATCCCTTTATTTTGCTGATAATTTTGCCAAAGAAATTTTGTTTGATGCTGTCTGTCTCGATACCTTTAGGGTGATTTACCTTTATATGTGTCTTATAATTATATAATATTCTATCATCCCTATTTGGTTCATATAGGTGTATATTATCTCTCTTGAAATCCTGTTCATTATAATCAAGAACTTTAAGGACCGACCCATTCTCAAGAGTTATACCGTCTCTGGTCATGTATTCATTCTTCTTCGCACCATATACTCTTATTGTTGCAAGCACATCTAGTGCGGTCCTTGCTGCCTGCCGTGACAATCCGCTTTTTTTGTCATTGTCTTTAATATTATTAAGTTCCCATTCGACTATTGGAGAGATGTATATGTTGTTAGGATTGCCTTTTGGTATTTCAGGACTCAATTCTTCAACTATCTTTGATAATCGTGATTTAGAATTTGCTAAAAGCTCGGGTGGAATAGGACATGATGCTAATTGGAATATAGATAATGGATTCAACATCAAGGCGCTTGTGTCGACGTAGAAATTTTTCGTGTTCTCTTTCTTTAAAGTATCTTCACTCACCATTTTGATTTTCTCTAGATATTACTAAAAATACAATAATTCTATTCTGCAATCAGTTTCTTGATCTGTTTCTCTATTCCCCAGTATTCTCTGTATTTTGGTTGGTTGTCTCCCGAAGTTCCTGCTCTTGATCCTTCTTTTATGGCTTTTCCGATGGATTCTAGATATTGGTTGCTGTTTAATGCTGAGTATATTGCTGATATTACTCCACGCGTATACTCATTTCTTAGATGTGATAATTTATAAGATATCTTTATCTGTGATTTATCTATATAATTCTCTTCCAGATATTTTATGATCTCTTTTTGGTTGCTTTGATTTATGGAATCATTAAATTCCGTGATATATTTTTTTGCTTTAACGATGAAAAGGTTGCTATATGTGTTTACGCTTTTTGTTTTCTGTACGCTTTTAGATTCTGAATAGGCATGTTTTGTTATGTAATCAATGAATAATGCGGCAGAATATTTATTTAATGTATCGTTTAATTCCGTATTTTTAAATTCATCTTTTAATGCTGGTGATATTTTATTTTCAAACTCTTCAAGAAGACTTGATATTGATTGAGTAATCTTTGTTTTTATGTTCAGATTTTTTTCTAAGCTGTCAGTGTTTTCCATCATCACTATCCCCAACTATTTGTTGCAAAGACAGATGCATTATTTAAATGTTTCTATTTAGAAATAGTTACTCTTTCTATATGCCCATTTTTTTCTTCAATGTCTTTATCTTCCCGAAGTCATATATCTTGTCTTCAACGATGTATACTTCAAAATCTTCAATGTTCTTTAAGTAAGGGCTAAGGAGTTTTTCCTTCAAAATATCAGTTCCTTCGAGCAGCATGTTGCATGATGGCGTTACAATGAGCGTCTTTCCTTTGTATTTCCCCTTCAGGAAGCATTTGTATCTCTCTGACCTGTATCCTGATGTTATTGAGATGCTTGGATGTTCATGTCCTATGATTATTGTTTTGATGTTCTTGTCTGCTGAATGCTTGTTTATCTTGTCGCCGTGTGTTATCAGTATGTTGTCTATTATGAATTCTTCTGCTAATTCTATGTCTGGGATTAGGAATTGCAGTACTTTGTCGTGATTCCCTCTGATCACTTTCACTTCTCCTTTCTTCTTCAGGAATAGCATGAAGTCCTTCAATGCATATTTCTCTTTAGGAGAGAGCCTTCCGAAGCTATGCACCAGGTCTCCATTGATTATTATGCTCTTTATCTTCCTGCCCTTTATCGCTTTTTCTATGAGCAGCTGTAATTCTGATAGGTTCCCTTTAGGGATGAAATACCCTTGCTTATGCAATGATTCCTCATATCCTGTGTGGATGTCAGAAATTATTAGTGTATCATCAATTATAAGAAAAAGGTCTTGTGCAATTATGTCTTTTGTGAGGTTCATTTCTCAGTTTCCTTTCTTCAATTCCTTTATCCTCTGCTGCAGGAATTCTATTGTCCTTTGATTGTTCTGTTCATCCATCAATTCGCCGCATTCCGGGCATTTGAAATTGAATTCCATCGCCTTCTCGAAATCCATCCTTGTACATGCATTCTTGCACATGTAGAATGTCGCGCTTGATTCTTTTTCAAGCCTTTCCTGTAATTTCTGCAGCTTGTTCTTCTTGATCTTTTCATCAAGGAATGGTATGCTTTTCTCGTTGAAGTCCCAATAGCAGATATACCATCCTTTTATCTTGTCTTTCTTCCTTATGAAAGAGAGTATGTTCTGCTCGAACAGCTTGTATAATAGGTTCCTTGCCTTATGTATCTCCATGTCGAGATCGTTCGCTATCGTGAATTCTGACACTTTAGTCTTTCCGATTAAGTATAGGACTATCGGGATTCCTTCTTCGCTAACCAATTCTCTTACGACATTCTCTATCTTTTCTTTCCTGTCGTTCGTTATCTTCTGGAATTTTGCTTTCGGGGCTTCATCTACTTTCGGTTTCTTACCTGCCGTCTTTTCAGGCTGCTTCTTCTCTGTTTGTTTTTTCGGGTTCGACTTCTTCATTTAGCTCCCACTTTATCATACACGCTAATCCTATAAGAACTACTGTAGTGTTCTTATAAACCCCCTACATCAATTCCTGGTGAGATGCATTTATAAATGTATCGGTTTTTAGGGCTGTTTTTCTTATGGAGTCATCACTTTAAAGAAGTTATAACAATCCGAGGTTTTAATGTTAAAAATGATCAGGGTATTAAAAATAATTAAAATATTAGAAAAAAATTAATCCTTCCTTTTCTTCTTGCTCTTCTTTATCTCTCTCTCGAGATCCAGTTCATCAAGCAATTCCTTGTACCTGTTTCTTATCGTTACTTCTGTCACGCCAGCAACATCAGCGACTTCACGTTGAGTCCTTTTCTCGCCGTTCATCAATGCAGCGACGTATAACGCTGCCGCAGCAATCCC
Source organism: uncultured Methanosarcinales archaeon (assembly GCA_964545585.1). GTDB lineage: Archaea > Nanobdellota > Nanobdellia > Woesearchaeales > UBA9642 > UBA9642. The sequence continues at coordinate 4,702 of CAZJFT010000029.1, forward strand.
TGTAGGTCCTCTTCCAGAAGTCAACTCTATACCTTGTGCCGATTCTATTATCTCGACTGCCCTGCTCTGAGTCTCTGGTCCAAGTTTCAATGTTGATGCGAATCTTGCTATGTAATCTGATGGGTTACTAGGCAATATAGTTATGCCGAGCTCTCTTGTTATGAACCTGTATGTCCTTCCGATCTCTTTCTTCTCGATGTTTGATGCTTCTGACAACTCATCAAGTGTCCTTGGTACATCATGACGCCTGCACGCCGCATATAATGCTCCTGCAACTACTGATTCCATCGATCTTCCTCTCACAAGTCCTTTCCTCACTGCAAGGGTATATATCCTTGATCCCTCTTCCTCGACTGACTGTGGAAGCTTCAGGTATGATGATACTCTTTTCAATTCTGCTAATGCAAGCTTAAGGTTTCTCTCTATGGCCGTGCTTATCCTGTTCTGCCATTTCCTCAACCTGAAGAATTTGTTTTTCCCTGCTTCATCCAATTGATATAGGTCTGCTTTCCTTCCCACGTCCGTCCCAAGACCTTGGTCGAACTGTGTATATGACATCGGAGCGCCTGTCCTTCTCTTCCTTGCTGCTGCTTCGCTGTCGACCTCTCTCCATTCCTGGTCGAAGTCTACCATCTTCTCTTCCACGACTAGACCGCAGTCTCTACAAGAAATCTCTCCTTTATCTTTATTCCAAGCTAGATTAGTGCCGCCACATTCTGGGCATTTCTTCACGTACATTTTAGCCTCCTAGCAATAAGTGTCAAGAACTACTGTTCTTGATCATGCTCAGAAATCTATTGATTTCTGACATTTTAATCAATGACAATAGCTTTTTATCCCCCAACTTTTGCTAAAATATAGTTAATTTTTTAAAGATATGCGCCAATGATTTATAAATGTTGTCTTTTTTTTAGATAGTTTTAAAAATTTTTTCCTGTTTTTAATTTTAAATTTTTTCATATTATTTTAGTAAAGTTTTTATATTAGTTTTATTAGATGTATTTGATGATGGAAAAAAGAGGTATGGGCCAGTCATGGTCCTTAGACATAATTCTAGCATTCGTGATATTCATGCTAATAGTAGGAATATTCTATACGTTGCTAACAAATAATAAGAAGACGACGATACAGGATGTGCAGCTTGAGGCGTCTACTCTATCTGGGGCGTTGGATAAATCTTCGGGAGTGAACAGCAGCCTTGCAGTGATTGAGAATGGGATTGTTGATGACGGAAAGCTAAAAAGCTTATATGGGGAGAATTATGATAGCTTGAAGAACAAGTTCGGGATTACTGGAGATTTCTGCATCTACATGATTGATCAGTATGGAAACCTTGTAGCTGTAAATACTAGCTCTGGATTTTTGAATGGTTTCGGTAATGGTAATCTTACTATAAATGATAAACCATGTGGTGTTATTGTTCAATGATTTTTTCTATAAATTTTTAAATTATGGATGAATATTCTTTTTTCATGAATGAAGCATACCTGTTGTTATTGATGCTGCTCGGCATAATTTTCGGATATTTTGTGTGCAAGGGCGCTTATGAAGAGTTGAAAGAGTTGAGAGAACCGCTAAGGTATGCATACATAATAACTGCTGCAGCATTATTCGGTGTCGCTGCCTATTTCAACATATTAGTATCATTGATTGTGTTTCTTATATCATGTTTGGTTTTATATTTTTATAACAGTAAGATTGCGCAGGCAGCAGTTCTTTTCATCTCTGGCGTATTGATATTTCTTGTAGATGAGATATTCGTCTTTTCTGTAATACTGTTCATCAACATGATGGTCATGACTGGTTTGAACTACAACAGGCGATTCCTGAAAAGTTTATATGTATACGCCTATTTTTTGATCCCTGCATCGATAGTTTTAATTCTGAAAATAATATTGAGGGTGTAGTATAGTGGATAGTATACGGGTTTGCGGAACCTGTGACCGGGGTTCAATTCCCCGCACTCTCGTGGAAGGAGGCTTTATGCCTCCTACTAACACTTTTTCCTAGGTTTTTTGTAAAAAGCTAGAGGTATTCCCCGCACTCTCGTTTTTTATTGTTTTCTTTGTTTTTATGAATCTGGTTTCATATTTAGTTTTTTCAATTCCTCGTCAAGATTTTTTTATGTAGATGTTTTTTTCAGTCGATATGATAAATCAGCAACTATTTAAATTGAAAAGTTCATTAATTCATCTGGGTGTGATTATTGTCTATTGTTATATTTTTTTGGAATCAAAAAATATATAAATAACAAGTGATTTTCAAAATATAGGTTCAAAAGATATGTTTTGAACATAATTTTTACAGTATATATTGTCGTGGGGAAAATGGCTAAGAACAAAAAAATATTTGATGTATTCCTTAGAGAGAAACCAGCAATGATGCTAGTCAATCTTCTTAATTCAACATCAGAAGTTTATGGTTCTACACTCGCGAAGACTGTTGATTGCACATATTCTCACGTAGTAAAAATACTTCAGGAGATGGAAGATGCAGGATTGGTTAATTTCGAAAAGACAGGAAGGCTTAAGATACTCAAATTGACAAAGAAAGGCGAAGAAGTGGCAAAGCATATTGATGCGATAAAGAACGCATTGTAAAAAATTAATTCTAGAAATATATTTTTATCTCTTTAAAAACAATACTTTTTTAAATCGTTTAAATTTTCATTTCTCAATAAAATTAAAAAAGGGCTCATGGTCTAGTGGCTATGACAACTCCCTTACACGGAGTAGGTCGCCGGTTCAAATCCGGCTGGGCCCATACATTGCGATCTTAGTTAAATGGTATAATACGGCCTTGCCAAAACGTGCAATTGCACAATGCAATGAGGCTGTGTCGCGGGTTCGATTCCCGCAGATCGCATTGAGCCCGTAGCTCAGCCTGGTTAGAGTGCTGGTCTTATATGACCGTCATCCGCTATGGATGATTAGCTCTGAGTGAGCCAGTGGTCCCGAGTTCAAATCTCGGCGGGCTCATTTGCTCCGGTGGTGTAGTCCGGCCAATCATCTCGGATTTTCGCGGCGAGAAACTGCGGTTTCTGAGGTTTTTTGCCTCGCGCCAAAAACATCCGATGACCCGGGTTCAAATCCCGGCCGGAGCATACAAAGTATGCGATGGCTGGCTCCTGAATGCAAATTCAGTTGCCGGCCGGAGCATTTTATATTAAAAAAATAAACTGATATGGAGGTTAATGTAACACAAATTAATTGTGTGAAGAACAAATTGAAGCGAAGTTCAAGGCGTTGGAAGAAGAAGAAGCAGATGCGATGGAAATGGCAGCGTAAGAGAATAAAGAAAGAGAAGAGAAAGAGAAACGCAAGAAAGTAAGACGTTAAATTTTTTTGAACTTTTTTTATAGTATATATCTGTAATCATAATATTTATATACTATTTCTTAAGGTGATAGCATCATGGCAAAGAAGTTGAGTGAGCAAGAGAAGAAAGCCTTGGCTGCTGAGCGGCAGAGGAAGAAAGAGGCTGTTGAAGCGGCTAATTCTAGGATATTCAACTTATTGTTTGTCGAGGATGAACTCTCTTGGAAGGATCTCATATTCAAGCTTATCGATGAGGAACACATGGATCCTTGGGATATTGATGTGTCTATCCTCTCACAGAAATTCCTTGAGATGCTCCAGAAGCTTAAGGAGCTTGATTTCAGGATTTCTGGAAAGATGGTGTTGGCATCTGCTATCTTATTGAAGATGAAATCTGATATTCTCATTGAGCAGGATATTGCAAGATTTGACAATATGATGAATAATCCTGAAGAGAACATGCCTTTAGAGGATGATTCTAGGCCTGTTTATGATGCATCAGGAAAACCGACTATTTATCCTAGGACTCCACAGCCTAGGAAGAGGAAAGTCTCAGTATATGACTTGGTCAATGCTTTAGAGAAGGCATTAGAGGTCGAATCAAAGAGGAAGCGTTATCCTGTCAATGCTAAGAAGATTGATGTGAAGATCCCTGAGCATAAGTTTGACCTGGGAAAAGCCATGTCTGTAGTATATGCGAGAGTAGAGACCCATTATAATACTAAGAAGAATAAGGACAAGATATTGACATTTGATGATCTTGTCGTCAGCGATTCTAAGAAGGATAAGGTTTTGACTTTCGTGCCATTGCTACATCTTGACACGCAGAGGAAGATAGATATTGAGCAGGAGAAGCATTTCGATAAGATACATGTGAAATTGCCTAGTCGTGATACGCAATGAGCCGTTCTTTTGATATTGAACAAACTTTATAAAAAGCCATTATTTTCTTCGACCATGAAACGAGAGCATGTGCTTATAGCTAATTTCAATGGCAACCCTAATGTGGGACTTTATGGTTATGCTACTGATAAGTATTGCCTTATAGGACGCGAGGTTCCTGAGAAGCTGCATAAGAAGATAGAAGAAGTGCTCAATGTGAAATTGATAACTATGACTATTGCTGGCACATCTTTGCTTGGTGTCTTCTTGAATGGGAACAATAAGATGCTTCTTGTGCCTAGCATTGTTTTCCCTCAAGAGCTTGAAATACTTGATAAGCATAAGATAAAATACAGGGTGATTGACACTAAATATACTTGTCTAGGCAACAATATGATAATCAATGATAAGGCGGCATTGATAAGCAATGAATATGGTGTCAGGGAGTCTAAGCAGATAAGTGATGCTCTAGGTCTTGATGTGGTGCAGGCAAAGATTGCTAATCATAATACTTTAGGGAGTCTTGCAGTATTGAACAAGAATGGCATATTATGTCATCATGACATCCTTGAGAGTGAGGCAAAAGTCTTGAAGAAGGTTTTCAAGCTTGAGATAAATACTGGAACTGTAAATATGGGTACGCCATTTGTCGGTTCAGGGATATTATGCAATAGCAAAGGAATGATCATTGGAGATTTAAGTGGAGGGCCTGAGATAATCAATGCGGATCAGGCATTATTCGAATGAATGAAGAACAATATCAGATAGCGTATCAAGTTGAGCAGATGCAGAAGATAATCGAGAGCATAGAATCACAATTGAATGAAGTATCTGCCATAAAGGAATCTTTAGAGGATTTCAGTAAGCTTGAAGGGAAGGAAGAGGTCCTTTTTCCATTGGCTAATGGGATATTCGCTTCTGGAAGGCTTTCTGGCAGCAAGAAGCTCAAGATGAATGTGGGAAATAATGTTGTTGTAGAGAAGACTGTTGATGAAGCATTAGAATTGATGCAGAAGCAGTATGATGAGATAAATAATTATAAGCATGAATTGATGAAGCAGATGGAACTGCTTTTGAGTAAATTGCAGGTGTGATATGTTCGGTTTTTTGAAAGACAAGTTGAAGAAGGCAGTCGGCAAATTCTCGAAGGATGTTGAGAAGGAATCTGTCATTGAGAAGAAGGAAGTGATAGTGGAGGAGCCTCCTGTAAAGGAAGTGCCTGAACCTGTCAAGGAGCCTGAAGCAAAGAAGCAAGGGTTTTTCTCTAAGATATTCGGAAAGAAAGAGTCTGAAGAGGTAATTTCTGAGAAGGAAGAGCTTATTGAAGAGCTTGAGAAGACTGAACCAGTCGAAGAGAAGATCATTGTCAAGGAAGAGCCTATTGTTGAGAAACCTAAGGTTGAAGAGAAGAAACCTGAAGTAAAGGTTGAGAAGAAACCAATTGTCAAGGAAGAGCCTGAAAAGAAACCCATTATTGAGAAAAAATTAGAGGCTAAGCCAGTCGAGAGACCAATAATTAAGCCTGTTGAAGAAAAGATTATCGTTAAAGAAGAGCCTAAGCCTGACCTTAAATCATTGAAGACAGAGATCCCTAAGGAAGAGCCTGAGAAGAAGGGTTTCTTCACTAAGATTACTGAGACATTCACGAAAGTGCAGATCTCTGATGAGAAATTTGAGGAATTGTTCTGGGAGCTTGAAGTAGTATTATTGGAGAATAATGTAGCTGTTGAAGTGATTGACAAGATAAAGGCAGACATGAAGAAGGAATTGATGTCAGGAAAAGTCTCTAGGAAGGCTGTTGATGAGATTATTGTCGCTACATTGAAGAATTCAATAATTGACTTGTTTGATGTCGAGCAGATAAACCTTTTGAAACAGGCAAAGAGCAAGAAGCCTTTTGTCATTGCAGTCATTGGTGTAAATGGTTCCGGGAAAACAACTTCTATAGCTAAATTGACTCATCTATTCCAAAAGAATGGTCTGAAAGTCGTGTTGGCCGCTTCTGACACTTTCAGGGCTGCTGCAATACAGCAATTGGAAGAGCATGCTAATAGGTTGAACACTAAACTCATAAAGCATGATTATAATTCTGATCCTGCTGCTGTAGCGTTTGATGCGATAAAGTATGCAGAAGCGAAGGATATGGATGTAGTCATCATTGATACTGCTGGACGATTGCATTCTAATACTAATCTGATGCGTGAACTTGAGAAAGTCGTCAGGGTGAGATCGGAAG
>CAZJFT010000030.1:0-11023 GCA_964545585.1 uncultured Methanosarcinales archaeon
TGGGCCTTTCTCTTCTATAAACAATTCTAGGAATCTTTTCTTATCAGTTATTGCAAGACCCCAGACTGTGCCCCTGGCAAAATAATCATCACGTTTGTAAGCGAATATATCAATCATACCACTAGGAAATGATTAATATTTTTAAAATTTGTGAAAGTGTATATTTAATCCATATCTTTCAACAAAAAATATAAACTACAACATCCTGCATCAATCCATGAACATATTAATGATCATCGCACCAGAGGACTTCAGGGACGAGGAGTATAAGATCCCACTAGATTATTTTAATAACAACAATTATAATGTTGATACTGCATCGACAAGGAAAGGCCTTTGCAGGGGCAAGCTTGGGATGATAGCGACTGCAAACAAGACTCTTGATGAGATTAATGCCAGCAAATATGATGCGATCGTTTTCATAGGCGGTCCTGGAACGCCAACACTTAGGAAGAGCCCTGATGCAACAAGGATTGCAAAAGAAGCTTATGATGCAAAAAAAGTCGTTGCCGCAATATGCTGGGCACCTACAATTCTTGCAAAAGCAGGCATCCTAAAGAATAGGAAAGTGACTACCTGGCAGGGCAACGATTCAGAATTCGGAATGATGACATCAGAATATTTAGAGAAACAGGGAGCATACTACACTGGAGACCCTGTGACTAAGGATGGCAACATAATAACTGCCGATGGCCCTAAGTCTGCAGCAAAATTCGCAGAAAAGATAATCGAAGTATTGAATGATTAAATAATAAGAATAATATTATATTAATTTTTTATCTTTACTCTACTGTCTCAATTCTACTTTCTCTCCAGAATTCAATGCTTGGGCAATCTCTCTTCCGGGAGGACTGCTCTTGTTTATCTTTATCATTGCACTCTTGGAGCTCTTTGCTGTCAATACGAAATTATCATTAACATATATATCAGTATCCTTGTTTGCTCCATGATGATTCAACATGAGTGTTATGTTCTTCTTATCGAACTTCACTTGATAGTTAATTGTCTGTCCTCTTGCAGATGCTGAAGGTTTTGATGATGCATTCCCGTTCAATTCACGGACATCAATGCTCAATCCGAGCTTTCTCTCTATCTGTTCTATATTCGCCCCACCTTTTCCTATTATTCCTGCCTTGTCCGCTCCAGGGACGTATACTAATGCCTTGTTGTTGCTCACCATCTCCACTTTCACGAAGTCTGAATATTTCTGGAATTCCTGCTTCACCACCCTTCCTGCAAGCTCTGCTGCCGGACTCACCGTCTTCTGCTGCACTGGAATGACAACTGTCTCTTCTCCATAACTGTATATCTCGAATTCCAGTCTTCCTGATTCAAAATCATTTACCACAACGACTGGCCTTGCCAAGTCTGCCTCGACCATTCCTGAAGGGACCTTGACCTCCATCGAGACACTGAACACTTTCTCTACCTGTCCGTTCCTTATGAAAATAACTGTGTCCATCACATGTGGTATCACACCTAGCTCTATCCTGCCTATGAATCGTTGTATAGCATCGATAGGGTTTGTTGCATGCACTATCCCTATCATTCCCACTCCTGCAAGTCTCAAGTCTGTGAACAGTTCGAAATCCTCAGTATTCCTCATCTCATCAAATAATGTGTAATCAGGTCTTGAAAGCAAGAGTATATCATGTATCTCCTGGTATGTCCCGTGGCTTATTGCATACTGTGTCACTTCATCAGACAATACTAGATCCCTTGGCGCCTCTATAGTCTTTACGACTTTGTTCTCTGAAAGATATATCTCTGCTAATGCCTGTGCAAATGTGCTCTTCCCATGGCCTGGAGCGCCAGCAATAAGCACTCCTTCTGCATGTGCCATTATCCTCTCACGTAACTTGTCTGACATCTGATAATCATTGAAATTCAATTTCTTCACAGGCCTTACTGCAGTTATCTCATAACCGTCAGCGAACGGCGGTCTTGTTATCACTATCCTGAATCTTCCGAGCTGTATTATCGTAGAATTTTTCCTGTCCACCTCTATGAATCCGTCATTCCTTATCGAGCATTCCTCCACTATCTCCTTTGCGATGTTCTTCACATCTTCCTTGCTCAATGGTGTTTCAGAAAGCTCCACATATTCCCAGTTCCCAGGGATACCTTTCTTTGCCTTAGGTCTGCAATTCTCTTTCAGATGCACGCTCATTGTCCTGTCATCAAAATAATTCTCAAGCACCATGCTCCTTGAGGACTGTTGCTCAAGCTGTATAAGTATGACGTTTATCCCTTTAGCTTCTGCAGTCAATGCCTGGACTTTATCGGCTGTAACAAGAGTGGCATTGATGCTGAATGCGAGATTCCTTATTAGGCTGTCTATACCCCCTTTATGAGCCCTCGATATGGCATCCTCTCCAGGCGCCTCTCCAAGAAATCGCATCTGGAACTTTTTCTTTTTAGACAACGAAATGAGTCTTTTCACTTCCTCTAATCCTAAGAATCCTATCTCTCTGCCAGTGTTTGCCTGTGCCTCAAGCTCAGACAATGATGCCTCATGTATTATTATCTCTTTAGGGAGTATCTCTTCATTGTCTATCTGTTTGCTCAACAATCCCTCAATTAGAACACTAGTATCTGGAACGACTCTTTCTATCATGATAAACAATTTAGATTTATATTTAAAAATTTATCTATGATGGTTTATCTTCATTGAGAATATTTTATCTGGTCTCTAGCCAGAATGCCAATTGGTTAAAATATAATATTATGTTCTCGAAGAAATTCGCATCAGAATCTATAGTTATATACTCTTCCTCGACAAATAATTCTAGGCCATCATCATATTGTAAGCTTATCTTGAAATCGTTTTTGTTCGGCTTCAAAGATTTTCCATCAGTATTCAAAACGAACTTTCTCTCTCCCGTCAATTCTTCAATCTCCCACTCGCTTATCATCGTAGGACCTATTATCCTTACGGTGACATTATGAGGATTTGTGTATGATGTCTTCTCTATGTCAAAGCTTATGGAAAAAACTTCATTGAACATCACTTCTTTTGGATGCTCAACATTCTTTATTATTATGCGGGACCTGTCTTTCACCTCTATATTCACGAAGCTTGTCTTTTCCACCCCATCTGCTTTAAGCTTTACTATAAGATTGTTTATGCCCATCTTTTCCATGCTCTTATTGAAATTTACAGACAACACCTGTATACCTATATTCCTTTTCTCGCAATCATCCATGAAGCATATACTCATATCAAAAGATTTGTCTGCCTTGTTATCTATGGTGCAATTTGTCGTCACTATGTCATCCAAGAATACGCTCTCTGGAGCTTCACAACTGAATGTCACGTATTGATTATATCTTGCTGCCACATTCTCAGGCCGCGATATCTCCTGTAGAAATTCCTTGCTCAACACGTTATAATCCTCTCTTGAAGTCATATAAGTCCTGCTTGTCTGATTGAGAGAGTTATACACTAGTATAGGATAAGTATAGAAATACCCTCTGCTCATTTCATTGTTCAATTTTATCATCCAATAAACTTTCTTATTCTCTGAGGGTTTCAACAACACCTGCTTACGATGTATGACCCTGCCGAGCACTTTCTCTGTGCTTTCCTCCAATATCTCTATCCCATCATTGTTCGCCAGATACAGGTCTGCGACCAGATAATAATCCTTAGGATTGCTCAAGGATACCTCTACGAGGTTGTATGACCCGAACCCTACAGCAGAATCATATATTTTTACATCAAAATCGTACTCTGCAGATACGGGGACACCTGAATTTATTACTTCTATATCTGTTTTTATCTCTCCAGGCTCCAACAATATATCTCTTCCTATATAATCATATTTTATCGCTGGAGTCCTGCCGTCTTTGCTATGCATCATCATTATGTGCCCTGAGTCCAAGAATGCGTACTGCCCATATGTCACATCATAAGGCACCCATCCGTATCCTGGAAAGTAAACTTCTGCCCATGCATGAGGGACCCAATTAGTGTCGAAAGCCTCCAATTCAGTATATGCATATCCTGATACGAACCTCGCAGGCACACCCACTGCCCTATTTAGGCTTATGAAAAGGTTTGTCAATTCATCACATACCCCGACTTTATTGTTCAACACCCATGAGCTTTTCTGTGTGACATCAGCAGTCAACGATCCTAGGTCATACTGTATATTCCTCCTTACGTACTCTGCAAACAGGTATTCGAGCTCGAATAAGTCTGTTGTCTGCTGGCTCAATGTCCCTGCAACATCCCTTATCTCTGGGCTTATGTCTATTATTTCAGTTGGCTTGACATAATCAGCCAATGATGCATCAACAGTATATATCGGGAATGGTGATTTTTTATCTATATGCCAGAATTTATATTGTGTCCTTACTTCTGACCCTACAAATATGTCGAATTCTCGTTGTTTTGTCGTACGCCAATAGAAATCTATCGATTCCTCTCCAATAAATCCATCTGGCGATAGAGTATTAGAGAAGACCTCTTGCCTGTCTGTGTTCCGAGGATAGCTCTGTAAAGATACATTTATGCTCTGTACATACGCATCTGATGATCTCTCAGTTACTTTGAAATCGTTCGATATCGATACATCAAGAACTAGCGATTTCCTGTCAGAGAAGTCATTTGCCATTACAGGATATGAAAACAGCAGTATGACTGATAAAAACAAAAAAAACCGTTTCATGCACTGATAAATTATCCTATATGTTTATAAAATTAATGCAAGAATAAAAATTAATCCGATAAAACATTCTATTATCGCAACTGGCCTGAGCAACAATCAAATTTAAGGCTTATAGAAATATACTTTAAGCTTTCCTTCATATTCTCCTAGGATGGCATCTTTTGGTATCGCAAGATATATCACTACCTCTCTAGTCGTATTTGCATACAACAGGAAGTTGTTCTCAGAGAGTGAAAGGAATTGTTCTATGTCCCCTGTCATTTGTATCATGACCAATGCATCTTCTTTAGTGTATATGTTTATCTTTTTTGTCCCGCCGCCGCCAAGATAGTTTTTTGCGAAATCTATCTTGTCTGTGTCCGTATTGAAAGAGGTGCCTCTCTCTGTGACTTCCACGCTCAAGTTGTACTCTGAATATGATATTAGTTTCTGTGAATAATAGAATACATAAGTCCCTAATGATCCTAGTATGAATACCACTACAAGTATTGCGGCGACCAATAGGTAAGAATACATCATGTTCTTCCTTTTCTTATCGAGATTCCTTTTGTTAGTTTTCTTGCTGCGGCTATTTATCTTAGAATTTATGGGCTTGACAGATTTCATTCTACACCTTTGGAGGAGGCCTTATGGTACTATTCCTGCCTGTTGAACTGCCTGCCGAAGAAGTGGCAGCAGTCTTATTCTTTCCTTCATCATTGTTCTTTCTTAATATGAAATAATATATATTGAACGCTGCCAAGACAGCCAGTGCTACTATAATTATTATGAGAGTGTTGCCTATCGGTTTAGGCTCTTCTTTTATCGGCACAGGAGAGTTTATCACATTTATCTTTATTGTCTGCGATAATGTCTTCCCTGAATAATATATCTCTACAGGAATATCGTATGTGCCTAGGTCAAGTCCTTTTGTCTCCCAATATGCCTCTAATGATGCAGTCTGGAATTTTTGCATGTCCAAATCAGGAGATTTTATTGGGCCATTCTTAGGTACAAATAATCTCATGTATACATCATCTATAACACCTACCCAATCGCTCTCTATACGTACGATGACCCTATTTGTCGTATTCGCATATACCTCTGTCGTATGATCAAGCAATCTTATTGTCAAGTCGCCTATCCTGAATGTACCTTCCTGGTATTCTGTTGATTGACCATCATATTCTAGCTTGGCCTTCCATTTGTATACGCCAGGATTTAATCCGAAAGAGTCGAATACTACAGTAAGAGTCGTAACTGCTGCAAGATTCATCTTGCTCTCTACCATCCCTGAATTTGTGTACAATGTATTGACTAGATTGTTGTTCGGGTCATATATCTCTATGACTGCCCTTGCGGAATCTATCCTCTGCTTACCATAATTCTCTACTGATACTGTTACATTCGTTTTCTGGTTCCTTGCCACATCATTCAATGCTACACCGAATACAGGATATTGGCCGTCATATAAGGATAATACTGTTATTGCGCTTGCGACTGCAGCCCTTGCCGATACTGTACCCTCTATCTCAGATATTTCCCTCCCTCCGAAATATATGGTGTATAATCCTGGTTTGAGATAATCCTCGAATTTGAGTATCATCCTCAACTCCCTTGCCGAACCATATGGCTCAGGATCTATCAATGTCATGTATTGCTCAAGTTCTCCACCAATCACGTATGATTCTATCTTGGGGGCATTGAATACTACCATAGAGAACTCTTTCTGGTAATATGGCTCAAAGAGCACGAATCGCTCTTCTTTAGGCATATTGTTCATCGATATAGAATATACTGGATAAATCGTTACTAGAAAAAGTAATATAAAAAAAAATATTCGCCTCATGATGCTTGCGCAGTCAATATTGCCGTCTTCTGTCCTGTTGTTGTTGTTATTGGAATATTGATCTGTATGTCTATCTTCAGTGTGTCATTGTCTGTCTGGTAGTCAAGACCGCTGCATATGACTGTTCCTGGCGCAGTATCGTTTATGTTTGTATATGTTGCTGGTACAGGCGATGTACATGCACTGGTCTCATTGTTCGTCACCTTGTACAGGAATTGTGGTCCTCCATAGTCCCATGTCGCTCCTGTAAGGAATTCTGATGCATTGCTGTCTGATGACAATTGTACGCTCGGTATTGTCGTCCCTTCGTTCTCAAGCACGAATCCTTGAGTCACTGTATTGAACTCTATGCATCCAGGTGTTGTTTTCAATCCTTCTGAATTCATTGTACAATTCTGTGGTGCACCCGCTGATCCATTGACGTATCCTGTCCCGAAATTCACTGTATCCACATAGAAGAATATCGATGTAGATGAGTTTATGTATACTGTCGCTGTTCCCTGGTCTGATGTAGCGAATCCTGTTGTTGTCTTTATTGTCTGGAACTTGCTTAGCTTGTTTACGCTTATTATTGTCCCGAACAATGATATCGCTATTGCTGCAACCAGGAGCAGCGATAATGTTTTGTTTGACATTTCCATTTTATCACCTTTATGATGCTTGTGCAGTGAACTGTGCAGTCTTCTGTCCTGTCGTTACAGTATATGGTATGTTCACTTGTACGTCTATCTTCAATGTGTCGTTTCCGTTCGCGAACTCTAATGCTGGACATATCAAGCTTCCCGCACCCGTAGTGTTTGCTGGAATGTATGATGCTAATGGTGCAGGTATTCCGCCACCACCACATGAATTAGTCTCGTTTGCTGTGACTTTCCATAGCAATAATGGTCCTCCATATGACCAATGCTCTCCTAACATCACTGATCCATTCACATCAGAGTCTAGATTTATTGTCGGATATGTGTTCCCTTCATTCTCAAGCACGAAACCTTGCGATACTTGTGTGAACCTTACACATCCTGCTGATCTCAATCCCTCACTGTTCAATGTACAGTTGAATGGTGCGCCTGGTGTCGCATTTACATAACCTTCACCCCAATTCACTGCATCTACATAGAAGAATATAGATGTGGATGAATTGACGTATACTGTTGCTGTTCCAGTATCAGATGTAGCATAACCTGTTGTTGATATTGAACTCAACTTGTTCAGGCTTATTATCGTCCCGAACAATGATACGGCAATAGCCGCGACTAAGAACATTGCCAATGTTTTATTTGTTATCTCCATTTTTTCACCATCCTAATTTGATTCTTTTAATAAATTGAGCGTTACTCTTCCTGTAGCATCCACGGGTTGTGGTGCTTCTGGCGGTGCTGAAACAGTAAGGCTTACCCTGCCTACTGCCGTGGACGCCTTTGTAGCTTTAACATTGTTCACTTCATTCAATACTGTCCATGTACCGATGACTGATATCATCAATGTCAATAACACTAGAACAGTTATTGTAGTCTTTGAGATATCAACGCCTCCGCTTGGAGCAGAACTAAGATTTTCTTGATTGACCTCATCCATTTTTTACACCCTCACACGCACTCATTTTTAACATTTGAGTAGTATTTTATGATTTTAGGCACGCTTATTTATAAATATTTTCATTTTATTGAACTATACTGCCCGACATAAAAAGACACTATCAAGTTATAGTGACATGATTTATTTAGGTAACAACAATAATGCAAATCATCAAGTATTGTTCTGTGGCGGGTTCTTTTTTCTGATATATTTGAAGTATACGAACACAAGGAATCCATTGATAAACAATAATCCTACAACTAATATATATAGTATGGGTGTTGAGCCATCTTTCTCTTTGCTTCCAGTGACCAATCCTGTCGTTCCCGAATCAGCTATCCGTATATCATCTATTCCTATGACTGTCTTGAATAGTTTCTCTTGGAATTTATCATTATAATATAATATTACTTTCATGTCATATGATCCTACATTGACACCTTTAGTGTCCCAATATCCTGAGAGTGTAGTAGTAGTCAACTGGTTCAATGTTGATGATGCAGTCTTTGTCTCTGATACAATCTCGCCTTTTTCATTAAGGACTTGTAAGTATGCATACGCTTCCGGTATAGGCTGATTCCACCTGTTCAATACATCTATATCCACCCTTGATATGTATCCTAGCTTGAAATCTACAACATCTACATTGCTTATATCTGCACTCATCTTATCCACTGTGAACGTCTTCCTCAATACGAATTGTTTGTCATTGTATTTGACTATGAATTCTGCATAATATATCCCTGGATTCATGTTCGCTACATAGTCCACATATAATTTGTCTGATGTCTTAGAGGCGATTTTTGGTATGAAGTTCGATTTTATCCTCTTTATCTCATCATTTGTTGGACCTCTTATTATCAATTCTCCATTTACATTCTTTATCTCTTCTGTTCCCTTGTTTATCACATTGACTGCGAAGTTTATCGTCTCATTGACGTCTGCCTCGTTTATGAAGAAAACACCCTCTGCATATATGCCCGGGTATGGTACATTTATTATCACTTGATGCTCTACTGACAATAATGATTGTATGTTTGTTCCTGATGCGGTCGTTGTCCTGTCAGGTAGCTCAGCAACTAGCAATATTATAGTGGTTGGGCCTGGAGGAAGATCATTTGGAAGACTTAGTGTGTACTTGAATTCTTTTTCCTTCTCATCAGCACTTAATGATAAATATGGATCGGGTATGCTTACATATTTTGCATATTCTCCTTGTGCGATTATGACTACATTCAATTCCTTGTTCTCATTGTTGATTACGGACCCAGTATATTCTAGGCCTGCCCGTTCTATATCTATTATATTCTTTGATGGAGCGACTCCTAGCGCATATACATTACAAGTTAATGCAATGCTAACTAGCATAATAATCATACATAATCCGAATGTTCTCTTAGTGTTCATTTCACTATCTTATTGTTCATTTACCTCTCTTCTTTCTCGCCCTATCATATGCAGTCCATATTGTCCTGTCGTCCCTGTTGAACAATACGGCTATCTCATGGAATGAAAGCTTTTTCACATCATGCAAATACTCTACCATGCATTCCAGTCCAGCGACTTTCCTGTCCCTGAATATGAATAATGGTATGGTCACTTGTTCTTTGGTTATTTTTTCTATCCTTGTCTTCATGGTGTCTCCGTCCATCTGAATATGACAAATGCCTGTTTCTCTCCTGCAGGCTCTGCTCCCGGAACTGTTATCTGTATGTCTACATAAGCAGAATCCGTAGCATCTGAATAATTGAGTTTCCGTATTAGTGTCTGGTTAGCTGTCGATATATTGACCCAGTTAGTTATTGATCCTGAAACATTGAAGCTTCCTGTCTCTGTGCTCTGTCTTGATTTCATCTGGAAATAGTGCGTATTCAATGGGACGCTGCTCCATATGTTCTGGTCTGCAGATACATTCACTAAGTCTGCAGCTACATTACCGTCATTTTGTATGACGAATGGCCCAGGATTGCCTTGTGTGGTGTTCTTTGTCTGTCCTAATCCCATCGTGCTGAAATTGACTGAATTGTTCAATAGGCTTATTGACACATATGGTTGTATGCTGAAGTTCCATGTTGCGGACCAGTTTGCGCATCCATCTATGCCGCATGCCCTTACATTCCATTTATATATCGTGTTTGGTCCTTCTGAATATACGCATAATTCATTTGTCGGCGTGAAGTTCAATGTTGGGAATGTGACGTTCTGATAATAATTGCCTCCACATCCTGTCGAGCTTGTTATATTCACTTCATATCTCTGCGTGTAATTTGTAGTGTACCATTCTAGCAACGGTCTTCTATCTCTTAGAGTATTGTTCCCGTTTGTCGGACTCTTCAAAGTGACTGTCTCTGGCATCAATGCATATATTAGCGTGGTCGAAGAATTGAGTCCCGTACTGTTCGATTGGCCATCATCTGCTATGCATTGAAGTATCCAATTGTCTCCCACATTTAAGCTTGTGTTTGAGATGTTTCCTACATTGACATTTATCGCTTGTGCATATGATCCCGTGGTTCCTCCACTATCGAAAGCATTATTCCTGAACCACCTATAATGGTATATTACTGTATCTAGATCCAGGTCTGTAGCATTACAATATCCTCTTAATGATGCATTCCTGTATGCGGGCGATGGAAGGATTATTGACGTATTCATCACTGCCGGCCTGTTGTTATATCCGCAGCATATCTTTGTGGAATAAGCGTTTGAGCAATTCGCATCTATATGAGCATTAGTGAGATTGTTGTCTGCGTATTCTGAAGAGGCTATTGATGCTACGCATTCATAATTTGCTGGACAGCTTCCTGTGTAATTGCTGCACGTAAGATTCCTGTTCGTTACGCCTATGCATGATTGATATTGATAATTGCTGTATGATGGTATCTCTACATGCGCATTCGTTATGTTAGATAATCTTATGAACGGTGGAGCCAATGCAGTACATGCT
>CAZJFT010000031.1:0-10828 GCA_964545585.1 uncultured Methanosarcinales archaeon
CTAGAATTATAGCTGTTCCTTGCTTCGACAATAGCGCTCAAGTTGAACAATAATGCATTCTTCGCATTGACCTCTCCGGCGCCCACTTCAAACACTTTCTCCGATACATTTACTGCAGAGTTCATCAACACTCTTCTTACTTCTGCAGGCGTCATTGCACCATTCTGTTCAAGAAGCAATGCGGCGACTCCAGCAACATGCGGGGTGGCCATGCTTGTTCCGCTCATTGTCTGATAATCATCATCAGGATAAGTGGAATATATGAATTCTCCTGGTGCGGATATATCCGGGTCAAGCCTTCCGAAAGCGGAAGGTCCCCTGCCTGAGCTGTCTGCAACAGCGTCATCATCTTGCTCAGGTGTCCCTTGATCATCTATATTTCCTACAGTGATTATATTTTCAGCGCCACCTGGTGCAGCTATTGTGCTAATTCCCGGTCCATGATTACCTCCAGCTATAATTACGATTTTTCCAGAATTCCTTGCCGCTTCAGCTGCAAGTGATGTGCTGTCTTTTCCAGTATTACCATAAATAGTGTCGGAGAATGATCCTCCTAAAGACATGCTTATTATGTCAGCACCATTATTGGTTGCCCACTCTATGCCTTCTATCACATGCGAAAGGTTGCAGCTACCTACGCTATTGCATGATTTTACTGCTAGGAATTCCACTTCTGGAGCTACACCTATAACTGTTCCATTAGCCCCTATTATCCCTGCGACATGCGTTCCATGTCCGTAATCATCATATGGGTCTGAATCGTTGTTTTCAAAATCATATCCATCCTTGACCCTGCATCCTGTTC
Organism: uncultured Methanosarcinales archaeon; assembly: GCA_964545585.1. GTDB lineage: Archaea > Nanobdellota > Nanobdellia > Woesearchaeales > UBA9642 > UBA9642. Next base: position 806 of record CAZJFT010000031.1, read on the forward strand.
CGAAACATCCTCCTAAATCAGTGTGGTTGTAGTCTATTCCTGAATCTATGACTGCAACGGTTATGTTCCTCCCCGTAATATTGAGGATTTCACGTGAATAATTTGCCCCTATGCTCACAACACTATTATCTAATGCCGCACGTATGTTCTTATTTTCATTCTTCTCTGCATAAAGCTGGAATACTATATCTTCATATATCTCGACTTGATATCCCTGTTGTTCTAGCTTCTTTATATCTCTTAATCCTTTTTTTGTCAATTCTCCATAATATGCATTTATTATCTTGAGCTCTTTCCCATGATTAAGATTGTTCTGTGCGGTAGTTATTGCTTGTCTGGAGGCTTTCTGGCCTGCTTGAGTGCTCACTCTTATTATTACATTAGCTGACCCTTCAGCATCAATCTTGTCCTCTATGGAAAGATATTTCTTTCTTGGTTCAGCACCAACGTTATCTAAAATGGCTAAAGCTAGGAAGAAAACCACAAATAGACATAGCAATTTCTTATTCATACACCAAACCCATTTATAAGAGAAATCTGCGGTTATATATATAAAAAGTTTTCTATAAGTTGTTTATTCCTGACTTCAGGATGGAATAGTGTACCATATATTTGCTTGCTTTCCATCTTTATAGCTTGTATATATCCAGAACTGCCATAAATTTCAGATTTTCCCTTGAAATTATCATTTATCATGATAATGTTGTTATGCAAACAATAAACTTGCATTTTTCCTTTCATCCCTAAGAATCCTTTATCAAAAAAGTCATCTTTCAAACCTATATCTAATGATTTTTTTGTTTTTCCACCGTAAAGTTTGCATATTGCCTGGAATCCTGCACATATCCCTAAGAGTGGTTTATCATATGATTTTATCCAAGAGAAGTCCTTATTTTCATAGTCGAAATCCCTCAATGAAGTGCCGCAGATTATTGTTCTGCTTGAAGAATCCAGATGCACGTTATTAAGATATGTTATATTCACCACTTCATATTTCAATCGGGCTCTTTCGACAATGTCAACTATCGGTTTCACGAATTCAAAATAATGCAATTCATGTTTGCATAAATTGATTATCAAAACTTTCTCCTTCTTCATGACAATTCCTCAATCACAAGAATTCTTCCACCAGATTTTTCCTTTATTATGGATGATTTCTTTATATTAATCTTTTTCTTGAAGTATGGCGCATTCAATATGAAAGATTCATATTCTCCTCCCTCTCCTGCAGGATTTATCTTGAGTTTCTGATATATTTTCTTAAGCTCTTCTATAGTGTGCATGTCAATTTTCTTACCAAGCAACCCGCCCAGTCCCTCGCCGAATATGCCTACTATGATTATCTCAAATTTTTCTGCTATCAGTTCATTCAATAATTCGAATTGATTCTTCTGCCATAAAGGATTGAAGCATTCGATTCCTAAATCATTAGTTATCTTCTGAACTCTTGATGCCTGATATACTGACTCGATTGCTCCAGTTACGACGCCTTCAATCCCATGATTTTTGATTGCTCTCTTAATGGCTTTCTCAAGGTCTTTCAATTCCTCTTCTTTTATCCCGCGTGTCTTCTGTATAATTATCGGTAAACCTATCGCTTCAGCCTGTTTCTCCGCCCATTTTATATTCGGAATATGAAACATGTAGCTTTCATCACTTTCAGAAACAATTGTTATCAGGCATTTTACATCAGTGAATTCTAGTGCATATTTCAATGCTAAACCGGAATCCTTTCCACCAGAAAAAAGGACAGCAGTGCGAATCCTTGCATCGTCTTTCTTGCCATCCTTATGCATCATATTCTCCTGATCTTCATGCCATCTTTAGAATCATCAACTGAATAACCCATCTCTTTTATCTTATCACGTAATTCATCAGATCTCTTGAAATCCTTGTTCTTCCTTGCTTCCTGTCTTTCTTCAACAAGCATTTGTATCTCTTCAGGGATATCTATAGTTTCCTCAACAACATTGACCAAATCAAGACCGAACACCTTGTCGAACTCGAATATTAAGTGCAATTTTTCAGAATCTTTCAAATCCTTGTCCCTGACGACGCCCCATAATGATGCCAATGCTTTAGGCATGTTCATGTCATCATTTATCGAATCAAGGAAGTCTGCTTCATATTTCTGCATGATTTGTATATTAGTGTTTTTCTTATCTGTCTCTTTTTCAGAATTGTTTCTGAACTCGATTATCTTGTTCTTCAACCCCTTGAATGTTGTCCTTGCAGAATCCAATGATTCGAATGTGAAAGCCAATGGCGTCCTATAATGTGTGTTAAGGCATAAGTATCTATAATCCAGCGGATCATATCCTTTCTGCTGCAACAAGCTTAAAGTGAGGAACTCTCCTGTGGATTTAGACATTTTTCCTTTGTCCATGACGAGGAATTCACCATGCATCCAGAAATTGACCCATTTATGTCCTGTAGCGCCTTCTGACTGCGCAATCTCGTTCGTGTGATGCACATTTATGTGGTCTATGCCTCCGCAATGTATGTCGAAGTGCTCTCCAAGATATTTCATTGACATCGCTGAGCATTCAATATGCCATCCAGGATATCCTACGCCCCAAGGGCTGTCCCATTTCATCTCCTGATCCTGGAATTTTGATTTTGTGAACCACAATACGAAATCCAATGGGTTATGCTTGTGCTCATCTACAGTTATTCTCGCGCCTGCTTGTAATTCTTCTATGTTTATTCTTGCAAGCACCCCATAATGTGGGAATTTCATTATATCATAATAGACGTTGCCATTGGATATGTATGTCATGCCTTTCTTTTCAAGCTTCTCTATCAGGGCAATCATTTCTTGTATATGGTCTGTCGCCTTGCATTTTATTTCAGGTTCTAGGATGTTCAATCTCTTCATGTCCTCCATGAATGCATCCTCGTAATACTTGGCTATCTCCCATACTGTCTTGCCTTCACGTTTTGCTCCTTTGAGCATCTTGTCTTCGCCTTCATCAGCATCACTCGTGAGATGACCTACATCTGTTATGTTCATGACGTGCTTTACATTGAATTTATTGAACAAGAGAACACGCTTCAAGATATCCTCAAATATGTACGTCCTCAAGTTCCCTATATGCGCATAGAAGTATACTGTAGGTCCGCAACAATAAAGTCCTACGTGATCCTTGTGTATAGGATGGAACTCTTCCTTCTTCCTTGATAAAGTATTGAATAATGTAAGCATGCTATTTAGGATGAAATGCTATTTTAAAAATGTTTCACATTTTTAAGTTTTAAAAATTTGATGCAATTGGTGTACTTGACAGGCATTTGCACCATATCAATTAATGCTATAAAGAGCGGTTCAATCAATCTCCTTATTGATAGCATTTCCCATCGCTGCATCCCTTTGCGCAGTCATAGTTCTCTGATGCTACAGTATCATTGATGCAATGGTATTCGTAGACGTAATCCTCAAATTTGCCGGTCCTGCAATAATCAGTGTATGTCCTTTTTGTGCCGTCCGATTCTATCGTTATTGTGCCTTTAGTGTAATAATCCAATCCGCCATCACTGTCGATACATAATCCTGATGTCTCGGTTGATGGTTCCTCCTCTTCTCCTGCATTATTGTCTTCTTCTGTTATTTGAGCATCATCCGCTATTATTTGCGTATTTTCTTCCGTTTCTATCTCTTCCTCTATTGTCATGCCATTATTATCGGTTTCATCATTCAGGCCGGCATCTTCACTGCTTGGATTTTCAACATTATCTTGCGTTCCATCTAATGTCGCATCTTTTGAGCATCCGCTCAATATGAGCGCCAATCCTAGTATCGTAAAAATAAACAATTTCGCAGCATTTTCCATTCCGATCACCTATTTCTTCTTGACAACAAAGAATGCGTGGTCCATCTCATAAGGATCTAACTCCCTATAATCGACCACGGTCATCTCCCTCTCTAATTCTGTCCTTACACGCTTGAATATGTCTTTAGGATTCTTTGTCACATCTATGCTTCGCGCTTTCAATGCGAGCAGTCCGAAACCTCCCTGTTTGAGGTATATCTTGCAATTCTTCAAGAAAATCTCTACCTGGTTCTTCTGTGCCACATCCATAAAAACAGTGTCAACTTCGCACGTTAGATGCGCATACGTCTCTGGCTTGTTTGCATCAGCAAGTATCGGTGCAATATTATTCCTTGATTCTGCAAGGAATACGAGGTCTCTAAGCACTCTTGGCGCGAAGTCTAGTGCAAAAACCAGTCCGTCCTTTCCTATGATGTCAGAGACATGGCTTACTGTCGTGCCTGTGCTTGCACCTAGATATAAGACATAATCACCTTCCTTGATGCCCATCTGCGATATCTCTTTCTTCAATGCAGCGCCGAGCTTTGAGCGTTTAGGATCCCATTCCCTGAACTCTTGTTCTCCTTCCCTGAACAGGTTCTCTCCGTATACTCTCTGTCCCTTGACTAGATTCTCTGTGTATATGCATATCTCTCTGCCTTTCTCTCTCGCATACACTCCTTTGAAATTCCTGTATTGTTTCATCGTTATTGTTTATACCTACAATCTATCTCCTATGAATTCTCCCTTGAAATAATCTACTTTTGAGGCGATGCTTATCTTTGCAGCGAATTGCCTCGCTGCCTTGCCTTTCTCCTTAGAATCAAGGACATATGGATGGTTGAGTATTATTCCATGCTTTGGAGGTCTTATTCTCTTGTTCCTCAGATGCCTGAACAACGCCCTTTCTGCACCGAGCAATTGTATTGTTGAAGATGGCATCATAGAGAGATGCTTGAGTGAGCCTGCCTTTTCCAAAAGTTTTGCACCTATCAATGTCCCTGCGACTGCATAGATATTTGGGCATAGCTCTTTCATCAATTCTTCAAGATAAATTTTGAGAGATTCTCTCTGGTCATACATTCCCTTTACCTGTCTTGCATATTCTATTATCTTATCTATATCTGTCTTTTTTATGTCATTATCATCTATATCTGGGCCCATAGATTTATCGATATCGAGATCTTTCATAAGCTCTTTTTTGTCTTTCTCTATTATCGTCCTGATGAATATCTCATTGTCTATGATATCCTGTGGCGCTTCAGGGAAATAATATCCATACCATTCCCTGATCCTTTTTGATAATCCATTGCATATCCTGTCAAGCTCCTCTATCGAGTTGATTGCTTGTATTATGAACTGTTCCTTTGTCACAGATTCTGCTATGGATTTTTTAACAATAGCAATATTGTTTTTGACTATGGTTTCCCTGTATTCAGGCTTTTTCAACTCTATAAGAACTGCAGTGTTTAAGGTATTTTCATATCTTTGCGTTGCAGATTGTTCTGGAGAGAGTATCTTAACATGAAGATTGTCTGTATTCACATCTCCTATGCAATGCTTAAAAACACCCATATTCCTGTTTATGTTTAGGATTTTATAAATTTAACTTAAAGAAATACTCTGTTTATTAGAATTTTCATATCTCTTATTTTTTAATAAACTATTTAAATAAAATAATATGATATTTAAAAAAAGAAGGTGATTAATACTATGGGATTCAATGAAGGAATGTTTTATTTCGCTTTTTTTGCGTTTTTCTTCGTATTTGGAGGAATAGTCGGTTCAACATTATTCAAAGGCGTAGATAACATCTTCTTAATAGCAGGATTCTCAGTATCGATAATAGGGATGTTCATTGGACGATTCTTGATGAACCTGATAAAGCCATATTGATGATATACTGATGATATCGTTTCTTAAAGAATAATACGGGCGTGGGAGGATTTGAACCCCCGACCTAAGCATCTCTTCGAAACTTAGGAGTGCTTCGCGCTCTCTGGCTCCGCCTGAGCCCATCGCTCAAGAGCGAGGTATCCAAGCTGCGCTACACGCCCGTGCTAAGAGAATAAAATGACTATTTATTAAGGTTATGGCTCATTTTTAGAAAATTTTATATAACTATTTCTTAATCTGATGGTTTATGGCAAAACTATCTGAGCAGACCGTTCTTATAACGAGTATAATAAAATGGGTTGTCCTCGCGATAATAATCGGCGGTATTGTCGGTCTTACGACTACGGCATTCATCAAGCTGCTCGATCTTAGTATAAATTTTTCTAGGCAGAACCCTTATTTCTTGTTTTTCATACCTTTAGTATTCTTCGTAAATGCATTATTGGTGTATTATCTTTGGCCTAAGGATGATGTTGACACGACTGACAAAGTGATTAAATCAATCCATGAGAATAAGGAGATATCTTGGAAGTCTGGTGTTAAAGCGTTTTTCCTTCCTATACTTACTATTGCAGGCGGTGGAAGTGCCGGTAAGGAGGCTCCTGCAGCAGACGTCGGAGCGGCTTCAGGATCATTGCTTGGGAAGATATTCAAGCTTGATAATTCTGATAGGAGAAAGCTCATGATATGCGGCGTGAGTGCAGGATTCGCATCAGTGTTCGGGACGCCTATTGCCGGAGCGATATTTGGTGTAGAATTATTGTTTATAGGAGGATTATTGTATGAAGTGCTTCTTCCATCATTCATTGCAGGTATAGTCGCTTATCAGGTTAGCAATGCATTAGGGGTGCATTATTTTGTGAGGCTTGATTTTGTTCCGGAATTCAGCAACAGTTTCTTTGCTAAGATAATACTCGCAGGGATAGTTTTTGGGTTGCTTGCTTATTTTGTCATAGAGACATTCAAGTGGTCGAAGAGATTCTCTGAAAAGTTCAAGATATGGCATCCGCTCAAGGCATTGATTGCAGGAGCGGTAATTGCTTTGCTCGCATATTTCTTCTCTACTATATATCTTGGATTAGGTCTAAATTATGTAGAGGGGATGCTTGAAGGGATGAAGATAGTCTGGTATGCGTTCCTGCTGAAATTATTGTTCACTGTCCTTACATTGAATTTCGGCGGCAGCGGAGGGACCATAACGCCTGTGATTTTTATCGGCGCAGCTGCAGGAATGGTCTTAGGATCATTGCTCGGTCTTGACAGTTCGACGTTTGCAGCAATAGGATTGGTCTCTGTACTTGCCGGAGTCGCGAATACTCCTATAGCTGCAAGCATAATGGCTATAGAATTGTTCGGAACAGGATTAGGCGCATATGCTGCAGTATCTGCAGTCATCGCATTCCTCGTTACTGGGTACAGAAGCCTTTATCCTTCTCAAGTATTTAGCATAGCGAAATCTTCATCATTGAAAGTCGTCAAAGGCAGGAAAGCATCTGATGTTCAAGTGATTGTCAAGCCAAAGAAGTCTGGAGCATTGAAATATGTGATTAAGGCTGCAGATGAACATGAGCGAATTCATAATAAGATAAGGAAGAAACGAAAGAAATTGAAAGAAGAAATATTGAAAGGATTAGAGTGAGAGTTTACGTAAGTGAATATTTTTCTGGTTACTTATGTACTCTCGAATATCCTTCTCTGTTTGCTTCTCATGAATGTCTTTCCGTTTATTGTCTCTATCTGTGTATGGATGTAATTCCCTGCCTCTATCTTTATCTTGTTATGTAATTCATAATCTCTATCTTTTATCGTCTTTGTTATTTCCAATTAAAACACCCCCAACTGATATGTGTTGATATCCTATTATCGTGGAGAACGTATATAAACTTTTAGTGTATTTTACGAGTGAAGAAAAGAATAATTGACATTGATATACTATTTGCTATACTAATTCCGATAACTATTTAAACCTCTCGTCCTTAAAGGTTCTAGGGGTAATGGATATGGGAGTACTAGATGACACTGAGTTCGATGAAGTGATGAAATTGCAGCGTCAGCTGGCTTCTTCCATGATGAATGATTTTGAGATGGATACTAAGATAAAGTTATTAACTATATTCGATGAAGTTGCAGGAAAAAAGAAACGTGTCCAGACAGAACAGGTTATTTCTGAGGCAGAGAACCAAGGCATGGCTGAGATGGAGATAACTGCAACGATAGAGAAATTGAAGAGAGACGGCATATTGTTTGAGCCACAACTAGGATATCTTCAGAAGTATTGAATTGAATAGTATAGATTGAATTATTTATTAAAAATTTTTATAAGAAGGTGAGTTGATGAAAGTTCTTGTAGTACATTATTCTAGGACTGGCGTAACACGGAAAGTCGGAGAGAACATATCATTCTGGCTCAAGGCGAAGAGAGAGGAGATAGTTGATGTTGTCAACCGTAAGGGATTATTGGGATACTTGAAGGCTGGCAGGGATGCGTCAAGGAAAAGGTTCACAAAGATATCTCAGCAGGAATATGACCCGCGGGATTTCAACATGATACTTATAGGCACCCCTATATGGGCATGGACTATCCCTCCAGCAATAAGGACATACATAGAGCTTAACAAGGAAGTCTTGAAAGAGAAAGAATTAGGATTCTTCTGCACGATGGGCGGCAATGGAGACAAGAAGGCGTTCGAAGAGATGGAGCGATTAATCGGCAGGAAACCGCGTGCGACATTATCATTGAAGACAAAAGACGTCGTCCAATCAAATTATGAGACTGCGATAAGAGAGTTCGTTAAGAAGCTTTGATTTTTTTGCGTATTCAATACCCAAACAAACTTGTCTGCTTGGAATTCTTCAGCATGTCATCAAAGCTCTGCCCATATACAGAAAGTATCGTGTCGGCTATGGGTTTCAATTGCTTGCCTATGTAATGATCATAGTCTGGCTTATGCTTTAGTTTTTCAATTGGCTCTGGGCCTTCTGTCGTAATCACATATTGTATCTGGTTTGATGTCAGCTTCTTCAACTGACGTGCAGCCTTGACATGCGGCGGTGTTGTCTTGGTGTATTCGTTGAGTGGCTTGTTGATATTCTTCTTGTATATCAGCATATCATCATATTTCCCTTTCTTCAGGTCTTCGACGAATTTCCTTATGTATCCAGAGACTTCTTCTTTCTTGAATGCCTTCTCGAAAAGTTCTAGCTGGAATTTCTTCGATAGGTCTGTCCAGTCCCCTCTTACGAATTCCATCCCTGTAAAGCTCATCTCTTCCTTACCGTCTTTAATTAACAAGCCAGCATACCTCTTCTTCGCACCTTCTTCAGATCCTCTCATTGTGGGCATCAGGAAAACTTTGAACAGTTTCTCGAATTGTATTTCAAAAAAACTTTTCCTATGATACTTCTCTTTCACATGTCCCTCATAGAATTCGTTTATGTACTTCTCGATTTTTCTACCGATATTCTCCGCGTCATCATCATTCTTTGCTTTGCTCACTACAAAAACACTATCGGTGTCTCCATATATCACTTCGTATCCTATCTCTTCAACTTTCTTGGATGTAAGCTTTATTATTTCTTCTGCGGTGTATGTTATGGCGTTTGAGAGTTCAGGATTGTAGAACCTGCATGAAGGATTTCCTAGGACGCCATAGAATGAATTCATGATTATCTTTAGTGCGTATATTACGTGCGCCGGTTTCTTGTGTTTCTTTGCCTCATCTCTCTGTTTCCACACGTCTTGGATTATCATAGGAAGTATGCCTTCTTGGTTTTTGAAAACTGCGCCATTTGCGGCCTTTACGTATCTGTTCTTATCGAGATGTTTCGGCGCATTATCTTTCTTCACATATGAGTATGGATCGATATTCAATGTACGTATTATTGATGGATACAGGCTCTTGAAATCAAGGACCAGGACATAATCATATATCCCTGGTTTAGAATCCATCACGTACCCGCCCTTGAATGGCTCATCCTTCTCAGAGAATCTTGAGCTGTTTAGGACTATCTTGTGCTTTTTTGCATATCTTAAGAATAAGCTATCGAGGCTTGCGACGCTCGCCCTAACCCTTTCAAGAGTCATCCCTGTTATCATTGCGCGTTGTATAGTCAATTGTATTGATGATGTCGCATATAATATTTTATATACGAGTTCAGAATCTTTCAGGTTGTAATCGACAAGTTTTTGTTGATTATGCTTATAGAGGTCATCTATTTCTTATCATTTGTTTTCTTGTCCTACAAGCTTTTTTTCTCCTAAAAAAACTTTTGCTGCAGTCTCTAAATTGTAATTCTCTAATTTTAAGAAAATTGTTCT
>CAZJFT010000032.1:0-10611 GCA_964545585.1 uncultured Methanosarcinales archaeon
TATAATATTTGCTTAAATAATTTAAACATAAATTATGTAACAATAAAATATTAAATTTTAATCAATGACTACATATTTTAATCATAATTAAATAGGCTTATTTTATCACTTTAGCCTACTCTTCAAACCAAAAAACATGCCTTCAAACAAACTATATAATGATTTAAGCTCTTTTGATCCATTAGGAGTCAATGAATACACCTTTTTGCGTCCATTCTTCTTATATTGTATAAGCTTCTGTCGTCTAAGACGCTTAAGGGCAGGATATATCGTTCCAGGAGTCAAATCCGCACCCTTCCTCTCACCGATCAACCTTGCAAGCTCATCTCCAGAATGATCCTTCTTGCCAAGCTCATGAAGTATGAAAAAGCTCAAGAAACCCTTCAACTCAACGTATTTCGGGACCAATTTCTGAGGTTTTTTGACACCTTTCTTTGTATCTTTTTTGACAGGCAATTTTTTTGATTTTTTCACATTTTTCACCATAATTCACCAAAACAGTTTTAGTTTAAATATTTTATCATTTTATTATTTTTTCGACGAGAAATTAAATATAAATATATTTATTGTTCAACCGATATATAGTTTATACGATATATTGTATATGCAATAAATAAAAGTATTAAAAAAATAAAAGAACAAGAAAAAAAAATCGATAGGAAAAATGATACAAAAATAGTTGAAAAAATATTTCAAAAAACAACCAGCAAAAATATCTGTCGAGAAAAAACTTGAGCACAAACAATAAATAAAAGTGAGAGTTAGAGGATCAGAAAAACAAAAAATTTCAATCAAAAACTAAAAATACGATTTCAAAAAAAATCTAGAAGAATTGGTTGAGGTTCTTCTCATATATGCCCTTGCTGACAGACTCATGCACTTTTATCAGTTGTTCCTTAGTCTGCATATCTCTAAACCGTGGATCTATGTTAAAATACCATTCATTACCTATCCTCTCCTTAGTTATAGGTATCTTCTTATCTAAAAGTGAGGATAATAACAACCTGAATGAAGTGTCGTTCAAGTCAAGCTTCTTTATTATGAAATTCCAAGACAAAGGTTCTTTCTCACCAAACACGTATAATGTCTGGAACAATTTCTGCTCCTCTAAGCTTAAAACGATGTTTGAAAAGTGAGATTTGTCATTAAGGAGTATGCTATTCTTGAATATCATGAGTTCATCAATGTTCTCCTTGAGCTTATCATGCTTATTCTCCAGTTCAGAAATATATTCGAATGCCGTCTGCAATTCTGACGTGAGCTGGTTTATGCTCTCTAGATGTTCATCCCGCTCTTCCTTTATTTTCCTGAATGCCTCACGTAATTTCTTATCATCCATAACTAATCCCCAACAATAGAAGAGATTATGGATTGGTTTTTAAAGATTATTGTTGTTTGGGAATAGGAATTAATAACAAAAAGATTTATAAATCTCCTATTTTTCCTTCTCTTCATGGAATTGAAGGTAGTCGAGAAATCGAAGAAGAAGCTTGTATTCGACCTTGTAGGTGCAGATCATACATTCTCAAATGCTTTTAAGAAAGAATTGTGGAATGACAAGAGCATAAAGATTTCAGCATACAATGTAGAGCATCCATTGATAGGCATACCAAGATTCATCGTCGAGACAGATGACAAGGATCCAGAAAAAGTGTTGCTTGATGCCGTAAAAAGGCTTCAGAAAAAGAATGAGCAGTTCTTAGAAGGCGCAAAAAAGATAAGGATTTGATGTTTTTTCTATCAAGTTATTCCAAAACCTATAAAAAGCACTGCATATTATAGGTATCATGCTCAAGAAAGACCAACAATTATTATTGAAGCTGGCAAGAGACACCCTCGATACATATTTCAAGGATCTCGACCCTGATACTTCTGATTGTACTCATTTGACACAATTGAGAGGATGCTTCGTCACATTACATAAGAGGGGTGAATTAAGGGGGTGTATAGGATTCACTAAGCCTATAATGCCATTGTTTGAGCAGATAATCGCTGCAACAAAGGCCGCAGCATTCGAGGATCCACGCTTCGAACCGCTTGTAGAGGAAGAATTGAAGAGCATAAATATCGAAATATCCATACTCAGCAGGCCTGAACTTATAAAAGCAGGCAGCCAACAAGAGTATATAGACGCGATAAAAATCGGTAAAGACGGTCTTATAATACAGTATTATGGTAGTTCAGGATTATTGCTGCCGCAGGTCGCTACGGAATATCATTGGACAGCATTACAATTCCTCGATGCAGTATCAGAGAAGGCAGGTCTAGGTATAGGTGCATGGAAAAGCAAGGAAGCAAAGATATACAAATTCCAGGCAGAAGTCTTCAGAGAATGATTATAACAAATATTCTCAATAGATTTATTTGACACTTATTTTCCGAACCGTCTCTCTCGTTCTTTGAATTCATCTAATATTGCTTTAAAGTCTTCTCTCTCAATCTCTGGCCATGTCTTGTCTATGAAGAACCATTCTGAATATATTGTCTGCCATGGCAGGAAGTTTGATGTCCTCATCGCCCCGCCTGTCCTTACGACTAAGTCTGGATCAGAATTAAGGTATAGATGATTCGCAAAATATTCTTCAGTTATATCTTCTGGAGCAGGATTCTCCGCAACTATTTTCTTCACAGCATCGATTATCTCTTCCCTGCCGCCATAACCGAATGCTAGATTAAGGACATAATTAGAATTGTCTTTCGTATTCGCCATGACGCGCTCGCATACTTGAATGACATCCTTAGGGAACAACTCATACCTGCCGACGATGTTTATCCTTACGCCCTTCTCTGCTATTCTAGGATCTTCCATGAATTTTTCAGCAGTCCTCTTGACGACACCCATCAGATAATCCACTTCTTCCTTCGGTCTCTTGAAGTTCTGCATAGAAAAAGTGTATAATGTAAGTTCTTTGACTCCGAATTCCTCGCACCATTCTAACAATTTTTCGACTTTTTCTGCTCCGAAATCATGTCCTTTCCATGGCTCTAGTGCAAGTCTTCTGGCAAATCGTCTATTGCCGTCAAGTATTATTGCTACATGTTTTATATCTGGCATTTTACTTCTTTATACCTATCTTCCTGAAAAAATCTGAGAATATGTCATCGTCATCTTCACGATGCTCCGATAATTTTCTCTGTTCTTCCTTCAATTCATATTTCTCTATGTATAAGTCGAACAGCTCTGGCTGTATCTTCAATATATCTTTTGCGGTAAGGAATCCGACTAATTTTCCCTTCTCTATGACTGGTAATTGCCTAATATTATGGTTCCTCATGACTTGCATCGCTTCATATATGTCTCTTCCTGGAGCGATTGTTATGAGGTCTGTCTCCATTATGTCTTTTATTTTTGTCTTCTTCGGATCCAATCCTTTTGCTATGACTTTCCTGACCAAGTCTTCATCTGTGACTATGCCTACAGCTTTCTCTCCTTCCTTGACCAATAAACTATTGACATTAGAATGCACCATTATCTGCGCTGCGTCCTTCAATGAATCAGTCTTCTCTGCGACTACTGGCTTGTTTGTCATCACATCTATGACTTTATATCCTGTCTGCATCACATCACCTTTAAAACAGCAATTTTGATGTATTTAAATAATTTGTTAATAATCAGCAAAAAAATATACATAAAAAATACCTAAAAAAGCATCAGTAATTTATCAGTATCTCTACATCTTTACCGAATATCCCCTTCAGATGCTCGAATATCGGCTCCTTTATGAATGTCTTAGAAGGGATATCAGCATTAGCTATAGCATGTTCCATCTCTTCCAATGATGACTCTTTTATGTCCGTGAAACGTCCATCAGGAGTGACTGTCGCTTTCGTTATTTCCTTGTCCTCATTGTCTAAGTCATGCACGATATAAGCGATTTTGCCTAGTATTATCACTTCTCCAAACCTGTTCCCATGTTTAACCCTAATCTTTACCCTGTCAAGCTCTCTCCCTCTCTTGCGCTGTATGTGCTCAACAAGGAATTTTATCAATTCCCTTGCATCCTTGTTTATCTCATGTATCTCTGTCTTCGAGAGCTTTCCTGCATCATAATCTTTCTTAGCCTTCACTATGTCCTTAAGCATCCTCACGAATTTCTCAGGCACATGTCCCTTATGTATCAAGTGCATCTCGAACGCTTTTATCATCTCTATATCTGAGACTTTCTCAAGCCCTTCAAGCCTTAACGTATCCCTTACTACTGTGACTACAGTCTCATAATTGTGCTTTACGCCCTCTTCCTCTTTCAATTCCTCTATCTGCTTGAACAGTTCGTTCATCCTCTTCAAATATTTCTTTGAATCTTCAAGCAATGCGTCGACCTCTTTTCCTGAAACGATCTTCTTGTCGCCATGCTCTATGTCTTTCCTTGTCTTCAAGACTTTTTCAAGTATCTTCACATATTCCTCTTCGAGCATCTTCTCTTTCCTTATGAATATGTCTCTCACGACTTCAGGACTCTCTTTAGGCGTAGGCGGCGGCAATCCATAAAGCATTATCGCTGCCTGTGTAGGAGTAAGAGTTGCCCAGAAAAAGTCTTCTGTAGCTATTTCTGTAAGCTTATAATTCACTCTCTCAAGTATCTGCTCACCTGAATGCATGAACATATCTATAGATTCAGGGCTAGGCTTCACACGTCCCATCTGCAACAATTGCTTCCATGGCATGAATATCCCGCGATCATAGAATGGCACTCCATCCCTCAAGAATGTGAATATGACTGGATTCGCTTCTTTTATGTTCTCCCAGAAGTCAGTCAATATGTAGACTTGGATATTTATCTTGTTCTCTATGCCAGTCATCTTGCCTGCATCGATACCCATCCCTATTATTATCGCTCTCAGCTTATCTTTAAGCTCTGCACGGGTCATCTTCTTCACGTCAGTATCATCGATGACTATAAACACGTCAATATCTGATTTATTTGTAGCTTTCCCCTGGACTAGGCTTCCGCCTAATACGTATGAGACGATATATTTCTCAAACTTCTTCAATACCATCCCCTTATGCACTTCTGCAATCTTTATTGCTGCAAGCATCCCCTTATCGAACACTGGGAGGCTTAATGCAATCATCTCCAACAGGTCATATTTTGCATCATAGCATGTCTGCCAAAGCTCAGTCAGTATGACTGTCTCTACGGCAAGATTCTTATCAACTTCATGGGCCAACGATTGTATTATAGTCGCCAATTTATCCTTCAATTCTTCCTTGGACATCTTTGTGCTGTCAGAATCATCAACGAGCACCATCAAGTATATCTTGCTCTTATCTACAGGCTTCTCCTTGCCCTCTTCATCCTTTTCAGGCTTAGGAGGAGGCATCAATGCAATGCCAAGAATATAATCAGAGAATTTATCCATGGCTTTCTTCTGGAACTTGTCTAATTTATCTTTGATATCCTTCAACTTCTTCTGTGCGTCAGGAGGAAGTCCTGGAGGGAGCGTATCCTCTGCAGAACTTACATCCAAGCCCTTAGGCGGAGAATAATTATCATGAAGTTTCTTCTTAACCATCAAACTCACCAATCAACAGAAAGAAAGATAGTTTAAAAAGATATTGGTTTGAGAGAAAGGCAGATTTACTGGAAGAAACATAAACTTTAAATATAACAGATTTCAGAATTACTCTAGAATAATAAATCTGTTAAAAAATAAGAAGGTGGAAAATATGGGAAAAGTTCATAAAAATCTTGATGATTTCTTTGACGAGTTAGAGAAAGACGGATCTTCTGGATTGAAAGACGCATTCAAGAAGCATGATACATTCACTAAAGACGAGAATTTGGATCATTACTATAATAACATATTCGCTCCAGGAATTGATGAGATGTATAAGGGATTCACTGGCGCTTTAGATAAGACTTTCGGTAAGGATGATGCAAAAATCTATGGTAAGAAGAAAGAATTGAAGAAGGCAGCAATAGATGGAATGAAAAAATTCTTCGAGAAAGTACATCCATCCGCATTAGAGGCCATCAAGGAGATAAAAGACGAAGACAAGATATATGACAAATTGGCTTCAATGTACAATGAGCATGTCGGTGCAAATCAACAGAACGGAAGAGCAATACAAGCTTTAGTTGATACATATGCTAGAAACAGGAAAGCAAGTGTGGGGACTTTGAAGAGGGATTTCCATGGAAGAAAATCAGAGCTCACACAAGGAGGCATAGAATATATCACAAACAAACACCAAGAAAGACATATAGACCACTATAGGCCTCATAAGGTTGCCGCACATGTAAGGAAAGAGATTGAAGCAAGAAAGGGATACAAAGTAAACATGGAAGACTTCGGTGAATTACCAATAGACAGGCTGATTGAAGTTAGAGATGGAATAAAGAAGGGAAGGTATGCCAGAGGTACCGATCTAGGTAATTACGGAATAACATACGAGGAGTCTAAAGCTGCATAAAACCAGCACCTTTATATATTTCTTTTTTTATTTTATTTATTGGGTGAGTGATTATTAATCAGCAGATTTATCAGTTCGTGCAGGATTCTTTGAATAAGGGTTATGATATATACAGCATAAGGAATAATCTTCTCAAACAGTATCCGCAGCAGCAGGTTGATGAGGTCATCGCTTTGTTCTCTAATCAGCAGCAGGAGATGCAGTTGAAGAGCTATGTACAGAGACAGCTTGCTTTAGGTTTCAAGCCTGAGATGATAAGGAATAGCTTGAAGCAGAGCGGTTATCCAGATAATTTGATAGATTCTGCGCTAGGCAATGGGGGAAGCATCACTGTACGGCACGAGATACATTTTCCTATAAAGACTGTTTTAGTCATATTGTTGATTGCTGGTTTAGGATTCGGCGGATATTGGTTCTTTACAAACAATACAGGTGGAGAGGATGCTTTGCTTGATGTCTCTGTACAATCCTATAATCAAGAATATTTAGCAGGGCAGGAAGTCACGTATGGTGTAGAACTCGTGAATATGGGCAAATCCAATAGGTTTGACGCAACTGTAAGATACACAATAACTGACGCTAGCGGAAAGATACTCAAATCTTACACTGAAACGCTTGCTGTAGAGACTAAAGCGACTTCTAGTGGAAAGATTGCATTGCCAAGTAATCTTCAGCCAGGAACATATTATTTGAATGCTGTAGTAACTTATGGCAATAATCAGAAGGCTGAGAGCAGTACAGAATTCCAGATTGTAGGGCAAATAACATATAGGCCTCCAACAGGAGGAACAACTGGAGGGACAAGCGGCACAACAGGCGGAAACACAGGCGGGACGACTGGAGGGACAAGCAGTGGAGGAACTACCGCTTCGGGCGGCAAGACATTCGGTGATTCAATGAAGCTTATAAGGCAACAAGCCGCTACAAGCCCTCAAGCAGCATACAATAGTTGCCTTAAGTTCACAAGCCAGGCACAAAGAGATATATGCCTAGGGGAGATAGCATACAGCACAAATAAGGCGAATTATTGTGACCAGATCAGCGAGACAGGAAAGAAAGATAATTGTTACCTAGCATTCGTCATTGGCGGAAACACGCAAGTATGCGATAAGATAACAGACACAACAACAAAACAGTATTGCAACCAGATGAAGATAGTCGAACAGATGAACTATTACTATCAGCAGGGCAACAATGAGAAAGTCCTTGAATTGAGCAAACAATTCGAACCTGCAATATACAACACGAACCCGCAACCAGTCAACTATCAGAATACTTACAACCAACAGACCACACTAAGCATAGAAGATTTCACATTGACTGGGGAATTAGAGTAATAAAAATCTTAATAATTCTAAGGTAATAGAATAATTCTACTTGAACTGCGGCATGACCTTTGAACGATACCTGGTGACAATATCTGTTGTCTTGCCCATATCCTGCATCTCGTTTATGCATGGAGGCGGAGGCATCCTTATCAAGTATATCTCTAATGTCTTGTTACCTGCCAAGTGCTCTCGCTTGACATTCAATGGATAAGTATCATCAATCTCTATACCACCCATTATTGCATTTTTTATATGTATATCGTTTTCTGGTATTCCCTTATAGCTTGTGCATATACCTGCAAAATAATTGTCACAAACCTCATCACATTCTTTTGGTATTATATAACCTTCTGCAGAATATAACTGCCCGCTTATGGTATACCTGCCAGGCGTTATCTCTATCTCTGTATTTCTTGTTGTCGGACTTATAAGGACTGTTTGGGATAGCGGTTCATCTAAGCCTGTAGTTATCCTGTTAAGTGTTATGAATACTGTATCATTCTGTTCAAGCGGAAAACTCATGTTCGGGAACACCAAGAATGATGTTACAGTACCTACAGTAACCCTTGTCATAGGATAAACCTTTACTGTGACGTTGACTTTATGTATCTTCTCTAAGTATATTGATCCAAGATTCACATTCCCATTTGGGGTCGTTGTCAATTTCACTATCTTTTTGGCATAGCCTGACTTCTCTAACTGTACATATCCATTCATGCACACAGGGAATTTACCCTTGAATGATTCGACACCTAATATAGGGTCATTCTCTGTAATGCCTATATTGCATGAAGCATAATTCCCGCAGCCAAAAGTTATATCGACTTTCTCTAATGGATCCTTTGTTGCAGCATCATAAGTCTTTAAGTATATGTTTCCGCTCATGCGTTGCTCAGGCTCGCAGAACACATTTTCACGGACGCGTTCTTTATATTGATAATTCTGTCCAGTCCGTGGATTAGTGACTGTCTGCCCAGATAATGGGTCATTGAATGATATGTCAAAAAAGTCATGTTCGAAATATAATGGTCTCTTGCTCGCATTCCACCATTCTCTCAATGGGAGATTCTGTTTTATTGTTGATTCTAATGCGAACATGAAAGTGTAATATTGGCCTGGCTTGTACTCATCCTTTATCTCCACTATTACAGGATAGCTTACATCGTAGAAGAATTGGTAGGAGAATGTGTTCTTTGGCGGAGCGACACTTACCCCTTCTTCTGTATCCTTGAATGGTCCCAATAGTTCATTCGTAGATGGTTGTATATCGAATGATATGTCATCACCTGTATATATGAATGATACCTCTGTTTTTTCTAGGTTCCTGTCAGGGAACATGTCTAAGGTTATTAAGTCAACAAAATTCTTCTCTAAATCTGTCAAGTCGCCTGTGACCTCACGATAATTCTTTGCGCCCTTGACCTGCATTAATGGGACGTATGATTGTAGCAGTTGCCGTATATTCTCTTTTACTGAACCTTTAGCCCAGAACACCATGTCGTAACCGCTGGAATAAGAGTATATAGGTGGCAATAGTTCAGGGCTCAATCCAGAATATGACAATATCAAGTATGCGTTCAGTCCTTCTAAGAATTGGCTCTCATATTCCTGTTTCGATATGTTCAATGCCATATCGTAATATTTCATCAATGGGATATCTACTGTTGCAACATAATTTTCTATGGTTGCCTGGCTCCCATCATAAGCGACTTCAATCATGTATATGGATTCTATAAGCACATCCTCTTCACGTATAGTTGTGCGTACAATCATGTTGTCTTGTATCGCGAGGTCATAACCTTGCTGCAAGAAATCCTGGAATCCATCAAGGCATAAATCTATGTTTTCTGTCACATAAACACTTATCTGTCGCTCCATCTCATCTATGTATGGCGCTTGGCTCATCATCATGCAATCAGTGCAATCCCCGTAATCATAACTATAATACCAATAAGGCATGGCTTTATCTATATCATCCGATAAGTATGCCATGTCGCTGTCTGATTGGTCATCTATGTTGCCATAGAATACCCTTCCTGATAAGTATGCATCATTAGGATCAATATATCCTCCATGCTTGCCTAACTGTATTATTGCATCCCTGGCGACGCTTTCCATGCAGTCTTCAACGAACAATTGCAACGGCTCAAACTTTTCTGAAACAGTGGTTCTGCCGGGACCTTCAACTATCGATATGTTATTCTGATAATTTATGTATATGAAGAAACCGACTATTAACAACACTACTATCCCAAGTATTACGAATAATGTTATTTGACCTCTTTTTGCATTACTTATTCTCATCTTACCTCTTTTTCAGCTTATTTGTTCTTCAAATAAACCTTTGACCATAACAATAAAAACGCTAATAGCAGTATGCCGACCATGACGCCCCACACCTTCAGTAACCATATCAATACCATTGCTGCAACTGAAAACAACAAGTACAGCATAAACAACATTACAGCTCTTATGAATGTCTTCCTCAATGAAAGACCTAGATTCATTGACAATACTATATAACAAAATGCGAACAACAATACGAGTAATAATAGGCCTAACCATATCATGTGGTTAATCACAAGGAATGAGACATATACTGCTATGAGCAACAGCATATATAATGAGCTATACCTGAACCATTCGAACAACCATCTTTTCCATGATTCTTTCCATGAGAATGCCTTATTCGCAATCTGATCCCTTATCATGATGTCAAATGCAGATAAAGCTCCAGCAATGAATATTATGTATAACAACAAAAGCATTATCAGATTAATCATGAAACTCTCAAACAATGGCATGTTATCTACCAAGTCATCTGTCAATATGCCTGTCTGCTGCATCTCCTGTAGGGAGCTTATGAAC
>CAZJFT010000033.1:0-10309 GCA_964545585.1 uncultured Methanosarcinales archaeon
ATTATAGTTGTTTTGAGGTGCTTGATGAACGATTATGAGAAGATGCGCAGGATGAATGAGCTTGCGAAAGACTTGAAGAGGCATGGGTTTGCAGAATCTTCTTTTGAGGCAATAAACCAAGCCACACAGATATATGGCGAGGATGCGATAACGCATGAAGTCAAGCATGGACTCATACAGAGCAAGCAAGACAGGATGGCTGGAGAGGAAAAAATGAGTGATACAGAGACGGATAGGAAATTGAAGAAGTTGCAGGAGAACATAGATACATTGACAAGCAAGATGAATGAGATGATACAGGCATTGAATGATATGGATTCACGCATAGCACAATTGAGCAAGAAGCAGCGTGAGGAAAGACCGATAGAGAGGCCTGTTGAGCGTCAGGCAGAGAAACCTGTTGAGAGGCCAGTGCAGGAGAAGCCTGTACAGCAGGAGCATCATGAAGAGCATCACGAGACGAAATCTGGTGAATACGAGAACCAGAGAGTAGGCAATTATCAGAGTCAAGACGTAGCTATTGACAAGATGTTTTATTTTGGAAAAAAATAGGAAGGTGATTTAGAATGGCAGAAGGATATTGTGTAAAATGCAAGGCAAAGAGAGAGATGGCAAATGCGGTTCAGACTACTATGAAGAATGGTAGGAAAGCGATGAAAGGCAAGTGCTCAAAGTGCGGCACTGGAATGTATAAGATCCTTGGCCTAGCCAAGTAATTATTTTTTTTATTATGACAGAAGAAGAGATAATAGATTGTATAATAGAGATAGACTCATTTCTTGAACATGCAGAGAGCGCGTTGATCGAAAAGAACATCAG
Source organism: uncultured Methanosarcinales archaeon (assembly GCA_964545585.1). Classification (GTDB taxonomy): domain Archaea; phylum Nanobdellota; class Nanobdellia; order Woesearchaeales; family UBA9642; genus UBA9642. The sequence goes on from CAZJFT010000033.1 coordinate 820, forward strand.
GTTAGCTTTAACCAGGATAAAAGAGGCACGTGCAGCTATTGAAGACTTGAGAGAGGATGATGAGTCAGAGATAGATAGCAGCGAGAAGATAGGCATGGACATAATGAACAACTTGAAATGAGTGATTTTTCAATAAACTTTTTAAACCGGTTTTCTACTGAAAGATTATGTCTAAAGATGATGATATCGATGATAGGATAGATGATTTTGCAGATGATGACCCTATCCCTGCTAAGAGGGATACTAGGATATTCCAGCGTAAGAAAGATTCTGATAAGAAGGACAAGGATGAGGATTTTGAAGAGGATGTGTTTGTTTAATCTTCGATGAATTTCTTAATATGTTCTTGTAGTGAATTTTCTTGATGTTTTATGCACTTCTTAAAAATATTTAAATATATGTGCTTATTTCTTCACTAGTGTTGATGGTTACACAACCATCATTTATGGAGGTCAAAATGAAAGTTATGAATGATAAAGAGTTCAAGGATGCAATAAAGAAAGGTCCTATATTAGTGGATTTCTATGCTGATTGGTGCGGTCCATGCAGGATGCTTGGCCCGGTGCTTGATGAATTGAGCAAGGACCCAGACTTCAAGGGAAAATTAGAGTTCGCAAAAGTCTCTACAGAAGAACACCCAGAACTTGCTGAAGAGAACGCAGTGCAGGGAATACCATGCATGATATTTTTCAAGAATGGCAAGGAAGTGAACAGGATAGTAGGATTTGCGCCTAAACCAGTCATGAAAGCGAAGATACAATCAGCACTCGACAGCATCTAGGATGCTCAGAGGACACATGGACATAACATGCGGAAAGTTGGATATTGAAGACGTGATTGCATGCAGTTTATCGTTGAAGAAGTCTGAATACAAGATATTTGAGACGCTTTTAAGGAGCAAAGAAAACCTTACTATACAACAGATCGCTTCAAGATTGAAGCTTGACAGGACAACGATACAGAAGATACTCAAGACATTGTCAAACAAGGGACTCATACATAGGTATCAGCAGAACCTAGAGAACGGCGGATACAGATACAATTACAACATCAAGGACAAGCTTGCTGTAAAGAAACACATAAAAGAATCATTGAAGCAATGGTATGAACGATCAATCATGCAGATCGATAACTGCTAGATGGACTGTTTTTTAGATTTTGTATGTGCTCATCAAGGAATGATACCATAGTGAAATTCTCTTCAGGCGGCACATAATTCCTTATCTTGTCAACAACATGTGCGTATAATCTATCATATTTATCTTTCACTTCTAATTTTAATTCAGGAGTCGATGCAGTTTTTAATTTTCTTAAATATGCCTGGTTGAATTCTATTATGCTAAAATCTCTCATATCTTCTTCCGGCTGTATTCCAAAAAAATTGTATAAATCGTTCGTGGTGTTTTCTAATCCGTTATTTTCATTTTTCATGACTATAGAATAATTATATGGTTTATAAATTTTTACTCTTTCGGAGCACTCTTATACTCTTCAGGCAATTCATTCAATTCAACAAGCCTATTGATTATGAATTCCCTCAATTCTTCTGGCCAATTCTCTTTTATCTCCTTCTTGTATGTATGCAATGCTTCAATGAAGTCCTGCCGCACATTTTTTGAGCCATCAATTATCTCTACTACATGTTCCCTGACTGGGAATGGCACTTTCTTTAAGTTCCATGCTTCTCTTTTGAGATTTTCAAGATACTCATTCTTTTCTGCTTGTTTCTCTTTCTCTTGCGCCTTCCAGAATTCATCATAAGTGAATTTCTTGTCATCCTTAATCTTCTCAGGTTTTTTGCCTTGTTTCAATGAGATCTTCGCCCTGACCATATCATGCATCCTCTTCAAGAATTGCAGCTTGTCTTCCATCTTCATTATGTCAGAATATCCCATAGTGACTAGGTTGAATGCAAAAGGACTTGGCATCTCAGTATTATATTCTTCAATCTTAATCCTTCCAGATTCTATCTGCTGGATTACAATCTCTGCATTCTTTATATCCATCAAGTCTTCAAGGACTTCTCTTTTCGCTTCCTTGAGTATTGGGAATTCTTCACTTATCCTTTTTACACTGTTTATCAATAATCTTGAGGATAATTGTTGCCTTCCAGCAGATTTTCTCTTGCCCATGTATGTCCGTAATATCATCAATGACCTCGTCGCGCAATGCCTGAATCTTCGTCCTAGGACTTCTGTCTTGTCAAGGCTTAATTCAGCGACTTTCCTCAAATCAGTTGCCTTGATTAATTTGAATGCTTTGCTTGCTTGAATATTCTGGTCTGTCAATATGTAAAATCCGTTATCGTTGATGTTTATCTCCACATCCTTATGCTGGAGCCTGCTTATCACAAAACCTAGAACTCTCGACAATACATCATTCACTCTCCTCCCGAATAATGTATGGAATAATATATACTTGTTTTTTCCCTCAGTAAAATATTCTATTGTAATCTTCTTGTCATGCGGGATCTTGCTGAAATGGTATTGCTCGTTGAAGTATTCATATATAGCATTCGCCCCGTATGTATCGACGTATAAGTATTTATTGATGAATTTCAAAATCTCTTCCTTACTTTCTTCTTTATCAAAATATTCATTCATGTAACGCCTGAACTTCTGTATTTCTATACTTAAATCGAAGCTCAATGGTAATGTTTCAGAGACCCATGATGGAACAGTTGGTGGGCGGTTTACTGATGCCTTGACGAATGCAGTCATTCCCTGAGCGTATAAGTATTCATAAGTGTTGCCGCCTAATACGAATACATCTCCCCTCTTCAATCGCTCTAAAAAGTTCTCATCAATCTTCCCGATATATGCGCCTTTATCATCGTCTGCTTTTGCACCTTGAAGCTTTACTTTGATGAATGATTCATCAGGTATTGTGCCGACATTTGTCATGTAAATGACTCTTGCTAATTTTCCTCTCTTCCCTATCATCCCTGTCTCTTCATCAAACCATATCTTCGCGTATACATTCCTGTCCTCTAAAGAAACAAATTGTCCGTTTAGATAACGGATTATTTCTATGAATTCTGTCTTCTTCAAATTCCTGTATGGATATGATTTCCTTACGAGATCATAAATGATATCAATATGCCTTGATTCTTCTATTGACATGCCAAATATCTCTTGTGCAAGAACGTCTAATGGATTTTCTGGAATTGATACTTTATCTATCTTCTTTTCAATTGCTGCTTTCAATAATACTGAGCATTCTACCAGATCATCCCTGTCCTGCACTATTATGCGTCCTTTGCTTATGTCATGAAGCTTATGTCCTGAACGTCCAATTCTTTGGAGTGCTCTCGCTACACTTTTTGGAGAGCCTAAAAGTATGACTAAGTCAATATATCCTATATCAATTCCTAATTCTAATGATGTTGATGAGACGACACATTTCAATTTTCCATCCTTTAACCTGTTTTCAATGTTTAATCTATGCTCTTTGCTTAAACTGCTATGATGTGCGCCAATGTATGATTTTGACTCTAGATCCTTGAAGTCCTCAACATCTTTCATGTCCTTGACTTCTTTGATATCATCACCCTCATTCAATTTGACATAATTCCTCGGGAAACGGTCTTTCAAGTGATGCACAACACGTTCAGTTGCGGCTCTTGTATTCGTGAATATCAACGTTGTCTTATGGTCTTGTATGAGTTTATCTAATAATTTGTACATCTCATCATGTGTCTTCTTGAAATCAGACTCAATAAGATTAGGCACAGGACTCAGGACTTTCAAGTCCATATTCTTTATGTTCTGCACGTCAATGATTTTGCAAGGCCTAGATTTTCCTAATTCATAATCTTCCATTCCTACTAAGAATTCTGCAATCTTGTCTAATGGAGAGACTGTTGCTGAGAGTCCTATCCTCGTCGGCGGAGCTTTTGTTATGTATTGCAATCGTTCCATGCATAATGCTAGTTGAGTGCCTCTTTTACTGCTTGCTATTGCGTGAATCTCATCTAAAATGACCCATTCTATATCCCTAAATTTTTCCCTCAATTTAGGGCTTGTGAGCATTATAGCAAAGCTTTCAGGGGTAGTGATGATTATATGAGGTGTCTTCTTTAACATTGCTGCCTTATCTGAAGTACTCGTATCTCCTGTCCTTATTGCCACTCTTATGTCTATCTTTTTTGATGCACCCTTGACTTTTTTCTCTGCCAATTCACTTATCTCTTTCAATGGCGTGTTAAGATTCTTCTCAATATCATTAGCTAATGCTTTCAATGGAGAGATGTAGATTGCGTATACTTTGTTTTCCAGCTGATCCTTCCCTGAAAGACGAATAAGTTCGTTTAATATGGTCATGAATGCAGAAAGAGTCTTCCCAGAACCTGTCGGAGAGGATATTAATGTATTCTGCTTATTATGGATATTCATTATAGAATAAGTTTGTGGAGGGCTGAAAGATTTGAATTTATTGACGAACCACTCCCTGACTAACGGCGTAAGTACATCTAATGTATCCTGTTCAGAATATGGCTTTGACATGTATTCTACTGGCATAGCACTACCTGCTATCCATAAGAACATAGAATTCGTTTAAATAGGTTACGGGAGGATGTCTAGTGCATTATCCTCTCTTAACTATCATGTATTCTTTGATGCAATGCTCGCATGGCTTTCCGTCCCAAGAACACTTGTCTGTGCAGCAACCTCTGTGCACTAATCCATCGTGATGATTGCAGAGTATCAAGTTGTCAGGACTATCATTGAACACATTAGAACATACCTTACACTTACTCATTTACACCCACCTCTCCATCTATTTGGTATGATGGGAATATAAATTTTATGGAAATCAGTATTTGAATCTCTTCTCATACTCTTTATGCGTGAACCATTCTAGGATTATTGAGATTATTTCTATCTCATTCGTTTTCAATGTGTATATTATCCTCCATCCATCTGGAAGATTATATTTCCATAAGTTTTTGACATTATACTTCTTTATGTATTCTTTAGGCCAAAGCTTTCTCGGAATCTTTATTCCTGCAAATGGATCTTTTTTTAAGTCGTCTATCGCTCTTTGCAGATATTTTAGAAGTTTCTTATCTTTTATTTCTTCGTATGCCGTCTTTAGCTTTTCATCTATGAATGCTACGCTATATATCATTTTATGATCAGTTTCTGTCTCTTAAGCCTTGCTATCGTTTCAGGATCATATGTCCAGAGGATCTTTCCTTCATGGATGAGAATCTTTCCAGAAGCTTCTAAGTAATCAAGAATTGTCTGGAATGTCTGGTACATCATCTTCTTCGGAAGCTTCTTCCATAATTGATACTTTCCATATTCTTGGCTATGCTTCTTTATTGTCTTCTCTACCATGATCACTGATTCAAGCGTCGGACTATGCGTACTAACCATATTATATAAGTATATATAATAATCCTTATAAATTTTATGGTTTTCAGTCATGAAATTAATAATAAGAAATTCTTTATATGTGTTTAGTAAGAAAAACCGCAAGATTTACGCATCTCTCAATGCATGACATACTAGTCCTGGATGATTGTCATAATAATCCTGATGATAGTCTTCTGCAGGGTAGAAAGTTGATGCTTTTGTTATTATAGTAGCTGCTGGTTTCGGGAAGATGTGCTTTGCGTCGAACGCTTCCTTTGACTGCTCTGCCATCTTCTTCTGTTCATCATTGAAGTAGAATATCGCTGACCTGTATTGAGTCCCTATATCTGGTCCTTGCCCGTCTTCTTGCGTCGGATCATGCAGTCTCCAGAAATAGTCGAGGATCTCATTGTAACTGATTATGTTAGGGTCAAACACTACTAATACTGACTCGTAATGTCCAGTCTTTCCTGTTGATACCTGTTTATATGTGGGATTCTCTGTCGTTCCTCCTGTATATCCTGATGTCGCGCTTATGACGCCATCTTGCTGTTGTAATAGTTCTTCTACACCCCAGAAGCATCCTCCTGCAAGTAATGCCTTCTCGTATGGGAATAATTTTTCATACTCTTTGTATCCTTCCTTCTCTAAATCCTCGTAAGGGATGAACTTTAATGATGCAGAATTGATACAGTATCTTTGACTTCCATTCGGTCCGTCATCAAAAACGTGGCCTAGATGTGATGCATTAGTCCTTACTTCAGTCCTTGTCATTCCATATGTTGTGTCTTCCTTTTCCTCTATCGATGCATTCTCTATCGGTTTAGTGAAACTAGGCCATCCAGTCCCAGAATCGAATTTGTCTATGCTCGTGAATAATGCTTCGCCTGTGTTTACATCTACATATATTCCTGGTTCATGATTGTCCCAGTATTCATTATTGAATGCAGGCTCTGTCCCACATTGTTTTGTGACGTAATCAGTCATGTTGTCTTTTTTCATGATTTCACCTATCGTGCATCCTGACAATAATATCATTCCAAGAAGCAAAAACGTCCTCATAAGAAAAACAATCTTTCACCATTTATATGCATTATGAAGGATAATCCGATATCTTATTGGATACTATTAGTTTAAGATCACATTTTGCAATCTTGAATTATTTTCAGAGAATTATTCTCCGCGAGTAATGTCATCTGTTCAATAGCTATATTGTTGAGTTTTTCTAACCGTTTAGACTTGCTTAAATTTTCTTTGATAAACAATGCATTAAGGTTTTCTAAGTTCGATAAACATACGAGCTGTCTTACATCCGCATAATCTCTCATATTGCCATCTTTATCCTTATTATTATTCTTCCATTCTTTGGCCGTAATTCCAAATAATGCGAGATTCAGGATATCTGCTTCAGTAGCATAAATAAGGTTCTCTTCAGTCTTGGAAATCTTCTCAGGTATTAGGTGTTTCTGTATAGCATCCGTATGTATACGATAATTAATCTTAGTCAAAGCCCTCTTCATATCCCAATCCAATGATTTTCTTACATTCTCATCGTCTTTTAATCTTTGGAACTCTTTTATAAGATACAACCTGAATTCTTCCGATATCCATGAAGCAAATTCGAAAGCAATATCCTTATGTGCATAAGTGCCACCATATCTTCCAGAACTTGAAATTATCCCTATAGCATTAGTGTTCTTTATCCATTGTTGTGGAGGTAATACGAAGGAATGGCTTCCGGCCTGGTTTCTAAACTGGTCGAATTCGACCAGTTTAAATTTTGGGTTATTTATCCTTTCCCATAATCCTAAGAAACTTATTGTATCTCTAGACCTTATCCAATTCTTTATAACATCTGCCGGATGATCAGGATTCTTATATTTTGCTATATCAGTCAATGATATATATTCTTCCTTTATGGAGATTTTTGTCCCTAATACCTTTACATCATTCATTATTTTAGAAGGAGTGCTGCAATTAAATACCTTATGCGCGACTGTCCAGTGTTCCGGAGAAATTACGATTTCTTTTTTCTTTTCTTAGGCTTAGTGTTCAATTCCTTCCCTAGACTGTAGAAGAATAGCTTGAATTCGTTGCCTACATCGCTCCATTCTATCTTCTTGCCTTTAGGCTTAGTGACTAGCCTAGTGATTATAGTGACGTATCCTCCTATAAGCACTGCAATGAACACTATGGCATAGATCAATGATATAGGCAAAGATATATTAAACCCTAAGTATGGTTCAAGGAAATTGAACATCCTATAAATGAATGTGACGATGAAAATGCTCAATAATGCAGAGACTATAGGTGCAAGGATATTGTATTTATATATCCAGAATATGTCATTGATCATCCCTAAAGCGAACAGTATGAATATCAACAAAAGATTCCTTATGAAGAAATCGATTATATTATTGTATAACTCCGAGAATTGGAATAGGTTTGCTATCCCTAAAAGGATGAGGAAAATGATAAACCCAATAGTACGTCCTATAATAATCTTGAAAATAGACTTCATATTCTCATTATGTATAGGTCATATTTAAAGGTGGTGGTGGGAATGAATGTTTGATGTGATTCTCTTAAAAATAATCACTGCTTTATGTATTATGGAATTTTCTCTTTGAGCTGCCATCTGCAAAAACCTTATCTCTGCAAATGTCCAAAGAATTATGGTCTCAAATATGAGTATGTTAAGTTCTAATTTTAAAATTTCGCATAGAGTCATCATTTTTCATCCTCCGAACATTCTCATGAATGGGCTTTCGTAGATGTTCTGTCCGAACATGAATAATTCTATTAATGTGCTTTTTGTGTCGCTATTCGTTCTTATTATTTGATATTCCATTATCGGCAGTTCCTGCAATATTTTTTCTGCTATTGCAGTCTTTTCATGATATAGGATATGGCTGCTTATGTGTATGATTATCGCTTGGATGTTTTTCTTGTTTATGTTCTGGAATGCTGTGTCTATTGCTTCTTTTAGTGCATTCTTGTGTATTGTTTGAGAATTCTGCTTGTTTTCTATGTCTATCAATTCTGCATTAGGTATGTTCGTGTATTGGAAGTGGTTCCTTCCGTAGGTTTTTTGGTATTCATCGTATACTTTTTTTAATTCTTGATATTTTTGCAGGCTCTTGCTTGTCTCTTCTTCACGCATCATCATCCCTTCATCGTTGAATTGTGTGAATTTGTCTAGGATTTCATTGAGCAATTCCTTATCATTAGGTATCTGGAGTTCTATCTTCAAGTCAGGTTTTTTTATTTTAAGGTGGATTGTGTTCTCCATAATATCCGGTTTATCTCCGGATTTAAATATTTTACTAAATAGTAGAATTTATACTTAATGATAGAAAAGTATATAAATACTATCTATTTACTCTTTTAAATGGAAAGTTATTTAAAGCCTGAAGCTGATGCTTCTGTTGGGGATGTTCATTTGAGTAAGGTTTTGATAGCTACAGTATATAGTCCAGATCCTGTATTGTTTGCGATAACGAAATTAGGCCCAGATAGGGTGTTTCTTCTTATTGATACTGATGCATCTAAAGAGCAGGAAAAGGCCGTTAAATTGATCCAGGAGTCTATAGGGAAGGTTATAGATGTAAAGGTGGTCAAGGTTGATGTTTATGATGTGGTTAAGGTTGCAACGAAATGTGTTGAGATAATAGATATGCAGCCAAAGGATGACTGGGTATTCGTCAACATCACATCTGGACGAAAGCCACAGGCTATTGGACTTCTTTTTGCCGCTTATGCAAGACATGATCGCGTACGTAAGATAGCATATAATGCTGATGATAAAAATACTGTGGTGTACTTACCCAGGTTATCGTTTAAGCTTACTGATTCGCAAAAGAGGATTCTAGAACAATTGGACAGGGGTAAGTTCGAATCCATAGGCGACTTATCTAAGAAGATTGAACTCTCTACTGCAATGCTTTATAGGGCAGTGGATGAACTCAAGGACATGGACTTGATAAACGATGATTTGACACTTACGGATGCGGGGAAAATAGCGAGGTTGTAGAAAAGATGTCGGAAGAAATGGCTATAGAAAAATTAGTTGAATCGTACGCACAACTTAATAATTACATAACAGAATCAAGAATTCCAAGTTTAAACAA
>CAZJFT010000034.1:0-10083 GCA_964545585.1 uncultured Methanosarcinales archaeon
CTGCTAACAACACAATAATCATAACAGGTGTCAGCAGCTGACCATGATAATAATGAGAACTAGAAAATCGCAGATGGCACTTGAATTTGTCCTTTTGTTCGGGGTATCTATACTTATAATGGTGCTATTGCTTGTATTTATGTATGAGGTAAACCGGAGCAAGGCTGAAGAGAAGATAGAGTACAAGATGAGAGACTTCTCTTATTCCGTACAATCAGAATTTGTCCTCGCATCAGAGATGAACAATGGATATTCCAGGAGCATACAAATACCGAGCAAGGTAGAACAGACAGATTACAACATAACTATAATCGGGAACAATCTTGTAGTCTCATATCATGGGACTTCATACTATTCACAGATCCCTGATACGATAGGCAATATAACTAAAGGGACGAACCTTTTATTGAAAAAGAACGACACGATATATATCAATCCTTAGATAGCCATCATCTCTGCATCTATATAGATGCAATGGTTTAACAATGCTAAAGAAACAGAAGAACTCAAAGAAATCCCAAGTATGGACGATAGAATTCATAGTCTCATTCCTAATATTCATAGCTGCAATAATATTAAGTGTCAAGAGCGTGTTTAATATATACACAAATGAGAACCTTAGGGATATACAGAGGGAATCAGAATTCGTTTCACAATACTTGCTCTCAGAGGGGTTTCCTTCAGACTGGAATAATGACACAATAATCAGGCCGGGTCTTACGACGAGCAATCGTCTGAACTACACAAAATTAAAAAACCTGTATGACCTGAATTATGATAAGGCAAAATATTCTTTAGGCATACGGAGCAATTTCTTCATTTATTTCTCTAATGCCACAGGAAATATCCCGTTATTCTATATGATAAATGACACTCTTACAGAATCAGAAGGATGCGGTTATGGGCATCCATTAGTATCGAAACAATACACCACGGAATGTATAATAGGATTCGATTCATTGAGGTATGCTGACATGACAAAAGTATCAAGAATAACAAATTTCAACGGCTCCATAATCCAGATGAATGTGATAATATGGAGATGATAATGGTATTTATAATATTTGCAATATGGGGATGTTGATTATGCATCGAAGGAATCATAATGAGTCCGGAAACCGACATCTTGACAACAAGGCATACTATTTCATACTAGATGCAATATTCGCATCATTATTATTGATTGCGGGCCTGATGGTCCTAGGAGAGTATTCCTCTAAGCAGGAGCATGTCCAGGAATCAGAATATTTCAGCCAGGACCTGCTGAACGTATTGAGCTCGATAAAGATATATGAGCTGAATGAGACAAACAAGAACAACAGTTTTGTAGTCTCAGAGATAAATGCGGGAGGTATAGAAAATCTTGAGAATTCCGTATTGGAACAGGTCGGGGAATATTGGGCGAAAGGGGAGCAGGAGAAGGCAAGAGGATTGCTTGACTCATTGATGGGACAGATAGATTTAGACAAGGAATTCGAGATAATAGTTAGCAATGCTTACAGGACAGATTATGATGTCGTATACAATACCAGTTCGATGCAGGGTTTCGAGAGTGTCACCGCATCGAGAAGGATGATATCTGGTATAGAGAAGGGATCGCCATTATCAGGATACAGCTCTGCAGCATACTTAAAGAAGATATCAGGCAAGAAGACAAATTCATACGTATACTTCGGAGGGTTCGTAGGACAAGGGGACATAGATGTCACGATACGATTGCCAAATGACTTCAACAGTTCGAGAATGCTTGATGCATTCGTCAAATTAGAGACGCCAGGGACTTTCGAATTGTACATCAATGAGATACAGTGCGGGTCGTCATACTCAGGATCGCCGAATAGCATATCAATATGGAATATCGGAGGATGCAATTCATCTTTCAGATCTGGAACAAACAACATAAGCATAAGGTTCACTTCCGGATTTAACCAATCATACATCTCTGGCGGTTTCTTGAAAGCAGTATATACCACAGACCTGCTTCTAGAGACTGAAACACCGGGCTATAAGAGATATTACTTCCCAGGAATCGAGGGTTTCATAAACCTGTATGATTCATTCGCGGTACAGGGAGTGATTACTAATTGGACGATAAATGTGACTTTCGACAGCATATACAATGTATTCTTGACAATAGGGAATGATACGGTGTTCAATGTTAACGGGCAGAATTCAACACAGAACATAGTGATAACCGAATCTGACTTGGACATCGCATTCCAGACTGTCCCTTTGAGGCTGTCAATAACCAATCTATCAAACATAACAATATTGAACCAAGGACGCCCTGCAGATTCTATACTTGTGACTGATGTTTCGGGAAGCATGGGCGATTGCAGCGGGATATATGAGAACCAGACGATGTGTACATACCAATATAAAGGGGCATCCTGGTGGTGGTGGTGGTCGAGCACCTCTTGCGAATATAATGGTGTGTCATGCAGCAGCAATGAATGCGGCATATCGCCGATCTATTCGACGAGAAACCATCAGATAATAAACCAGAGCGTCTGCGTCCCATTGATGGATGTGGCTAAGGATGCAGATAAGCTGTTCATCGACATGATACTGAATGAATCTTTATTGCATAATATCGGTCTAGTAGATTACTCTACGAACGCCGCATATTTCCCGTTGACTAATATCGCTGCAAGCCTCAAGAGCGAGGTCGATACATACACATCAGGTGGATCGACATGCACTTGCTGCGGCATGAACTATGCACGAAACATGTTGCTCAACTCTAGCAGGAACAGGTTCATAATACTTCTTAGCGATGGAGAGCCGACTCATTATTGTAGCAATTATAATGATTATACTGGGACGAGCGATGGCAGTCCAGGCGATGTGTTTGCAATAGAATGGGCTATAAACGCGAGCAGGCTCGCGTGCCAGAACAACATCACAGTATATGCGATAGGGTTCGGCACAGCTATGAGCGCTGCAGGACATGACGTGATGAGACAGATAGCGTGCAATTCCTCCCTATACTATGACGCGACCGATGCTTCAGACCTATTATCGATATATCAGAACATCTCCGACCAGATATTGCTTGCAGCAAACTTCAGTTCACAGACAGTCACTGTCGTCGGAAATTTCTTCGAGACAACAGTCTATCCTAATTCATACATAGACATATACTATGATGATGTCTCGAACATAAGTTCTCAGGGTAAATTATCTGTGAAGAGGGAATCAGAACAATTCAATGGATGTTCAGCATTGGTGTACATCCCATCAGATGTGACTGTTGCTGATGCATACGTGACATCTTATTCCGGGGACCATTGGACAGACCAGTTGCTCATAAACGGCAATACAGTCTTCAATCTTACACAGTATGGCACGGATTATAGTGTCATCGGCGATCCGTTCATAATACAGATACCCGCATTATTGCTAAATTCTGGTGCATGGAACAATATCACTTTAAGAGTCGGTGATGGTCCTAATAACAGTTCAGAATGTTCCTATAATAATACGCTCATATACGATGCTTTGATAAATGTCTCGGTGCCGCGAAGCCCGGTGCTTACGCAATCCGACGGGTGCATATGGAACATATGGTTTGAGGACGGTCAAGTATCATCATCACCTATACCTTCTTATTATGCAGGATCTAGTCAATGCTATTATAATCAGACACTCACATTATATAAGGATGAGGATGCATATGACATTTCAGTATTCAATATTTTGAGAGCGCTGGATTTTGATGATAATGGACTGGTGGATGTCAACCTCAACACCGAAGATCTTGAGATAATAGTCACGTCCATAGACTCCGTGCCGTACTTATGGGGGCCATCGATAATAGAGGCAAGGGTCTGGAGATGATTATACAATGAATGCCAAGAGAATCATGAGACTGGACAAGAAAGCGATATTCTATATGCTGACAGTCATAGTATTCTTAGGGATAATGATAATAATCATGTATACTTATCAGTCTTATTCGATAAGAGACAGGCAGGAATCTATAGAGATACGGATAAGGTCAATGAATGATTTCATAAATGATTTCAACAATGACGTCCATAGATCGACGAGAATATCTGCGACAAGAGCATTGATAGCATTAGAGGACCACGTATCCATAAGTGGGGAACATTTTAATGATTTGGATGAATTCAGGGATACGTTCAAGGAAACATTCTATTATGGGTCGATAAACGGCACAAACCATTCGCTCATGGAAGATTCCAGTTTCAAGGATTATGAGAACAAGGTTTCAGCGAATGCAAAGAATACAGGCATGGATTTTTTCATAAATGTATCTGACATAACTTTGGAACAGGATGATCCTTGGAATATCTTGGTGATAATCGATGCACATATAAAATTGAATGATTCGAGCAAGCTTGCATACTGGGATTTCAATGGGTCATTCATAACAGAAGTTCCCATAGATGGATTGAGAGACCCATTATATAGCATAAACACCCTTGGAAGGCTTCAGAACACTATACGACTGGCCAATACGACAGACTTTGTTGATGGCACAAACACATCTGAGCTGTTGTCGCATATGCAGAATGGATATTATATAGAGAGCCCTTCTGCACCATCTTTCCTCATGCGATTCTATGACAATCTTTCATCAAGCCCATATGGGATAGAGAGCCTTGTTGACATAGAAGAGATAAATGATCAGGGATTGACAGTCGATGAATCAAGTCCTGTCGTTGATTATAAATATTTTTCAGGAACATATACTGCGGATGCATGCGAGATACAGAACATGCCTGAATGGTTCAAGCTTGAAGTCTCAGACCTTATCAATTATGACTTAGGAGGATTGAACTATACGACTTGCTGAATGTTTTTGATCAGACAAAATGAGAAAGAATAATAAGAGTGGATTGATGAAGGATAATAGGACAATATGCAATAAGTTGGTATATTGCAATGATATATTCAGCAAGGGAACAGGATTGATGTTCCGTACAAGACAAAGTGTGGAGGATACGGCTTGGATATTTAGTTTCAGGAATCCTAGAAAGATATCATTGACCATGGCCTTCGTACTATTTCCTATAGATGCGATATTCTTGAATGAGAAAAAAGAGATTGTAGAGCTGACATCATTAAATCCGTGGGAGTCATATTTCCCGAGTGAGAAAGCGAATTATTGTATAGAGCTGAAAAAAGGCACTATCGCTGCAGCAGGATTGAAACTACGCGATAGGCTATTATTCCCATAATTGTGCTTATATTTTGATAAACTATATAAATCGATATCCGTAAAAATATGTAAAAGGGGTGGATCTGTAAAAAGAGGTAAGATGGATTATCTGGAAACAGGTGTTGATAGGCTTCTTAATCTTGTAAAGGAAAAGAAGAAAATAGCGACGCATGAAGCGATAAAGCTTTTGAAGACCACTCCTGAATTGATGCGTGAATGGGTTGATTTCTTAGAGGATGAGGGGATGATTGTCTTAGAGTACAAGTTCTCTATACAATACCTCATAGATGCAGAGTCAATCGGCAAGAAAGGCATCACTAAGCCGACAGAATTTGAATCCAAAGAGAAAAAAGAGACTTCAACTATAGAAGAGGCTCATATCACGAAATCTCAGCTAAAGAAAAATCCTAACATAAAGATACTTGATGAGTACACATACAATTTCAAGAACATGAAGATTGATGTCGTCGTCATGAAGAAGAAAGGCGAATTCGTGGAGCTGTACGACCTGTTCGTATCGAGCATAAGCCCAACTACAGAGTTCATACTTGAGAAGATAAGGCAGGAATTGATAACGAAGATTAGCATCGGATTCTCAGATATTGCAGATAAGCGTAAGACACGATTCATAGAGGACAAGTTTGAGGAAGCGATAAAGATAATGGTCGATAAATATTTCAGCGACCTTGATACGCCGATAAAAGATTTCTTATACTCTTACTTGGTGAGCAAGGCGTTAGGTTTAGGAAATATTGACTTGTTGATGGCTGACTCAAACCTTGAGGAGATAGTCATAAACCAGAGCCAGGAACCTGTATGGATATATCATAGGAAACATGGTTGGTTAAGGACTAATGTCACATTGAAGGATGAAGAGCAGATAAAACATTATGCATCAATGATTGGCAGGAAGATAGGAAGACAGATAAATGTCCTTGAGCCATTGCTCGATGCACACTTAAATGAGGGAGACAGGGTCAATGCTACACTCTCCCCTATATCTGCAAGAGGTAACACTATAACTATAAGGAAGTTCGCTAAGGATCCTTGGACGATAACGAAGATGCTTAAGTCGAACACAATAAGTTTTGATGCTGCAGCATTGATGTGGACTGCAATACAATACGAGCTTTCAGCGATAATTGCCGGTGGTACGGCATCAGGTAAGACATCGACTTTGAATTGTTTAGCGAATTTCTTCCCTCCTAATCAAAGGATAATAAGCATAGAGGATACGAGAGAGCTGCAATTGCCTAAATTCCTGCATTGGGTGCCATTGAATACGAGGCTTCCGAACTCTGAAGGGAAGGGCGCTATATCAATGGAGGACTTGTTGATAAACAGTCTGAGGATGAGGCCTGACAGGATATTGGTTGGAGAGGTAAGAAGACAAAAAGAGGTCGAGACATTATTCGAGGCAATACATACAGGTCATTCATGCTATGCGACATTCCACGCGAATACCGCGGAAGAGACTGTTGAGAGGCTCACGAACCCTCCAATAAACGTGCCTAAACTGATGTTGCCTGCTATCTCTTTAGTATTGATACAGTTCAGGAACAGGAGGACTGACGTAAGGAGGACATTCCAATTGGCCGAGATAATGCCTGACAGTAAGCCTAATGTCCTGATGCAGTACGATCCGAAGAAGGACATTTTGAAGAAGGTACGCAAAAGCTCCTCATTGTTCAACACTTTGTCATTATATACAGGATATACTTATGCAGAGATGAATAAGGAATTGAATGAGAAGGTGAAGATCCTCAAATACATGGTCAAGCAGGATATAGTGGACATAGACCACGTAGGAAGGCTTATGGCTGAGTATTATACTGATAAAGATAACCTTATGAAATTTGTTAACAGCAACAAGAAGTTTTGACGAGGGGTTTTATAAAATTAATTTTATATGGATAATTTTATACAGATATGTTTTAGATGGATGTGAAAATGTTTTACAAAAGAATCGCTGCTAAATTCCCTGACTTGAAGACAAACCTCTTGAAGTCTAACATGACTGTCAGTCCAGAGCAATATGTGAAGGAGACAGTATTCTATTCAGTATTCTTGTCCATAGCCATATTATTGATTGCATTCATGTTCACTAAATCATTTGCAATATTCTATTTCTTCCCAGTGCTGTTCATAATAATGTTCTTCTACATGTTCAACAGGGTCCATGTGAGCGCAAAAAAACTTGATGAACAGATATCCAAGGAAGTGGTTTTCGCGGGGAGATTCCTGATAATAGAATTGGAATCAGGCATACCATTATACAATACTTTCGGGAATATCGGTAAGAACTATAAGTATGTAGGCGTATATTTCAACAATATAATAGAGAAAGTCCGCCTAGGGACAAGCCTCGAGGACGCGATAAATGAGACTATAGAGATGTGCCCTTCTGAAAATCTTAGGAAACTGCTATGGCAGATACTGAACAGCATAAGCACTGGTGCAGATATAGCTTCTGCATTGAACAGCGTATTAGAGAACATAGTAAGGGAGCAGAACATCGCGATGAAAGAATTCGGTAACAAGCTGAATCCTCTGGCGATGTTCTACATGATGATTGCAGTCATAGTCCCTTCATTAGGGATAACTATGCTCATAGTCTTCTCCTCCTTTGTAAATATAAAGCTAACGTTAGTCTCAATGATCATAATCGCTGCAGCGATAGGCCTGCTGCAACTGATGTTTTTGATGATGATAAGGAATTCAAGGCCTAATGTAGATATGTGAAATGTCAATAGATGAGATGTTAAGATATGGCTTCAAAGAAAAATAATGGGACTAAAAAAAGAAAGATAAAGACTCATCATAATTCTAAGAATAAAAACAAAAATTCCCATCCCAGAAAATCCTCTGTTAAAATCTCCCATGGTTCAAGTGCGCACAAGAGCGATGTGCATCACAATACGCATGAACATCCTAGTAAGGAAGAGCACCATGAGAAAGATGTGCATCACAAGCATTCTTTGAAGGAAGATATACTGGAAGGCACGGAAAAGACATTGCAGCAAGAGCATTCCGCCGAAAAAAAATTTGGAATAACTGACAAGCACAGCTACAAGTTCACTGCTGATGACATACTGCGGAGACTGTTCATAATCGATGAGAAGAAGAAAAAATTCGGCATGAAAGAGAAGACCTATCTCAAGACGATATTGAGCCAGGCAGGTTATGAGATAGATGCTGAACTGTTCAAGAAAAGAGTGTTCAGGTATAATATGATATTGATATCCTTATGGACGTTATACCTTATAATACATGGACTTGTACTCGGATTGTTAGATAAGGTCCTTGCTCCGATAATCATCTCATGGATTGTCTTCTATCCGTCGTTCCTATTGATTAGTTGGGGCATAATATTCTTCTTTCTTGATTACAAGAAATACAAGAGGAAGAAGGAACTCGAAGAGGTATGGCCTGAATATTTGCAATTGGTTGTCTCGAACATAAATGCAGGAATGCTCATAGATGTCGCTTTGTGGTCTGCTGTGAAGCCAAAATATAAAGTGCTCGCCAAAGAGATAGAGCAGGTCGCTAAGCAGACACTCACTGGAAAGGAATTAGGCGAAGCATTGACTGAGTTTGCAGATAAATACGATTCTGTGATGGTGCAGAGGACAATAAGCCTATTGATAGAGGGCATGGAATCAGGCGGAAGGATAGCGACATTATTGAACAAGATATCCCTTGACATACAGGACACTAAGATAATGCGCAAGGAGATGTCAGCATCAGTCATGACATACTCAATATTCATATCATTTGCGACAATAGCTGCAGCGCCATTCCTATTCGCTTTATCCACACAATTGCTAATAATAATACAAACCATAATAGGAAAGTTGGGAGAGACATCCACTACTACAATGATATCATTCTCCGCAGACAACGTGAAGATAGAGGATTTCAAGGTATTCGCATACCTTATGCTTACGATAACGAGCTTCATGTCTGCATGCCTTATAGGATCGATAAGAAGGGGCTCGATAAAAGATGGCTTGAAGTTCATACCCCTATTTATAATATCCACATTAGTAATATATTACCTATCCTCAATACTCCTAGCATCGCTATTCGGAAATCTCATATAATCGAAATATTTATAAAGTAAAATTATTAGGTAGTATAATTAAATTAAAATATGTGTGATTTCGAGGTGAAATTATGGTGAATAAAAAAGCACAAGCTGCTCTAGAATTTTTAATGACATACGGTTGGGCTATCCTAGTCGTATTGGCTGCAATCGGAGCTTTAGCATATTTCGGAGTATTAAGTCCAAGCAATTTCTTGCCAGACCAATGTACTGCAACATCAGGAGTTGGTTGTTTGGGAAAGCCTTCTATTAACGCAGTAAATACTACATTCACATTAACTAATGGATTGGGACAGTCGTTAGCATTAAATAATGTTACAACATCCAAATCTTCTCCATGTACTACGGTATGGTTTTGTGATAAGGGTGCTACTTCCGGATGTGCTACGACTAGAACTGTAGCTGATGGAGCAGACTTTACTGTTATTGCATATTGTCCAACTACTACAACTTCGTTTAAGGGTACTTTCCAGTTCAATTATACAAATGCAAATTCTGGATTGCCTGAGTCGGTAGTTGCACAGATTGCAGGAAAGGTAAAGTAATTTTTTAATATCTTTTTTTGATTTTTTCTTCTGAATGATAAAGTTTATAAAAGATTTATTCTATAATACATATTATATTTTGAGGTGAATAGTAATGCGAAAAGGACAGGCTGCTCTTGAATTCTTGATGACTTATGGATGGGCTATAATGATTGTTTTAGCGGCAATCGGAGCTTTAGCATATTTCGGTGTATTAAGTCCAAGCAATTTCTTGCCAGACCAATGTACTGCAACATCAGGAGTTG
>CAZJFT010000035.1:0-10065 GCA_964545585.1 uncultured Methanosarcinales archaeon
GGAGAGAAGGGACAGGATTGAACAATGAAGAGATAAAAGTATGCGATTTCACAGTCACTATACCTGCATCAAAGAAGTACGGCACGATGAACATAAGTCACGCGACAACATTAATACTTTATGAGATATTCAAGAAAAAAGAGACAGAGAACATAATAAGCCACATAACACCCATATCTTTGAAGGAAAAAGAGCAATTGCATAAGATGATAGAAAAAGCGCTTGATAAGATGTATTTCGCGACTAAGGAAAAGAAAGAGACACAAATATTACTCTGGAAAAAACTAATAGGAAAATCGATGCTCAGCAAGAGAGAAGCGTATGCATTGATGGGATTCCTGAAGAAAATTAAGTGAAATTTATAAATTCTAATCCACGAATAAAAAACATGTTCAACATAAAAAATATCAACGAACACCTTGACAGCAACGAGAAGATAATACATTTCTTCAGGCCATCAAGGATTGCATACCTGTTCCAATACATATTGCACATCGCCATATTCTTCATGGCGTTGTTCTTCTCATTCTTCAGCGTCCCAGGGAGTGCGTATTTCATATTCTGGGACTTCGTCAACCTGATATCCATAGTGGTGCTCATCTATTCAGTCATCATGCTCATAAGGCTTGAATACAGGATAATATCAAGAAGATATGCATTGACGAATGAGAGATTACTGTACAGCAACGGGATATTCTCAGAGAACTTCAAGAGCTCATCATACAATTACATAACAGACGTCGGTTTCCATCAGACATTATGGGACAAGATATTTAACACCGGAACATTGACAGTAAATACCGCAGGAACAGATAATTATGAGATAAGATACAGGAAGATAAGGGATCCCCTTAAAGTCAAGAAGATGATAAATGATAATCAGAACATAAAGGCTACTGCTTTACATTCACGCCGACATTCTGGTTCTTCCGGTAAGCATAAACAATCTCGCTCTTGAACTTTTCAAAAGTCCCTTCTTTGATACTCTTCCTTATCTTTTTCATCAATTCCTTCATGAAATGAAGATTATGGATTGAACAGTATCTTTTACCGACAGGCTCGTTGATCTTTAACAGATGGCGCAGGTATGCTTTGGAATACTTCTTGCATGTCTGGCACTTGCATCCTTTCTCTATTGGCGTCTTGTCATTTGAATATATGCCTCGCATTATATCTACTTTTCCTTTGAATGTGAATAATGTCCCATGCCTTGCAGTCTGTGTCGGATAGACAGAGTCGAAACTGTCTGCACCAAGAGCGACAAGCTCAACAATATCATCCGGACTTCCTACTCCGAGCATATGTTTCGGTTTCTTCTCATCAAGAAAAGGCATTGCAGAATTAACTGCAAGATACATCTCTTCTCGAGTCTCTCCGATTGCTATTCCTCCGATTGCAATGCCATCAAAATCCAACGAATTGATGCATTCTGCAGATTTTTTTCTTAAGTCAGGAAAGAAACCTCCTTGTACGATTCCGTAAAGCATCTGTTTCTTATCATGATGATATTTCCTGCATTCTTTAGCCCATCGATGAGTATTCTCAAGACTCTCCTCAACTTTCTCTCTTGATGCACCATATGGGGCAACATCATCAAGCATCATCACAGCATCACCGCCGATAGCTATCTCTATGTCCATAATTTTTTGCGGTGTAATGACAAATTTTTGCCCATTGAATGGATTCTTGAAATTGATTCCTTTCTTAGAAGTCCCATCCATGAATGAATCACGCAACATCTGGAATCCGCCGCAATCCGTGAATATCGCCTTGTCGAAATTCATGAAATCATGCACAGTACCGAAATGTTTTATCACATCAATTCCGGGCCGTAATGACAAGACGAGAGCATTGCATATCAATCCGTCAGCAAGCTCTTCATAATCATCAGGACCGATAATCTTGCCAGTGGCTTTAGTTGCGACAGCCATGAAATACGGAGTGTCGACAGAGCCATGCCTAGTTGTGAGTTTTCCTATTCTTGCTTTTGATTTCTTATCCTTTTTTATTATCTTGAACGGCATACGCTCATGGAATAAGAAATGATTTAAAAATATGATTAAAACAGAATAAAAAAGATTTAAAAAATAAAATATGAATCCTAATCACATCTTAGCTCGCACATAAATCGTCGATCCTATCTTCGTCAATAGCATCACTCCAAGGATTACGGCAATTGATATGTCAAACGGGATTGTCATCGTGTTTGAACTTGCAAGTAATGTTCCTTTATTTTGATAAGTCTGCCATAATGCCACACCAACCAGTGCAGTTATTGCTGCAAACGAGCAGTTTCTTTCGATTATCAATTGATGATAATTCTCTCGCTCGTCAGAGACTTTTGAGAGTTGAGTCATTATATGCAATACATCCAATACCAACACTCCAAGCAATATACCGAATACCCATGGAGCTATCGCAGTGTTTACTGTCATTGCGGTGACTCCACCAATCAATAATGCAGCGACCGCAACATATACCCATCCCTGCCATGTTTTAGGAGCTATGCCCCATCCGAAAATCCTGTACTTGAACCATTGTGGTTTCCCGATCATAATCTCACCTCTTGTGAGAGTATGATGGGCACTAAAATCTTTGATTTTTTGTGTCCGATCATTTTAATTCACCTTCATATTTTATATTATAATCCAAACAGATCTTCAACTTTACAATTGAAAATCTTTGAAAATTTCAATGCTAGCTCAAGGCTCGGGACATATCTTCCTGATTCTATGGATATTATTGTCTGTCTTGAGACATTTGTCTTTGTGGCCAAGTCTTCCTGTGTAAATCTCTTCTTCTCCCTGAATTCCTTTAATTTATTTTTTGTCAATCCCATTTTCCGTCACCGATGTAAAGCTTACTTAACGTAAAGTATGCTTTACTATTTATATTTTTCGATTTTAGAACAAAAAACACCACCTTTATAAATAGTATTCACTCAGGAGTAATTGGTGATGCCCATGAATGAGAACGTAGGAATGGTCGATAGGTTGATAAGATTCATCATAGCAATAATATTCATAATCCTAGGATTTATGTATACACCATGGTGGTTCATCGTTGCAGCAATAGCATTGATCACTGCATTGCTCGGATGGTGCGGGCTATACGCATTATTCGGATGGAACACATGCAACGTGAAGACTGTAAAACAGGTTTCAAAGCCGGCGAAGAAGACGGCAAAGAAAAAGAAGAAATAAAATTTTTATTTTTCTTATTTAACATCACATGATATAATCGATAAATTTAATAATATGGTTTTTATCTCTCTAAAAGGTGGTTTCGATGACACATTTCATATCAATAAAGGAAGCGATGGAGCAAGGAAAGGGAGAGGTAAAGCTTAGAGGCTGGTGCTATAGGGCCAGGGGAAGCAATGCATTACGATTTCTTGTATTGAGAGATGTGACTAACATAATACAATGTGTAGTCGAAAAAGAGAATGTCTCAGAAGAGTCATGGGATGATGCGCAGAAGATAGATATAGAAGCATCATTTGAATTGACAGGAGAGATAGTTGAAGACAAGAGAGCCCCGACAGGATATGAAGTCAAGGTCAGAGAGATAAAATTAATAGGAGAAAGTGTCGGATGGCCAATACAGAAAGATCAGAGCACAGAACTGCTTGCAGACCTGAAACATCTATGGCTGAGAAGCAGATACATGACATCAATACTCAAGATAAGGAGCACATACATCCAGGCAAGAGATGAATTTTTCAGGAACAAAGGATTCTTCAGGTTCGACGCACCTATACTGCAACCAAGCCAATCAGAAGGCGGAAGCACATTGTTCGAAGTCAAGTATTATGACAAAAAGACATACTTATCACAATCATGGCAGCTCTATGCAGAAGCAGCAGTATTCTCATTAGAGAAAATATACAATATGGGACCTACATTCAGGGCAGAGAAGTCAAAGACATCAAGACACCTGTCAGAATTCTGGATGGCAGAGATGGAAGCGGCATGGTGGGACCTGCATAAAGTCAGTGAATTCGCAAAAGAAGAGATAAAATATTGCATAAAGAAAGTCGTTGAGGAGAGAGCAGAGGACTTGAAGATATTGAATCAGGATGTAGAAAAGTTGAGGATGATTGCAGAAAAGGAATGGCCTACAATAAAGTATAGGGATGCATTGAAGATACTTAAGGAAAAAGATGATTTTGACGTGCCATTCGGAAAAGATCTGCGGACTATTGAAGAGGAATCATTGATGAAACATTATGATACACCAGTCGTCGTTACACATTATCCTGTTGTAGCAATGGCATTCTATAAGCCAAGGGATGAGAAACATTCGGATGAGGCATTATGTTTTGACATGCTTGCGCCGAATGGTGTAGAGATAGTCGGTGGAAGCCAGAGAAGCCTAGATGTTGAGGACATGAGACAACGATTGATAGAAGCAGGCGAGGATCCTTCAACGCTTGAATGGTATTTCGATCTGCGAAAGTATGGCTCAGTGCCGCATGCAGGATACGGCGTAGGGACAGAAAGGGTCATACAATGGATATGCGGTTTGGAAAGCATAAAGGATGCAATACCATTCCCTAGAACAATGTTGAGGACGACACCATAATGCCAATCATAATAGATTATTCTAAATGCTGTTGGAAAGATGGAAAATGTAATTCATGCAGTTGTAAATCTGGAGGGGCATGTATCGGATGTGTCGAAGCTTGTCCTACTGGTGCATTGACAAGGAAAAAACATATAGAAATCGATCATTCTCAATGTATAGAATGCGAATTATGCATAAAATCATGCAAGCATAATGCTTTAAGCATCATGCAAATAAAGATTTAGACATCCAAAACCTTATCAGTCTCTTTCCTTATCCTGTCCTCGTATTCATGGACTTTTTCTCCTTCATGCTTTTCTGAGGAAAGGGATTTCATCAAGTCCTTTATTGTAGAATATTCTTTTTCTTTATCGAACAGGTTGAATTGCTGCAGATGCTCTTTTATGAGCGCATCCTCTACATTGTCGATATTCTCATGGTCTATCTTTATCTCCTCAAACTCCTCAGACAACAATTTTGAAGTGTTTTTCATGACATAGAATGCTCCTTGAGAGTATATCCTCTCGAACAATTCATTGAACTTGATGTCTGACACTTTGCCTGCACTCAAGGTCCCATGGACGCGCAATAACACTATCGTGTTTATGAATTCCTTCTTCTGCACTTTCTCAACAATCATCATGTAAGCTTCTTCTGCACTTCTATGATTCACATCGATGTCCATAAAGAATGTGTTCTTCAGGTTCAAATCTTCACGGATTATTTTTCCTTCATCATATATGTAGAATCCGCCATTGCTTAATTTTTCTAATTCTGAGAAGCTTGCAGGAAATAACGGCCCAGGGTATACTATATTTTTATGTTCCTTGAATGATTCATGCTTTATTATATGTATATGCCCGCCTGCATAATATTCAAAACCCTTAGGCAGCATGCTTACTGGAGTCGATTCTATCAATGCGAAATCTTTTGGCATCATCTCTGCGATTGCAGAATGGAACAGGAATATCTTCTTTCCTGGTTCATGCTCTAAAGATTCTATATCGAGTGCCTCATAATAATTCTTCTCTAAAGTCCCTCTACGCCCAAGAATGCCAGTTATCTTGACACCGGTCTTTTTGTCAACAGTGAAATCCAAGAAAAGCTTATTATCCTCGACCCTTCCCTTGAATACGTTATTCAACAATCCTGCCTCTTCAAGGACATCAATCATTGTCTTCCCACTAGGGGAATAATCATGAGAACCAGGGATGACGTATACAGGAATATCTTTTTCTTTCAACCTTTTGAATTCCTTAACTACAACTTTTAGATTGTCTATGCCCGGTAATGCATTATTGAACAAGTCTCCAGCAATAAGAATGAAATCGACATCATTTTCTATGCATGAATTGACTGCTTTCGTGAATGCGTCTATGCTTAATTCCTTAAGCTTAGGATCCCTCCAGCTTCCGACATGGCAATCTGCCATATGTGCGAACTTCATAAAGAAAAAGGAATAAAAAAGGATTAATAAAGTTGATTGATTATCTATTGAGCTTTGACTCTAGATGTTCATCCCTGTACCATGCATTGTCTTTTGGAACATAAGCCGTCCCTTCCCAGACATAGGTATCGCCATATGGTAGGTTGAATCCTTTTCTTCCCGTATAAGGGAACTCCTTTCCATTGGATGATACTGAATTTGATTCATCCAACTTTATGAATAGAGGATTCGCCTTTAGGAAATCCTTCAATAGCCTTGATCCGAATATTACATTCAGTTCTTTTGAATCCTTATCTGCGACAGAATAATCTATGATTTTCTTGCCTTTATAATCGAATTCAAACTTTATATTCCAAGCATCTCCTCTGACAATAGTCTTCATCAATGTAGCCTTAACCGGACCTATCTCAGATAATGTGTCATCTACAGAATTTATTATTCCGCCCGTATTTCTGTCATAATTATTATTCATATATACCACCTTTTATCGTATAGAATAATTATTTTATTTATAAACTTTTCGATTTATGACCACTCACAAGTGACAACTATATTTGAGAATCTAATTCAGCCCTATAAAACCACTCTTCACCTTAGAATTTTCTGCTCTCTTCTCAGAGACCACGCTCTTAACCCGTTCATCAAAGAACGGAATCTTAATCGGAATCGCAAACTTAGAAAAATTACTAGAAACAATGCATTCCCCCTTGTCAAGAGCAGCTATATTCCTTGAATCAGAAGACAAATCTTGGCTTGCACTCTCAATGATTGCCTGACGTTCATTCAACATCTCCGTGCCAAGAATGATCTTCGTGTTCATGTTCGCAAGAATCTCTCTAGGAATCAGACTAGGAAGCTGAGTTATCGCAATCAAGCCGACATTGAACTTCCTACCCTCACGGGCGATAGAAGAGAATATGTTCCCTCCTCTTTCCAACACATCCTTTCCCAATACACGCGGAGCTTCCTCCAATACGATACTAACGACCGGCTTATCTCCAAGCCACCCCTTCATCTTATAATACTTGTACTTATTAAAGACTTCAGTAGCTATAAGCGAGCCGATGAGCAATTCTATCTGTCCAGAAAAATTTGAAGTGTCAATGATGACCGTCTTCGAATTCTCCAGATCATCAGATATGGACTTGATTGTTGATTCCCCAGCAGCGATATCGAATATGCCGTTGCAGAACATATGTGATTCATTAAAATCCAGGTCAAGAAGATACATAAGACGCCTCTTCAAGACATTTACTGTAGCATCGTTGAATTTCACAGAATTCAAAGGCTTATCTATTATTATCGATTCAACCCATTTGTTCCCATACTCTCTATAATAAGCATTCATCGCCTGTTCCTGCGCATCAGAGAAATCAAGGCAGGCAAAATGTCCTGGACGCAACACATTCAGGTTTATCTTCAAAGTCCGCGCACCAGCGGGAACATCTCTTGAAGTGTAATAGACTATCTTCCCTGAAGGATTATCTTTCAATCCTAAACCATTACGTCCATAATATTCATCATGAGGATCAAGCACTAGCAACCCCTTACTGCCAGTCAATTCCCATAATAAATTCTTCATCAATACACTCTTACCTTTACCTGTCGTCCCAGATACGAGAACATGATGAGTCAATACATCTCTGCCGTCCAGGAATACAGGCACATCCAATGGTTTAGAACCGCTCCGCAAGTTGCCCATGAATAAAGGATCCTTAGGCTTCACAAGGAATGACATATCACCAGAATTTATCTCGCGTAGATCAGTGAACGGCTCAGGCAGAGATTTCGAGAGTGAAGAATCATTGCCTCTAATAGTTATCAACGGTTTAAGGAACGCAATCTTATAGTTCCTGAGATGCTTATCCATGAATTCTATGCTAGAATCCTCCTCGAGAGACATGCCGGATATCATCTCAAGGTTCTGTTGGCTTATCTGAGAGCCATACTCAAGATCATATACCTGCAATAAGAATTTCATCCCAGAATCCTCAGCGACCAATATCTCTCCAAGCTCAAATTGTGAATCAGACTTCTGCCTTGCAACAAGTTCACCGAACTTCCCAGATATTAACTGGCCTTTCACATCTATATTCCTTACACCCATGAAGTATGGAATCGGCCAGAAATTTATAAATTT
Source organism: uncultured Methanosarcinales archaeon (assembly GCA_964545585.1). Lineage (GTDB taxonomy): Archaea > Nanobdellota > Nanobdellia > Woesearchaeales > UBA9642 > UBA9642. The sequence goes on from CAZJFT010000035.1 coordinate 8,154, forward strand.
TTGTAAAGGGTATTGATTAGAATAAAGGATAAACAATTTAAAACAATCAGTATTCATAATAATATGCGCAATGAAGATTATGAAAGTAAATTCGGAAGGCTAGGGTTCATGATAATAGACCTTCTCCACAGATACAATAGAATGGCAGATATAAAAGAGATAGATATAGTCCAACAGATACCGACTTATAGGACGATAATAAAAGACAACATACATAAAGAGATTTACATGATGAAAGACTGGCTTGACAAGAAATATTTCTCAAAAGACAACACCCCATTAGGGACATATTTCCATGAAAAGTTAACGGAGCTTGAACAAAAACTTGGAAATGAAGATCGTGCAGAACAGAAAAAGAATATATTGAGCAATATACTTTCTGATATATGCTATTCGCTTCCGGACCTACAATACAAGATGATATAGATTTTCAAATATCCTGTTCTAACACCATAAGCGAATATCATATGCTAATCAGAATATCACTTATGTTCCTTTCTCTCCTTGCGATATTCAGCATCGACTATCAAGACTATAACAAAATATATGGGCATGACTATCAATGCTAGAGACATCCCGAGATAGAAGAACAATTGCTGCAGACCTAACGCTTGCGCGACTATCGCACCTAATGCACCTATGGCAAGTATAGGGATTATGCTCACGAAACCCATACTGGAGAAGAATACTCTCAATTCTGATTCGTTCATCAATCTCTCAGCTAACAATCCCTGAGCTATCCCAACAATCACGCCACCCACGACTGACAATGCAGCAGCAAGCGCTATCGCATACAGCTTAGGATTGAAGAACATCGTGAAAGGCATCAAGGATATAAGGAGCGTCCCGAAAACAAGCATCGGAGCCTCTCCAAGAGACTTGGCGAACTTCTTAGTCAACATGCTTCCCACAAGAGAAGCAATCAAAGCGACAACAAAGACAACAGCAACATTCAGGAACCCTCCTAAGAATTGATTCTTGAAACGCTCGTATATGAATATACCATAATAGCTGTTTCCCACGACCTGCAAGACTGTCGTAGTTATAGTTGCTATAGTTAGCAGATAGACCTTGTTGTTCTTGCTGAATATCTTATATGAGGATATTGTATCCGAAAAATAGTTCTTCAAGAAATGCAAGAAATTAAGGTCTGCAGTGAACAATATCTCAGCATCTTTTATCAAAGAAAGCAGATATCCTGAAAGGATGAACATTATTGCAGTTATCTCGAATACGAGTAAATATCCGAATAGTTTGAATGAAACATCTGGAATTCCTAAAAAGCCCAAATCTATAATAATTCCATTTACGGGTATGAACTCCATAACAAAACCAGCTATAAGCAATGATGCTGCAGTTATCAATATGCCAAAATAAGATATGAATCTCAAGAAGTCAGAACGCTTCTCATGCTTGAGCAAGGCCCTGCTGTACTCTAAGAATAGGTCGCCATGAGCGATTATCCCTAGCGATCCTACAATCAATGAGACAGCGAATATCCATGGATTTTTCATAACAAGTGCAATCGTTATCCCAAAAAAACTGAACCCATAAACCATCCCTGAAGTGCTTATGAGGCTCTTCCCGATATATTTTATCTTCCTCAACTCCACTATGGCTCCGGACAAAAGGCTGGTCAATGCGGTCTTAAATGAATTAGTTATTCCTATCAGCAGGAACGAAGCACCTGACAGCATGAATAATATGTTTATGAATTGTTGGCTCGCAAACCCGTAGCCAATCCTGTCAAACAGCTCTTTTATAGTGAGGATTCCGTCATTCCTGCTGCGTTCTCCAGACTTGGATTTCATATTCTCTGAAATCATCCTGTCAATGTCTTCCTCAAGATAACCTCTTCTTATCAGATTATTCTTGATTTCACTTATAGAATGACTGCGCTCTAATTCCTTCT
>CAZJFT010000036.1:0-7863 GCA_964545585.1 uncultured Methanosarcinales archaeon
TAATCCTTATAGTATCTGTATTAATATTTTGCTTGTTAGTATTTTTCTCATATTATATAATAATGAAAAACAATTAGTAATATCATGTTCTGCCTAATTAATTTAACCTTATATCGGATTAAAAGATTGTCGATTATCCATTGACTGTTGAGGAATCGATGCCTGAATTGAGGGAATTCATAGGATTATATATTCAGGATGGAAGATTCTCAGTATATGTAGAGGATTATTCTACAGGCAAATGGGCAGGGATAAATGCAGATATTGATGTGAACCCTGCAAGCCTATTGAAAGTGCCTACATTGACTGCAGTCCTGAAGAAAGTCGAGGATAAAGAGCTGTCATTGGATAAGAAGATCCAATTGAAAGCTGAAGACCTTGATATGGGTTCTGGATCATTAGGAATAAAAGGAGAGGGACATATAATCACAGTCAAAGGATTGTTGATAGACCTGATAGTCAATTCTGACAATACTGCATTGTACACATTGAAGAGGCGCGTACTTGATGAGGATGATCTTTTGAATGCGAGAAAAGGATTAGGACTTGATGTTATCGATGCAGAGAATGAGTACCTCAACACTAAGGATATGGCGAATGTTTTCAGAAACTTATATTTCTCAAACTACCTTAGTGAGGAATACAGCAACATAGCATTGAACATATTATCGAAGACTGCATTCAGGAGCCAATTGCCTGCAGGTGTCCCTTATGATGTTATTGTAGCACACAAGGTAGGTTTCAGGATGCAAGGCGGATACTATCATGATTGTGGTATAGTATATATTCCTGAAAGGCCGTATTTCATATGCGTAATGAGCAGCAATGTGACAAAGAAAGAGGCTGATTCTACAATAAGTGAGATATCCAATGTAGTATATTCTTACATGTCTGGTCTTTCCAGTTAAATTTATAAAAAACCATTCTTAACTGTCAATCATGAACAAGCGTCTAGGTAAAGTCCGGAAAGCGAATAAGCATGATGTTAAGGCACATATCAAGAAGAAATCTTCTCCTAAGAGATTCGGCAAGAGGTTCTGCCCTAATTGCGGCGGCATCTTGAGAGTCGGACAGGAATTATGCAGCTCATGCTCTAGACCGGATTTCAATTTCAAAGACATAAAGATAGTATTATGCAATTCATGTCATTCATATCATTCAAGGAACAAATGGATGAAGTTCAAGGATTTGGATACTGCAGTAAAAAATATTGCTTCATTGAGCATCAAGGCAAAAGTGCAGATAAAACACCTGTCTAAGGAATTGAAAGAGAAGATACTTGATCATAAGGCAGGGATAAAGACGGACATATCGATACCTGTCAAGCATGGCCATCATGAGTTCGAACTACCTGCAAGATTGGAAGTCACACTTTGCAATAAATGTTCAAAGAAGGGCACGCAATTCTTCGACTCGACGATACAATTGAGGAATTGCACAGAAGAAGTGCTTGCATTCGCAAGGAATGAAGTGAAAAAACAGCAGAAGAAAGGGATATTCATAACAAAGGAGGTCCCTGTAGAGAAATATTCGATAAGAGATATAGATATGTTCTTGACGAATCAGACATATGCAAAAACTCTTGCAGAGAAGATAAAGAAGAACTTCGGCGGGACGATAAAGAAGAACGCGAAACATTTCTCTTTGAATTGGCAGACGACAAGGACATTGTATAGGCTGAACATATTATTGCAGCTACCTAATTACAAGAAGAATGATGTGATAAAACATGAGGATCACCTATATAGGATTATCTCTTTAGGCGATAAGATACATGTTACTGATTTGAAGACGAATCATAAGACATCATTGCCTAACAAGGAATCATACGATGTGTTGCATCCGGCGACATTCCAGGTGATAAAGCGTTATCCTGAATACGAAGTCCTGGACCCTAACACTTATTATCAGGCGAGGCTCATGAATCCTTCTAAGAAGCTGGAGATAAACCAGAAGATAAAGGTGATTATTGACGGTAGTGAAGCCTGGATGATATAAAATCACAATATCATAACATTTTAAAAGCAAATTCTATTCCGGTGTGCATGGTGATGCACAATGGACCCGTTCCAGAACTATCTTAAAAAATTAGAGAAAGCAAAAGACACGATAAGATTCAACGACAAAGTATACGAGATACTTACAAGGCCTCAAAGGATTATTGAAGTCAACATTCCTGTAGAGATGGATTCTGGTGAGACAAAAATATTCACAGGGTATAGGGTGCAGTATAATAATTTCCGTGGACCATACAAAGGCGGGATAAGATACCATCATAATGTAGATATGCATGAAGTGAAGGCATTGTCTGCATGGATGGCGATGAAGTGCGCAGTAGTGGACATCCCTATGGGTGGAGGAAAAGGCGGAGTGATTGTGAATCCTAAAGAGTTGTCCAAGGGAGAGCTTGAGAGATTAAGTCGCGGATACATGAAAGCGATGCATAATTCGATAGGGCCATTCATAGACGTACCTGCACCAGACGTGTACACTACTCCAGAGATAATGTCCTGGATGATGGATGAATACATGAAACATAACGGTTACCATTACATGAACAAGGCAGTAATAACAGGAAAGCCAATAAAAGATGGCGGAAGCCTTGGAAGGGACAAGAGCACAGCATTAGGAGGATACTATGTGCTGCTTGATGCATTAGAGAAATATTCGATGAAGAATCCTAAGATTGCAATACAAGGTTTTGGGAATGCTGGGAGCGTAATGGCAGAGCTTGTTGATGATAATAAGGGTATGACTGTTGTCGCTATATCGGATAGCAAAGGCGCCATATACAAGAGGGATGGCATAGACATAAAGAAATTGATTGAGCATAAGGCGAAGAATGGGTCGGTGCAGGATTTCCCTGGCTCAGAGAATATCACGAATGAGGAATTGCTTGAGCTGGAAGTCGATGTGTTGATACCTGCAGCATTGGAGAATCAGATAACTGAATCGAATGCTGATAATGTGAAGGCAAAACTTGTCCTTGAATTGGCAAACGGTCCAACTACTCCAGAAGCAGACGAGATATTATTCAAGAAGGGCATCCCTGTCGTTCCGGACATATTGAGCAATGCGGGCGGAGTCACAGTAAGCTATTTCGAATGGTTGCAGAACCTAGAGAATAAGTACTGGACACTAGAAGAAGTGAACACTAAATTAGAGAAGATAATGAGGGACTCATTCGATGCAGTCTATAAGACGGCACACAAGCATAAGACAGATTTAAGGACTGCTGCTTACATCAATGCATTGCAGAGGATAGAGAAAGCATATGAAGATATGAAAGAGAAGTAAAATTCATCCATCGAAATCATTCAGGTTTATCTGTCCTTTTCTTTTGTTCTCTTTTACTTGGATTTTTTCTTCTGCAAACTCTTGTCCGACCTGTTTTTTCACATCTAGGGCGACATTCTTTCCAAGAAGTCTTGATAGTGTTGAAAAATCTGTCTTCTTCACATCGGCAATATCTTTTATCCCATTCCTGAACATCGCTCTCGCCCTGACTCTTCCGATATTCTTCAATTGAAGCAGTGGTATCAATTCCTCTTTCACTCCATACTTTATCCTGAAACGCAGTTTATTAAGCTCTTTGTTGATGCTCATCATCTTCAACAATCTTGAAAGCTCGCTGCTGCTGTATAAGAGCCAATCGATAAGCTCTAATTTACCATATATCTCTCCAGGCCTGACATCATATTTCTCAAGAAGATACTCTTCATCTTTCTCGTCGAGCCATTCCATGAAGAATCTTGAGGTCTTCAGAGCATTCAGGAATTCATCATAATCATCATCGAACTGTTCAATCTCGTTTATTATGAACTCTTCATTGGTGTTGAGATATTCTTGCATATCATCATACTCTGCAGTCTTCACCCTAAGCAATGGACGCAATTCAAGGCAGCTGCACAATACATGAAGCATTGTCAATTCAGAATATTTCTTCTCCTCTACTTTATTACCCATCACATTGAGGATTATATTCATGCTCTCTATAAGATGATTCGCAGTATATGGGTCAAGATATAATTCTGAGACTCTTTTCCCGAGCAGTGTCGCTTCAAGCTTCTCGTTGAAGCTCATCTTCAATGCTGAGACGAAATCGGAATTTTTGTCGTTTGTTGTTTTCTTCTCTTTATAATCATCTTTCAAGAATCCCCATTCACGCAACTGCTCGATTATCTTATCGATTATCGCGTTGAGCTTTCTTGAGTCACCATACTGTTTCGCATAGAATGTCTTCCCGAAGAATTCCCTTAATTCCTTCTTGTCCTTCACGAATTCTGCTGCGATAAGACTAAGTATGTACGTCCTTAGTATCGGTTCCGACGCTAATTTTGATATTATCTCTTCTGGTTCTCCATTGATGTATTTCTCCAGGAGTTCTTCCTTCTGTTTCTCTGTATCTGCAATGATTATCGCTTCGCCATAATTATCATATGATGGAAGGCCTGCACTTCCAGCCTGTTGATGATACACTAAAGTCGGAATGAAATCCATGCCCCAAAATCCGAAACGTTTCAAGTCCCTGATGATTACCCTGAATGCAGGAAGGTCTACGCCTATGGCGAGTGTTGGTGTCGCGACGATTACCTTGATTATTCCGCTCCTGAAATTATCCTCGACGAGCTTTCTCTGCTGGCTCAACAATCCAGAATGGTGGAATGCGATGCCCTTGCTTGTTATGTTGCCGAGCCTGTTGCATTGTCTTGTCGGATTCGTCAATACTGAAATTATTTGCTTTGAAAGTTCTTCAGTCTCCTTGTTTCCTGTAGAATATTTTGCGATCTTCTCTGCTAATGCTTCTGCAGATCTTTTTGTGTTAACGAATATTATTGCTTGCTTGTTTATGTTAATCGTGTCTAATGCGATGTTGACTGATGCATCAGAAGTCTTTTCCAGAATTTTTGTCTTCGTCATTTTTAGAATTAATTGTTAATGGGCCCGCCGTGATTCGAACACGGGACCTTACGATTTATGATGCATCTGAAATGTATCATGACTGACGCAATTATCAGTCGTACGCTCCAGCCAGGCTAAGCTACGGGCCCGTATTTAGTTTATGGCTGAATAAAGGTTACGCCTCCGGCCAGGCTCGAACTGGCGACCTTGTGATTGCTGTCATCTTGCGATGGGTTAACAGTCACACGCTCCACCACTAAGCTACGGAGGCATGCTCTCAGAATTAGATAATCGTTTATAAATATTTTGTTTGATATGTGTGCTCGATTGGATGTTGTTTGGCCAAAAAATATATAAATGACCTGCCGCAAAATATGTGTTATAGGGGGTTTAGAGTTTGAGTTTTATTGTTGGTCTTGTAAATTATGTGTTTAATATCTTTTTTCTTTAGAAATCTTTACAACCAATAAGTAGATACTTACAATGTAGGTATTTTGTATATTGTTATATTTTTATGTTTTCTCGTGCTTAAAAAAGCAAAACCTTTATAAATGAAACTTACGATGTAAGTAAATATAGCTATTGAGGGATTTGTGGATAGTATCTGATGCGTGGGCCTAAAGAAAAACTAAAGCGATTAGTTGAGGAAAGAGAACATTTTCTTAAATATTTACAGAGGCTGAACTCTCAAGTGCAGTCAGGAGAGATGAGCACTAGAGAGAGGATATTCCTTCTTGAATTGAAGACAAAAGGGATCCCTCCTAATATCTATCTCGACAGGTTAAACAATCAGGTATTGCATGCTTCTCGATATGATGAGACCCGTACGAAAGTGGTTCGGCATGCATCAATTGCTGCAGGCTTATTCCTGTTCCTAGCGATGTTCTTCTATGCATTCATCAATCCTACATTGACAGGATTATTAGGGTTAGATGAAGGGCAACAGGAATATGTGCTTAGGGTAGACCAGAATTTCACAAATGGGACGACAGAATACTACTTCAATGTCCTTGATGTCGCGAACAATACGAATAACCTTACGAGCATCCGTATAACTGGAAGATATACTGGGCAATTCGTCATGAAATTAGTGTCAGAGATTGACGGAGTGACTTCTGAATATTTAATTTATGAGCCATCGATTCCTGATTCTGGGAACCTGATAACAGGATATGCAGTGAAAGAGAATAAGGAAAAGATAGAGATAAACTATACGATAAATGAAACCGTGAATGAGAGTGTTGAACCAGAACAGGATATAACTGAACCGGAGATCAATGTTACTGAACCTGAAATCAACATCACTGAACCTGATACGACTGAACCTACAGAAAATGTGACTGAGCCAGAAGTTAACATCACTGAGCCAGAAATCAATGTCACCGAGCCGGCGATTAATGATTCTCTGAATGAAACAGCCAATGAGACTGAGATAATGCCCGAATTCATAGTACCATTCACCACAATCACAGACAGATGCTCAGACACGTGCGACATTGAATTGCCGCCTTATAATCTATCGATAGTCGTTGAAGTCCTAGAAGGAGAATTCTATCTAGAAAAAATACTCTACACACAGGAAACGATTAATCAGGCGCCTGTGCAGTCTATGGACATCCCCGACATATATGGATCCACAATAATCGACCTTTCAGAATATTTCTACGATCCTGAAGGAGAAACGCTGTCATATGATTTGATGAGCAATCCAGATGTAGAATACATATTGGACGGAGACATGCTGAACATAACACCCATATCATCAGTGCCACAAGACTTCTACATATACGTCACTGATGGAGAAGAAGTCATAATAAGCAACACATTCAAGATATACTCTCAAACAAAAATACCGCAAGAAGTGCTTGAGGTCCTGGCGAGAGATGGCTCTGTACGAATAATGGTAAAAACATCTGTCGATGCAGTCACAGTCGTGCCTGATGAAGGCTCAAAACAACTAAAGACTGCAGGATTGGCAGAATTGGAGTCTGCAAGCATAAAATCGATCGGCAAAAAAGTCATAGTCACAAAAAAGAACCGTCCAATAGAGATAAAGAGAGATGTAGGTGAGTTGACATCGGTAGTGGTCGATTATGAGTTGCTGAACCAGCTTGCACAGATGCCTGAGACAGAACAGATACTGCTTGATGAACAATATTCCGTACTGACAGCAAATGCAATGAACATCACAAAGATAAATGCCGTCATGGATGCAGGATATTCTGGCCAAGGGATAAAAATATGCATACTCGATACCGGGCTTTCTGATGCATTGGAAATAGATTCTGTCGGATACAACTTCATCGACAACATCAATTATTATCAGGATGGCAATGGCCACGGTTCAAATATAGCGTATTCGATTAAAGAGTCTGCGCCATACACAGAATTGATTATAGCAAAAGTAATCTCTGACGCAGGCACAGGATATGCCTCAGACATACTTGCAGGACTTGATTATTGCGATCAACAGAACGCATCGATAATATCGATGAGCATAGGCGGCGGATCATCGACAGGATACTGCGATGATGACTTGGTTGCGCAGAAGATTAATGAATTGAACGATGCAGGTACGCTTGTGGTCGTCGCTACAGGAAACGACGGCTCAGAAGATGCAGTGAAAATACCTTCATGCGCAAGCGGAGCATTGCCGGTAGGTGCAAGCACAAAATCAGGCAGTATCGCATCATTTACGAACTACAATAATGCGACGATTCTAGTCGCTCCAGGAGAGAATGTCCTTACTAAAGACTCATCAGGAAATTATGCGTCTGTATCAGGAACTTCTATCAGTGTCCCGTTCGTTTCAGGAACAGCAGCATTATTGCTTGAGAACGAGCCAATGTCTCCTGATGAAATGAAATCATTGCTTATACATACTGGGGATCTGATAGAATACGACGGACGATTATTCTCACAATTGAATGCATGGAATGCACTGATAAGGAATTACACGAA
>CAZJFT010000036.1:7873-9318 GCA_964545585.1 uncultured Methanosarcinales archaeon
GTGTTGTTTGTCAATTCTACTGCATATAATTATACTGTATTGATTGATGGCTCATTGAGCATGAGCCTTGCATCGACATACTTCAATAATAGCGGATCTTGCAATCTATTAGGCTCAAGAGGGATGGTTTATGACAGCAGGGGATTTTTTATAATATCTGCGTATGGTGCAGATTATATCACCGTAATTAATGCTACAAACCCATTCAATGTACGCTGTCTTGGATCTGTCTATGATGCCGCCGGACCTGGAAGCGTTGATGCTGTATGGTGGATCACTCTAGATGATGTGAATAAATATCTCTATACTGCATCGACGGTGGACGACATAATAAGCATATATAACATAACATACAGTACTCCTGTATACTTGAATGGTACTACTGCAGCCATATCAGTAAATACTGCGCCAAGCAACGGAAGCCTAGATAATGGGTACCAGAATGCATATATCGATATTGCAGGGACGCGTTTCTGCTTGATATCTGCAGGTGTAGATGATACTGTCAGTGTATATAATTGCACGAGCACGAACGCTGTTTCAACTCCTATCTCTTACTATAATGTTGCGGTCCCTCCGTGCTCTGTGGATAATGTGCGCAAGATAGAGTTCGTTCCTGGAACGAACATCTTCATTGCCGCATCATACGATGATGACGCGATAAGCATACTCAATATAAGTTCAGACGGGAACATCTCATGCATATCGAATGTGACAGACGCTGCAGGCGCAAACAGCCTGGATTCAGTGCAGGACTTCTATTTCGAGAATTCCACGAAACTAATATATGCACTATCCCCTGCAGACGGATATCTGACTATAATAAACGCCACGAATGCAATAAACAATGGTGGGGCATTATCGTTTGTCGGAAGCGTGGCAAATGTCGCAAACAAGGCAAACGGCGGCGCAGCAGCTACGCTGGGGCCGATTACAACTACTGTTGTTACGGTTGGAAGCACAAAATATGCATTTGTAGGATCAAACAATGATACATATAATGGTATAGCTGTTGTTAATGTAACTAATTCTACATCACCATCATTGCACAGCAATTTCACACAGACATCCGGATCATGCATATATAATGCAACATACAGCCTCAATATAGTCGATGACTTTTTATATGCTACATCGACTGAAGGATGTTTCTATGTCATAAGATTGACCGCTCTACAAGGAATGCCTAATATTACGCGCTTCAATGGAGCGACGACACAATTCGGTTCATATACTTCACAGCAATTGCACAACATAAGCGATTTCGTTCTTGAAATCACAGGTTATGGAAAGATACGGTGGAATTCAGGCGTGAATGTATCAGGCGCAGATTTCGATACCCATGTAGATATGGGTCCTGGATGGATATCAGTTAATTCATCAGGCCTCCACCAATCAATCAACAGTTCTGCAAACATCACTTTTTATGGTGCTGGCGGTTCTAA
>CAZJFT010000037.1:0-9301 GCA_964545585.1 uncultured Methanosarcinales archaeon
GCAAGACAGCACGCATTGAGCGAAGTAATAGAAGGCAATTGGACGACTACGTTCAAAGGCCATGGTATGGAATTCTCCGGTTATAGGACATATCAGTATGGTGATGATGCAAGCCTTATAGATTGGAAGGCATCATTGAGGTCTAAAAGCTTATTGATAAAAGAATATGAACAGGAGAAGAGTGTCAATGTATTCTTTATGTTTGACGTAAGCAACAGCATGCTCTTCAGCTCGACGAGAAAACTTAAGGCAGAATATGGTGCAGAGGTCGTTTCGAGTCTTGCATTCGCGATATTGAGGAGCGGAGACTCAGTAGGTCTGAGCATGTTCACTGATAAGCTGGTCACCAGGCTACCGTTGAATATGGGACGAAGGATGCATTATATGATAGTCAAGGATTTGAGCAATGTGAACAATTATGGGGGAAATTTTGATTTGGGCAAGTCTATGAATTTCTTGTTCTCTTTCCTGAAGAATCGCGCAGTCATAATCATAGTATCAGACTTCATCGGCCTGGATGAGAAATGGTATAAATACTTAAGGATAGCATCACAGAAATATGAAGTAATAGGGATAATGATAAGGGATCCTAGAGACAGACATCTGCCTCCAGAGTTAGGACAGTACCTTCTTGAGGATCCATACAGTGGAGAGAAAATATATATAGATACAAAAAAATATAGCAAGGCATATGCAGATTATGTCGCTGAAGAAGAGGCAAAGATAGAGAGGCATTTCAAGGCCACAAAATCCGATCTTTTGAAATTAGACACGAGCAAGGATTTTTACAAGGAGATAATGACCTTCTTCAAGAAGAGGGCATTGACGCATAGATAGTAGAGGAATATAAACCATACAATTATAAACTATAAAAGCAAGAATAACATATAAGGGATAAAATACGGCTAAAAAAAATTGAACAAGCGAAAAAGGTGAGCAAAGCATGTATCTGACTTTCGAGAATCCTGAATATCTATGGTACCTTCTTAGTGTCCCATTGCTTATTGTAAGCCATTATGCGTTCTTGAAATATAGCAGGAGAAAGGCTATGCGTTTCGCAAATTTTGAAGCTTTAAAAAAGGTCACTGATCAAAATATAATGACAAAGAACAATCTTGTGCTGTTCACTAGAATGGTCATTTTGTTCTCCTTGATCCTTGCTATCGCAAGCACCACATTATGGTATGAAGGATACACTAATGAGAATGATTTTGTGATTGCCATAGATGCAAGTTCCTCTATGACTGCTTCAGACCTGGATCCGACAAGACTTGAAGCAGCAAAAGAATACTCTAAACAATTCATCGACAGGATACAATCAGACTCAGAGATAGGATTAATAACATTCTCGGGCGCATCATTCATCGAGCGTGTACCTACAAGGAATAAGGCATTTCTCAAAATGACAGTCAATGATATCGAACCTGCACATGTAGGAGGGACGAACATAGCTGATGCAGTCGTGACAAGCACCAACCTCTTATTGCCTTCAGAGCGTGGAAGGACAATCATACTATTGACTGATGGAAGCAACACTGCATCATATTTCATAAAGGATCCGATAAATGAAGGCATAAATTATGCGCAGAACAACAATGCAAGGATATACACTATAGGATTAGGGAGCGACACCGGCCCGATAGGGTATCTCCCAGAATATTACAACATAAGCGCAGTATATGACGAGAATGTCCTTCTCAAGTTGGCTAATGAGACAGGCGGAAAATATTATGATGCGAAGAACAATGCAGAATTGCAAGCCGCATTCAACGAGATTCTAGAATCGAGCAACAAGGCATACATAGGGATAGATTTAGGTCCAGGACTTCTTATCTTTGCACTCGCATTGATATTCCTAGAATGGGGCCTTATATCAACAAGATTCAGGGCGATTCCTTGAAGTTTCTTAAGCAGAAGTAAGCCTCTAATCAGTTCTTATTAAGAGAGTATAACTCGCATTTGTTAATGCTATTTCTTTACATCCTCCATTAAATAGGAATGTAAGTATTTATTTAAATGTTATGAAATAGTCAAATTTATATATTATCTTTATTGTGATAAGATAGATGGACAAAATCTTGAAGTTAAGTTCAGAACGAAGAAAACAGGCTGAAAAAATATTGCTTAATGGAAAAGTTATTCCAACATTAATTAAATATGGTGAACCTGAAATTATAGGTAGTTTTGCTCTTGATGTGATGTATGATCCAGACATAGATATTGTAGTTCTTACAAAGACTCCTCAAAAAAGTTCTCTAAATGCACTCAAAGATTTTATTAATCAACGAAAATTTCAGAAATATGAATATGGAGATTTTGTCAAATTCAAAAGAAAGAACAGACCACAAGGTTTTATTGTGAATTTGCATTCAAATATGTTTCCTCTCAAATGGGAAGTAGAAATATGGTTTCTTAAATCTATAACTAAAGAAAAAACATTAAATACATTATTAAGAAAAGAGATTAATAAGAGTAATAAAAATAAAATACTACAATTAAAACATAAAAGAGCAACTAACAAATTAAGTAAATATGATTTAAGTAGCATGGACATCTATCGTAAAGTAATAAAGAATATTCCTTAATCTAATTCTATTAAGATACTTTTCAGAGTGCAAATCTGACTTTCAGTTTCATCTACGAGAGTACAAAACTGATTTCCAAAAAATATGAGAATTGTACTATGAAGTACAAAGCCCCTGGCGAGAATTGCACTCGCGACCTGCAGATCTCTTTGGTCGATTTCTCGACGTACAAGTCTGCCGCAATAGCTACTATGCTACAGGGGCATGATAGAACTGAAACCGTATTTGTTTTATAAATATTTCGCGTACAACAGACAGGGAACCCCATACGAGAACTAGTGTAAGAATCTATTCATTCCCATTCATAATGGCAGTCTTCGCAGTTGTAGCTGTATTTGTTGTGTTTTTCGTCATAATGCTCTGTGACGTTGTTTGCCAGGCAAACAGGGCATATCATATTGTTCTTGTCACTTATGAGTTTATAAAATTTATGGATATTCAGTCTTTATTTTCCATAAACTATATAAAGTAATATTTGTTTCTTTCTGAAAATACTGAAAGTTCCGAAAATCTGTTAAGAAAGATTTTCGGGAATTGAGAACATCGTTCTCAAAGTTACGAAATTAAAATGATAAAAAACCCTAGAGAACAATTCATAGAGTTGATGATAGAGAACGTGAAAGCTAACGGATTAGATGAGACTACTGCAAGGATAACTGCAACGTTGTTCATAGAGCAGGACGAGATAAGCCTTGAAGAGCTATCAAAGAAGACAGGATACAGCCTATCATCTACATCCACAAGCCTAAAATTCATGGAAGCGGCAGGACTAGTGCACAAATTCAAGAAACCGCACTCAAAAAAAGTATACATAAAGATGGAGAATGACATAATGGAGATGATGCTCAGCATGCTCAAGAAGAAACAGCAATACATAATAGGACGTGCGAAAGAGAGCCTTCCGGGAATAATCAATGAATACAAGAAGACCAAATCATCAAGGCATGAATTGAAGATAATAGAAAAATATTATAGCGATGTTCTTTTGGGGGAACAGATAATCAGTGAAATGATTAGAAGAATCGAGAAGATAAGAGGACAAACATGAAAGACAAACCAGTCATACAACTCAAAGATGTATGGAAAATATATCAGATGGGAGATGTGAAAGTAGAGGCACTTAGAGGAATAAACATAACAGTGAAGAAAGGAGAATTTGTAGCCATACAAGGACCGTCCGGATCAGGCAAGAGTACAGCGATGAACATGGTCGGATGTCTTGACGTGCCGACAAAAGGAAAGATATATCTGGATGGGCACGACATATCTAAATTGGAAGAATCGCAGCTAGCGCAAATAAGAGGGAAGAAGATAGGATTTATATTCCAAAAATTCAACCTTATAAACACGCTCTCTGCGCAGGAGAATGTGATGCTCCCATTAACATTCCTGGATGTCCCTGAAGATAAAAGAATGCAGATATCTGAGAAATTATTGAAGAGCGTCGATCTTGTGGACAGGATGGACCATAAACCGAATGAATTATCGGGAGGACAACAACAGAGGGTCGCTATCGCAAGAGCATTGGCTGTCGATCCGGAGATAATACTCGCAGATGAACCGACAGGAAATCTTGACAGCAAATCAGGAGCAAATGTAATGCACTTCCTTCAGGAACTACATAAGAAAGGCAAGACCATAGTTATGGTCACACATGATGATAAGCTAGCGCAATATGCAGAAAGGATTGAAGTGCTTAAGGATGGAGAGGTAATCAAAAGTATAAAAGGAGAAAGGCATAGCGATTGAAATTCAAAAAAACAATATCAAAAGAACAAAGGTGGTATACATGAAAAAGATATATTTAGCATATATGATTGTTGCATTGTTTGCATTGCAGCTTGTGGCAGCTGCACCGTCATTGCAGGCAAGCCTTAGCAAGTATGAGCCATATCCAGTAGCCCCCGGGGATACTGTGAAAGTATGGGTATTAGTGCAGAACACTGCATCAAACGATAATACTGATACTGCAAAGAATGTGGTCGTGGAATTGATACCTGAATACCCGTTCAGCATATACAATGACCAGTTGACAAAGACCATACCATTGCTCGGCGCAAAGAAAGATTATCAAGTGGATTTCAACCTGAAGGTAGATGAAGGTGCGTTGCAAGGCACAAACACATTCAAGGTAAGAGTAAGAGATTCTAACAGCGCAATACAGGTAGAGGAGACATTATCATTACTTGTACAATCAAGAGACACAACCATATCCATAGAGTCAGTGAAGATATCTCCTGAGCAGATCGCTCCAGGATCAGAAGGCACAGTGACTATAACAGTAAAGAATGTCGCTCCGAACTCTTTCACAGACTTGAGCCTTAAACTGTATCTTCAATCGATAGTCGGGAGTACAGTTGTTGACCTGCCATTCGCACCAGTTGATTCAAGTGCAGAGAAGAGAATATACAGGCTCGATCCAGGTCAGAGCGCAGAGTTCAAGTATGACTTAGTAGTCTATCCTGATGCAGACTCAAAGATATACAAGATACCATTCGTACTTGAATACTATGATAATCTCGGCACAAAGAATAACAAAACAGACTTCATAGGATTGACTGTGAATAGCAATCCAGAGATATCTGCAATACTTGACAGGACAGACATAAACAACGACAAGCTTGCAGGCACGATATCCCTTAAGATAATAAACAAGGGATTAGGGGATATAAAGTTCTTGAATGCGGTGCTTCAGGAGAGCGAAGATTATGATATTATATCCGAATCTGCAGTCAACTATATCGGGAATCTTGAATCAGATGATTATCAGACTATAGATTACAAAATATCGATAAACAAAGGAGTGACTGATACTGTTGTTCCCATTAAGCTCGAATATAGGGATGCTACGAACAAGTATTATGAGAATACACAGAACATCAAATTGCACGTGATTGACAGCAGCAAGCTGGAGAAAGTCAATGGCGGAGGGATGTCCATAACTATAATATTGGTCATAATAATAATTGCAGTGGTCGCATGGATATTCTACAAGCGGATGAAGAAGAACAAGAAAGGATGGGCATAATCGATGCACATAAAGGCATAAAAACCGATGATTAAGGACTATTTTCGCCTTGCTGTAGAGAACATAAGGCATAGGAAATTAAGGAGTCTGCTTACTATAATAGGGATAGTCATAGGCATAGCTGCAGTAGTCGCATTGGTAAGCCTCGGACAGGGCGTCCAGAAAGTAGTCATGGACGAGTTCCAAAAACTAGGGACTGACAAGATATTCGTGACTTCAGCAGCAGGATTCACCGGTTCATCAGGAGTCGCCCCATTGACAAGCAGAGATATCGAAGTCATTGAGCGGACTAGAGGAGTAGATCAAGCATTAGGAGTGAGATTTGCATCCGCAAGGGTGGAGAAACAGGATGAGCAGATAATACAGACAGTCATAGCAGTCCCTACAGGGGATAAGTATAAGCTCGTCGAAGAAAGTTATAATTTTGAATACGAACAGGGCAGGCCATTAAGAGATGGAGACAAGTACAAGGCAATGGTCGGACATGATTTGTATGGTGAGAAAGTGTTCGACAGGCCAATAAGCCTTGGAGATAAGATAACTGTCAATGGACAGAAGTTTGATGTTGTCGGGATATTGAAAGAGATGGGAGACCCTGATGTAGATAATGGAATAATAATATCTGATGAAGCATATGAAGAAGTGTTCAAGTCCACTAATGAGAATTATATATTGGTCAGGGTCAAGGCAGGGGAAGACCCATTGGTGGTCGCAGAGAACATTAAGAAAGAACTAAGGGATTATAGGAATGTAAAGGAAGACGAGGAAGACTTTGATGTACAGACAACAGATGAATTATTGGATTCTTTTGGAATTATACTTAATGCATTGACTGCAATCGTTGTCGGCATAGCTGCAATCTCATTGTTTGTCGGTGGAGTGGGGATAATGAACACCATGTATACTGCAGTATTGCAGAGGACAAATGAGATAGGGGTAATGAAGGCCATAGGCGCAAGGAATGACCAAATACTAAAGATATTTCTAATAGAGTCTGGCATGATAGGACTTATAGGCGGAGCGACAGGCATAGCGTTAGGGATAGGCTTGAGCAAGATAATTGAATTCATCGGAAGGGTCGCTTTAGATACTGTATTGCTCCAGGCATATTTCCCATGGTATCTTATTGTCGGCGCATTGGGATTCGCATTTTTTGTCGGGACATTATCCGGGTTGCTTCCTGCATTACAGGCATCAAGACAGAATCCTGTGGAAGCATTGAGATATGAATGATATGATACATTAATGATCTAAAAAAATAAGGTATTAGAACAATAAAAAAAATACAAAAGAAGTAAAAAAATACAAAAAAAATGTTCAAGGATTTTTTCAAACTAGCAGTGGAGAACCTGACACATCGCAGGGTCAGGAGTTGGTTGACAGTCATAGGAATAGTCATAGGGATAGCTGCAGTAGTCGCATTAGTGAGTCTAGGAAGAGGATTACAATACACTGTCGACCAACAGTTCTCAAAGATTGGCGCAGACAAGATAACTGTATCTCCGAAGACAGCGATGCAGGGCGGCCCAGCGATCGAGGATTCTGGGATAGGATTGACTATCGACGATCTGGAAGTCGTGAGGAAATCAAGCGGTGTTGAAGAAGCCATAGGTCCATTACAAAAAATTGCAAAGATAGAATTCAACAACAAGATAAAATATTCTAGTGTACGCGGGATGCCTGTAGACGATTCAAGGATAGTCTATGACAGTTCAGGAATGTATGACGTAGAATTCGGAAGGACATTGAAAGAAGGAGATAGCAACAAGATAATCATCGGACCAGAGTTTGCAAAAGAATCAAATTTCGGCAGGGAAATAGTCTTGGGCGATAGGATAAAGATAAATGATCGACAGTTCACTGTAGTAGGAATAATAAAGACAGGAGGGAACCCGGGAGTCTCTAGCATAATTATGATGACCATTGATGACGCGAGGGAGCTATTCGGCCAGGACGAAGAAGTCTCAATGATAATGGTGCAGATATATAATGCAGAGGAACTTGATAAGGTGGTCGATAACATAAAGAGGGACTTGCGCAGGGAAAGGGGTGTTGATGAAGGCAAAGAAGACTTTACAGTAGAATCGACAAAAAAATTTGTCGAATCATTCCTTACAATATTCAATGTAATAACCACATTATTGGTTGGTTTGGCATCTATATCGCTGCTTGTAGGAGCAATAGGTATAGCGAATACAATGTATACATCAGTGCTTGAGAGGAACAGAGAAATCGGCATAATGAAGAGCATCGGCGCAAAGAATTCTGATATAGTCAAGATATTCTTAATAGAGTCAGCTATGATAGGATTCATAGGAGGAGCGATAGGTGTAGCATTAGGTGCAAGCATAAGCCTGATTGCAGAAAAAGCCATAGAAGTATTCTTAGGAGAGGGATTCTTCCAAGTATTCCTCCCATGGTGGCTGCTGCTAGGGTCAGTGCTTTTCGCGATGGTCATAGGCACCATATCAGGAATATTCCCTGCAAAACAGGCAGCAGAGCTAAATCCTGTAGAGGCGTTGAGGAAATAGATTAGATATATACTAAGAAAAATTTATAAAATCTTGCACAAAAGATATATCATGAAAATCCCAGGAATAGCATATATCATAATCGGCGTGTTCATGGCAGGCCTTTCCGGATACGTTTATAAGTTCATCCCTAAGCCTGATGGAACACCGAATTTGTCAATGGCATTTTTTTTCTTCATAGGAATACTTTTCATAATAGTGGGGTTCATAAAATTATTCTTCAAGAAGATGGATGAAGAGAAAGAAACAGAATACCACAAGGCAAGACATGCATTAGAAAAAAGCACAAATACACACCATCATAAGAACGTGGGACAAGCACCGGAACAACCGATGCATAAAAATCGTATTGAGGAGCAGCTGAATAATGCGGCGAGACAGCAGGAAATGAGCAAGCAACAGCAGACAACACAACAAACGCAACATTCCAGTTCATATGCAAAAACACATCCATATCACGGCATACATCAAAATGTTGACTCAAACCATCAAACCACACAACATTCCGGACACGCATTGACCATCGTAGTATGCAAGAGATGCGGCGACAAGAATCCTTCAACAACAAATTATTGCCATGGATGCGGAAACAGGCTGAGATAAACATATGAATCTCAACGTAACATTTTCTACAAAAGATTTTTAAATATCAGTTTCTAGCATACAACTATGGAAACTTTAGAGGCCATAAACCAGAGACGTTCTATAAGGAAGTATCTAGACAAGCCTGTAGAGTTTGAGAAGATAACGACAATAATCGATGCTGCAAGGAAGGCGCCATCAGCAGGAAACCTTCAGGATTGGAGTTTCATCATAGTCACTGACAAGGAACTTATAAAACAAGTGGCATCTTATTCTGTGGAGCAGTACTGGATACAGACTGCGCCCGCATTGATAGTCGTATGCGGGTTTCCAGAGAAGCATGAGATGTATTATGGATTGAGAGGTAAAAGACTTTATAATGTCCAGGATTGTGCTGCGGCGATACAGAATATATTATTATCAGCGACCGATGTAGGATTAGGCACATGTTGGATCGGTGCATTCGAAGAGGATAAGATAAGGTCATTATTTGCAATACCGCCAGATGTGAGGCCTCAAGCGATAATAACTCTTGGATATAGTGATGATACCCCTCAAGACAGGTCATTGATGCC
>CAZJFT010000038.1:0-9107 GCA_964545585.1 uncultured Methanosarcinales archaeon
GCAAGGATTAATATAACTAAAGCCATAAATATCATTATTATTACCGTGATATGGAATTCTGCGCCATTAACCAACATTAGAACAGGGTTATCCATCACCTCTTCATCATCAGTGAAGAAGAAATGATCATACATGTCGACCCCAGACACCTGGAATGCCATACCATAAATATCTACTCTATTACCTACAGGATTGCCGAAATTGAACAACCCCTCAAGACTATTGAAATTCTCTGAACCTAAAATAATATCAGGAGGTGCCACAGGCGTGCTTGCAGAAGCGCCGCCGCCTCCACCGCCTCCTCCCCCACCTCCTCCGCCTCCAGCGATGATAGATTCATCTTCTTTCTCTGAAGGTGCAGTGGTCGTGTCATTTAGCATAGAATCATCATTTATAATATCTTTATCTTCTATCCCAATGATTTCCTTGACAGGCGCGATAATATTATCTAGTATATATTCCTTCACAGGACTAGAATCATCATTCCAGAAGAAAGCGATTATAGTGCATGTAATTATGAGAACATATAACGCTATAGCCCACCAAGTAAGGAACCATTGTCTTGAAGCCATGACACATACCTATAATGCATATTATATAAAGTTAATTGATTATATGAGGTTAATTGAAAAATATCTATTCAATATTAAATCTGATTTCAAGATTAATAAACTATAAATAATGCTTCATTATTGATTGTTATCATGGTACGCTCATCAGAAGACACATTACATGAATTGCCAAAAGACATGAAAATAGCACTAAAATCATCATCTAAATTGCAGACTGCTTGGGATTCTTTGACGCCGCTAGCACGCAACGAATGGATATGCTGGGTGACATCAGTGAAGACTGAAGAGACAAGAAATAAACATATTACGCGATTAAAAGAAGACTTGTTGAAAGGCAAACGTAGACCATGCTGCTGGCCAGGATGCAAACATAGGTGATTTTTCCGGACTTTCATAATATATGAAATCTGATATATGAAAATCTTTTTAAATGAACTCCTGTTCTGCCCTAACATAGCGGGGTAGAGCAGACAGGAGTGCTCGCAGAGGCTCGCACAAACGGGCCGCGAAAGGCTCATAACCCTGAGGTCATTGGAGGTTATGACGCGAAAGCGTCCTGGTCGATGAATTCAAATCCAATCCCCGCTATACTTTTTAAAAAAAGCCTAGGGAAAAATAAAGATCGCCTGTAGGCGACATACTTCTAAAATGACAATTCCAAAATTCAAATCAAAATTCTTCCTTGCACCTATGTCAGGGATTACTGATCCTGCATTCAGGTTATTATGTTCAGAACTTGGTGCCGGTCTCACGACAACAGAATTGACAAGTGTGCACGCGGTAGCGCACAAAGGTAGTGTCGGGAATATTCGCGAGTTTGTAGAATTTTCAGATAAAGAATCTCCTAGAAGCATTCAATTGTTCGGTTTTGATATAGAGAAGACAGTCAAGGCAGCAAAGATAGTCGAACCATACTTTGACATGATAGACTATAATATGGGATGTCCTGCTGATCATATTACTGCGCAGCAGGCAGGAGCTGCGCTTCTTGAAAAGCCAGATCATGTTAAGAAATTATTCGCTGAATTGGTGAACGCAGTCGATAAGCCAGTGACGCTTAAAGTGAGGGCAGGCATAGATAATAATTCATGTTATCTGTTCAAGAACATCGCAAAAATCGCTGAAGAATCGGGCGTGTCAATGATTGCATTGCATGCAAGGACATTAAAGCAAGGATATTCTGGAAATGCAAAAGGCCAATGGGTTTGGATAAAGGAATTGAAAGAATCAGTATCGATACCTGTCGTTGGGAATGGGGATGTTGTCAAGCCAGAGGATGCAGAACAGATGTTCAAGGAGACAGGATGTGATTACGTAATGATAGGTAGAGGCGCACAGGGAAATCCATATATATTTAATCAGATGAAAGATTATTTTGAGAACGGAACATATATGACTCTTAATGACAAAGAGAAACTATCATACTTCTTCAAATACTTAGAATATGCAAAAGATTACAAAATATCATATGCGCGTGTAAAAGATCATGCAATGGATTACACAAAAGGTATGATTGGTGGAGCAGAACTGCGCAGAGGCATCACAATGACAAAAAATATTAATGAGTTGATGAATGTGATGAATAAGGTGGAACAATAATGACATTCATAGCAGGCATTGATGAGGCGGGGAGAGGTCCTATAATCGGTCCATTAGTCATAGTATGTGCAGCGATACCTGAGGACAAGATACATATTCTGAAAGAGAATGGCGTAAAGGATTCAAAACTATTATCAGAGAAACAACGCGGAGAGATATTCAAGAACATAGAGCATGCAGTGAAGTTTGAGATGGCGATAATACCGCCTCAAGAGATTGATGAAGCTGTCAATTCAAAAGAATACAATCTCAATTGGCTCGAGGCGGACAAGGCAGCAGACCTATTGAACAAGATTGATGCAAAACTGGAGAATGACGTTAGTAGGGTGGTTATTGATTGTCCATCGACGAATATCAATGCGTATAAGAACCATTTCAAAGAACATGTAGATAATGATGAGATAGAATTGATAGTTGAGCATAAGGCCGATCTCAACCATCTGATAGTAGGTGCCGCATCAATAATCGCGAAAGAGACAAGGGAGCGCGAATTGTTGAAGTTCAAGAGGAAATTCAAGATAGATTTCGGCTCAGGATATCCTTCCGATCCAAAGACGAAGGAGTTCATAAAGCATAATTGGAACAAGAAGGAATACCAGCACCTGTTCAGGAAGAGTTGGCAGACATATAAAGATTTAGCAGATAAGGGAAAACAAAAGAGCCTGGGAGAGTTTTAGAGAGAGTTTTAGAGATATTAAGATGAAATTAGATGTGCCATTAATAACACAGCCAAAAGATTCAGTAGATTGTGGTATAGCAGGAATAACGATGATTATGCAATATTATAAGAAGAATCTCTCATTTGAAGAAAACAAGAAAAATATAATCACTGATGCTGTAGGTACTTATGCGCCACAGCTCGGAAAATATCTTATAGAAAAAGGTTTTGATGTGACGATAATAACTCAACACCCTGCGATGTTCACAAACAATGATAAGGGATTAAGCCAGAAGGATATATTGAAGAGGATAGACTCTTTAGCATCAACAAGCAAGAATGAACAGAACAGGAAAGTGCTAAATTATTTCAGTGGATTCATCAAGAGCGGCGGGAAAATGCTCATAAAAATACCTGATGAAGCCGATATATCAAAGGAATTGAATGTGAAGAGGCCTGTAGCTGCATTGATGACAACAAATTTTTTAGATGGAAAAAATCCTGTTTTTAACTTTCATTTCAATGTAATCACTGGAATTGATGATAAATACATTTATGCTAATGATCCGTTATGGGATGAACGTGGCGGAAACAAGAGATATCTAAAAAAAGACTTCTTTTACGGATTATACGCTTCAGCATATGCCGATTTGGACAATGCAAGTCTCATGATTATAAAGCCCAAAAATTTATAAACTATTTCTTACCTTAAATCATCAAATTTAAATATGAAATAGCGCTTTTTCACGTATTTTGTGAGTAGTGAGTGAGTTATAGAATGACTAGTAAGTTAACAAGGATTACGAGATTGGAAATAAAGGGTTTTAAGAGCTTTGCAAACAAGACTGAACTGATATTCGGAGAGAAGTATAATTGTGTTCTAGGCCCGAATGGCTCAGGAAAATCCAATGTCATGGATGCATTGTGCTTCGTTCTAGGGAAAGGCTCAAGCAAAGAGATGAGAGCAGAGAAGAGCTCTAACCTGATATATAATGGCGGGAAGATGAAGAATCCTGCAAAAGAGGGAGAGGTAAGCATATTCTTCGATAACAAATCAAAGATATTCCCACAGATAAGCTCGACAAGCAAGCGGAAGAAGGACGTAAAGGAATATGTCGATGAAGTGAAGATTACGAGGATAATCAAAGAGAACGGACAATCACAATACAAGATAAACGATATCAATAAGACAAGACAGGAGATACTTGACCTGCTCGCATTTGCGAAAGTCGATCCTGACGGATATAATATAGTCCTTCAAGGAGAGATTGTGAATTTGATAGAGATGAGTCCTCTACAAAGGAGAGAGATGATTGAGCAGATAGCCGGCCTTTCTGTATATGAAGAGAAGAAAGAAAAAGCATTGAGGGAGCTTCAGCGCGTAGAAGAGAAGATGAACGAAGTGGACATAATACTCGCAGAGAGGAAGACACACCTTCAAGAATTGAAGAAAGACAGGGATCAAGCATTGAAATTCAAGGACTTGAACGACAAGATAAAGCGGAACAAGGCAACGATATTGCACAGCAAGATAAAGACGAAGACTGGGGAGAAAGACAAATTCACTAAAGACATCGATGATGGCAATTCTAAGATATCGAAATTGAATGAGGAATCGAACAAACTGAAAGACCTGATAGAACAGAAGAAGCACGAGATAGATAAGATAAACAGGGAGATAGAAGAGAAAGGTGAGAAGGAGCAGGTAGCCATACATAAAGAGGTAGAGAAACTAAAAATAGACTTGGCATTGAGCACTCAGCGCGGCATTTCAATAGATTCTGAGATAACGAAAATCAACGAGAGGAAGACGCAATTGGAGAAGAGTCTTGAAGAGATAACTGCAAAAATTTCTGTATTGCAGTCACAGAAAAAGGAATTCGAGAACATAATAAAGGATAAGGAGAAAGATCTTGCACAGGTAGAGGCAAAGATAAAGGCATTCACAGAGAAGAACAATCTGGACAATATAAGCCAGATAGACAAGGAGATAGAGGAGATAGACAAGAAGGCGGAATCCTTGAGCGAGGAGATGCAAAAGATAAGGGAGCAACAGCAGAATCTCTTGAGAGAGAAAGACAAGACAGAACTGCTCATAAAGAACATCGATGAAAGCATAGATAATGTCCTTAAATTAGAGAAGGAGAATAAGGAGCAGGTGGAGAAATTAAAGAACAAGAAAGACCAATTCAAGAAGACAACATTGGAATTGAACAAAGAACTGTCAGAGAATTCAAGCTTGGCGATACAGATAGACACTGCAAGGACAAAGATATTGAGTAGGAAAGAAGAGCTCGTCAAGCTTAATGCAAAGGACATGTCGTTGAAGGAGAGTGTCGCTGCAGGAGTCGCGGTACAGAAAATACTTGAATTGAAGAAAGAAGGCATTTATGGATTGGTGAGCAGCCTTGGGAATGTGAAATCAGAATATAGCCTTGCATTAGAGGTGGCGGCAGGACAGAGATTGAAGAGTATCGTTGTAGAAGATGATAAGATAGCCGCAGAATGCATCAAGTATCTGAAAGACAATAAATTAGGTGTTGTGACATTCCTGCCATTGAACAAGATAAGGAGTGTGCAGATAAAGCAGGAGTTGAAGAACCTCAAAGGCAAAGGCATAAGAGGATTGGCTATAGACCTCATTTCTTATGATCAGAAGTTCGAGAAAGTATTCAGTTATGTATTCGAGAACACTATTGTAGTTGATGACATAGAGACCGCAAGGAAGATAGGTGTAGGGAATTATAGGATGGTCACAATGACAGGTGACCTGGTAGAGACAAGCGGAGCGATGCAAGGAGGCTATAGGCAGCGCACCGGGTTAGGATTCCAGGAGAAGGAATTGCGTGAAGACATCGATAAGCTGAACAAAGAGATTGATGATGCGCAAAGAGTGATAAATAATCTAGAGCAGAAAAAAGCAGACAATGAAGAGCTTATAGGAAAATTAAGGGAATTGAAATCAACGCTTGACGGAGAGATACAGGCGATGGAGAAGATGTTGCACATAGACTCCAACGATTTGGACATAAGCAAGAAGCAGAAATCAGAATTGAACAAGCAATTGAAGGATTTGGACAGGGAGATGGACAAGATACTCTCATTGACTTCGGAGAAGAACAAGGAGCTTGCACAATACAAGATAAAGAAGCAACAATTAAGGGACAAGATGACTGAATTGAGGAATCCTGCATTGCTTGCAGAGCTGAATGCATTCGAGCAGAAGAGAGAACAGTTGAAAGAAGAAATCTCAAACATCAAGGGCGATATCAAGAACAATGATTCACAGATAAGCAATGTGTTGAATCCTGAGAAGGAGAACATACAGAAAGTATTGAAGCAACAGGACAAGGAGAAACAAGGATTCGAGAGTGAAAAATCAGCATTACAGAAGAGATTGTCAGAACAACAAGCAATATTGAAAGAGAAAGAGAAGGCAGAGGCGAAATTCTTCGCTCAATTCAAGGAATTATTTAACAAAAGAAATACGTTCTCAGATGAGATATCGAAACACGAAACTGATATGGGCAGAAAACAGGAAGATGCAAGAACAATAGAACAGAGAGTCAATATTGTCTCATTGCAGTCTGCAGAGATACGTGCACAATTGGCTGGGATGATAGAGGAGTTCAAGCAGTATGAAGGTATAGAATTATTTGTCGACAAGCCAGAATCAGAGATATTGAGAGAGATAGCACAATTCGAGAAATTGATATTGGACATCGGTGCAGTGAACATGCGCGCATTGGAGATATATGAGAATATAGAGAAGGAATACAAGACATTCATAGAGAAGAAAGACAAGATAAGGACTGAAAGAGAATCCGTACTCGTAATGATAAACGAGATAGATTCAAAGAAGAAAGAGCTGTTCATGAAGACATACGAGATACTTGACCACAATTTCAAGGTGATATTCTCTGCTCTTTCTAGCAAAGGAGAGGCAAGCCTTGAGCTAGAGGATCATAATGATCCGTTCAATGGTGGTCTTTTGCTTAAGGTAAGGATTACCGGAACGAAATTCCTAGATATAAAATCTCTTTCTGGTGGAGAGAAGACTATGGCCGCAATAGCATTCATATTCGCCGTACAGGAGTATAGTCCTGCACCATTTTATATATTGGATGAAGTTGATGTAGCCCTTGATAAGAAGAACTCAGAACAATTATCAAAATTAATACAGAACTATTCTGGAAAGGCGCAGTATATTATAATAAGTCACAATGATGCAGTCATCTCAGAAGCAGACACATTATATGGTGTGAGCATGAATGAGCATGGCATAAGCAAAGTCACAAGCTTGAAGATATGAATTGTTATTAGAAAATTTTGTTTCTGTTAATTTTGTTTCTGAAATTCAAATTACTTCTTCTTATGTTCATGCTTTTCAAGAAGTGCTTCGAGGGCATCTATTATGCCGCCCGCGGTCTTGTCCCATGAGAATCTTTCGACAACAGTTATCCTGGCGTTCCTGGCAATCTTCTTCCTTAATTCTGCATCATTGATTAATTTTTCTATCTGTCTTGCTAAATGGTATGGATTCTGTTTCTGGAAAAACAAACCATTTATACCATTCTTTATGTATGATTTGATGAATCCCACTTCTGTACTTACAGGAGCGACTTCACAGCTCATAGCCTCAAGAAGGCTCAGACATGTGGTCTCAGTCAAGGATGTTATGCAATATATATCCATTATCTGCAAGTAAGGTATAGGATTATTCTTTGATCCAGTAAGTATCACATCTTTCCTCGCGGCCAACTGCTCTTTTATTTCCTTCACCCCATCACCGATCACCAATAATTTGATGTCATCATGGGAATTCTGCATTCTAGTGAATGCCCTCAACAGTGTGATTAGGTCCTTCTCCCTGCTTATCCTTCCATGGTATCCTATTACTATATCATAATCGCCGATCCCTAATTGTTTCCTGTTATCGAGCCTTACATTCTCTTCTGCCGGCTTGAACTTATCTACATCTACACCAAGATTCACTATTTTTGTGTTCGTTCTTATGTTATTCCATACGAATAATTCAGCAATGTTCTGTGATGGCATAATCAAGAGATCACATCTGTTGTAGAGGTTCTTCGCTACACGCTTTGCAATTATTTGCGAATATTTCTTCAGGAGTATGCTCTTCATTGCCTTAGGGACGAGCTCCCACTCTATGCTGTGTATGAATGCAGATACTGGTTTCCTATATCTTTTCGCTGCATTTATCGCTCCAGAGCCTATGGGGCCTATTGTCTGTGAGAACACTATGTCAGAATGCTTCACTGCCTTCCTTATGGTCTTTGTCTTGAATTTCGGCACATTAAAATCTCCTACCTTGAAGAATTTCGATAATGGAATCTTTATCAGCGTTATATTAGGGTCCTCATAAGTCCCGAAGTCAGGTGCGATGACCGTTATCTCATAATGCTCTGTAAGCCTGGGGATTATCTCGGACAGGAACCTGCTTATGCCGTCCCATCTCGGCAGGAAGTTATCTGTAGCTATGAGCAATCTCTTCTTGTCCTTCAAATTTTTCCCTTCCATATTCATCTTATCTTATAAAATGCTTCAGCATATTTAATGCCATTCTGTTTGCCTAAGAGCCATGCCTTAAGGTAGACAGACCACATCAATGAAAAGAGGCTCATTTTCTGGCTTTCAAACATCTTGAGCGCTTTTATCTTCATCTTAAAAGTGCTTGAGATGTCAACGACAATCTTAGGATGATGCTGTTTCTTTGTATTGAACAACGTCCATATGTCAAATACGTATACATCACACTTATATTTCATCCTGTCGAGAGTATCCATCAACAATCTGTTCAATGCACGATGGTCAGGATGAGGATCATCATGGCTGTGTGTGAATATCCTTGAAGGTCTCCTCTCAAGTATGAGTCTCTTTAATTTAGGGTACATCTTCTTCTGATTGAACTGCTCAATGAACTTATTCTCATCGATGCCTAGAAATATTACTCCGTCGCCGCCTATGAATTTATCGACATCTTTCGCTTCCTTGACCCTTGCAGAAGCGATGACTTCTTTTTTCAATAATGGGGCAGAGATATGTCCATAAGAGAATATGACGGTGTATATTTTCTTGCCTTCCTTGGCATACTTCGCTATAGTGCCGCCAGGACCGAATGTCTGGTCATCAGAATGCGCGCAGATGACCATTATGCTGTCAGGATCGCATTCTTTGCCGTTAGATTTAATATTTGTGTTGTCTGCATTCTTCTTAACCATGCATTACTGTTTGTTTGAGAAGTTTTTAAAGTTAAC
>CAZJFT010000039.1:0-5083 GCA_964545585.1 uncultured Methanosarcinales archaeon
ACTGTCGAATAAACTGATAGGTAATAATGAAAAATTCAACATAATCCTCATCGGAACAACATCTGACAAGGAAAAATACGAAAAAATAAGAGATGGGAACAAAAACATACATAACATGGCAGGCATGTTCAGTATTGAAGAATTGTTCTACCTAATGAAGAAGATTGATGTTTTTGTAAGCAACGACACTGGGCCGATGCACTTGGCTGCGGCACAAGGCATACCTACAATAGGGCTTTTCGGTCCTAACACGCCAAAAATTTGGGCGCCATTAGGCAGAAAGAATGTAGCTATCTTTCATCCGAAGCATGGATGTCCATTCCTTGATAATACATCACATAAACTTGTACCATGGATGTTGAGTGAAGATCAAAAGACGTGCATGGACGCTATATCAGTCGATGAAGTCTATGATGCAGTCATTAAAACTCTTGAGCGTGAAAAATGAAGAAGATATTATTGTTCAAGATAGGCGCGATAGGAGATACTTTGATGACGACTCCTTTCGTCAGGCAATTAAGGGAAAGATACCCTGATGCAACGATTGATTATCTGATAGGTAGTGCAAGCAAAGATGTCCTTATAGGAAACAAGAATCTCAATAAGATAATCCCGTTCGATGAATCAATAATATTCAAAAGGAGAATAAAAGAATATTTTGCATTGATAAGAAAAGTGAAAAAAGAGCATTATGATAAGGTGTTTGTTCTAGATAAGCATTGGGCTATGAACTTTAGTGCAAAGATGTTCGGCATAAAAGAAAGGATCGGATTCGACAGGCTTGGAAAGGAAGGCAAATTCTTGACAAAAAAGACATATTACGGCAATGATAAGCACGAGATACACTATTACCTTGACTTGCTAAAAGCGGATGGCATCAGGCCAGATTATAAAGATACAAGAATGGATTTGACATTATCAAAAAATGATATAAAAAAAGCAGAAAGCATTTGGAAAAAAAATTCTCTTGAAAAAGGAGTTGTATGTATAATCCCTGGGGGCGGCAATAATCCTGGAGAAAGCTCTGGAATAAGGAATTGGCCTATAGACAATTATACGGAATTGATAAAGAGACTCGTCTCTAAAGGCCATCAAGTAGTCTTGATAGGCGGGAAATCAGATAAAGAACTTTCAAAAAATATACTAGAAAACAAAAACATAAGAAAGAGCATCTTAGACCTGATAGGGAAATTAAGTCTCAAGGAATCGGCAGCAGTCATTTCAAAATGCGATGTAGTGGTGTGTAATGATTCTGGACCGATGCACTTGGCAGCATGCGTGAACAATAATGTTATTTCGCTGTTCGGCCCGACTAATCCTAAAAGAAAGGCACCATTGCTGAAGGAAAGCCATTCAATATGGAAAGGAAAAAAACATTATGACAAGAATTATGAACTCTTTGGCAAAACACCAGATAGGCGAGCAATAGAAAGTATGAGAAAGATAACTGTCGATGATGTATTGAAATATATAAAATGACATACCTAGTGAAAAAAATATTTGTACCATTCGTTTTCTTGTTTGATGTAATTGGCAGTATATTATTTTTCTGGACTAAGACCCGAAAGAAGCCAAAAAGAATCGATAGTGTGCTTTTCATAAGACTGGAACACATTGGAGACATGGTCCTTGCGACACCGACATTCGAGACTTTCAAGAGAAATAATCCTAAGACAAAGGTAACAGTCTTATGCAGGGAATTGACTGTCCCTATGATCGCAAATAATCCATTTGTAGATGAAATAATAACTTATGAAGCCCCGTGGTTCATTGCAAGAGGAGGGAAGAAAAGATCATTATGGAATTTAGCAGACGAATTAAAATCAAAAAGATTCGACATAGTGTTTGAGATGCATGGCGACCCACGAAATAACCTGATCGCATTCCTTACAGGCGCGTACAGTATAGGGTATGGGTGCAGGGGCGGAGGATTCTTGCTCAACAAAATAATGGATTACGACCCGAAAAGGCACATGATAAGACAAAACCTTTCACTGATTAAGGATTTCTCAAAGAAGAATTATGAGAAGACAAGTGTTTACACAACAAAAGGACAGGAAGAAAAAACTGAGAAGATTATGAAGAAACACAATCTGAAAAAGAATGGATTCATAATATTAAGTCCTCGAACTGGAAGGAAAGAAAAGGACCTGACAGATTCTGAAACAGAAAATCTAATAAATGAGAACAAAAACCAAAAGATATTGATTGTGGGATCAAGATCAGAAGCTGCAGGCAATAAGAAATTCAGGAAATTCAATAATGTCATAGACATGACTGGAGAGACAAGTCTTCCTGAACTTGTGTGCATGGTGAAGCATGCAAAGAAGGTGATTGCACCAGACACAGGCATAATACATATTGCAAAAGCGGCTGGTACAGATTTTGAAGGCATATACAAGACTACAGACGTGAAGGTATGGGGATATGAAAAGACAAGATAAACACTGGATAATATTAGGGATATTCATCATCCTTGCATTGATCATAAGAATATATATTATAATCCAACCTGCAGGTGAATTGGTCACGTATAATGGCGATGACATGTATTATTATCTTAAGATAGCAGAAAATATATTGGAAGGAAAAGGAGTGAGCTTTGATGGCATAAACACTACAAACGGATTCCATCCATTATACCTCCTGATGATACTGCCATTCGTGAAAATTTTTCTCTTGAACAAACTATTGGCTTCATACTCTGCACTAATATTGCTGATGCTATTCAACATTTTTACAGTCATATTCATTTATAGGATAGTTGTCCTATTGACTAAAAACAAGGATGCAGCGTTGATCAGCGCTTTCATCTGGCTATTCAATCCATGTAACATATTCATACCCATGACTGGTGTAGAAGTGGCCTTATCATCATTCTTCATAGGGGCATCATTATATGCATATATCAATTTCAAGATCAAAGGGAATAATGATTTCTCCAAAATAAGGATTTGGCATATTGTAATATTGGGAATCTTGCTCGGGCTAGCGATACTTTCTAGAAGCGATAGCATATTCATCGCCATAGCAATAGGACTGGATGTGATATATAATGTTTTCAGAAAGAAGAACGTTTTCAAGAATGTAGGAAAAAGTATCGGAAAGATTGCACTTCTAACTCTCACAACTATACTGACAATCTCTCCATGGATAATCTGGAGCAGGATCAATACTGGATTATGGGTCCAGGGGAGCGGTTCTGCATTGATGTATAATTCTATGAATGGTATTGGATTAAGCGGCATATTATATAAAATCATGTTTGGAGGGGTATTCGGGCTTTTCAAGATATTCAATTATACTGTTACTGCACCATTTCTTGCATTAATCATAGGATTGATTATCGGTTCAATAATAAGTTACAGGATAAAGATAAGCAAGATATTCAGGAACATACTGATTTTTCTCGCTTTAGCATTATTGGTCTATGCAGCATCATTGCCTGAAGCGGTACATTATCCTGCAGGATTGGTTGTTGCTGTAAAACTCGCAATAGTATCATCATTAATATTATTATTTGGAGTAATAATCGGATTGAATACAAAGATTTTATCATTGAAAGACAAACTGAATAGGAAAAGCATAGAAGATAATCTTCCAGTGATATTAGGATTATTGTTCATGGCAGGTTTTTATCTATTACTGTTCTGGCATCATCAACCATGGTATTTCCTCTCAATATTACTGCTCCTGATAATATTGCTAGGTAACGCATTTGATATATTATTATCAAAGATTAAGAAATTTAGGATTAAAAAAGCAGCATTGATAATCATATTAGTCTTATCGCTATTATTCATCATAAGATTGACTGTGCTTTACAACTCCTCGATATGCCCATGGCAGCATGACATGTATTCTGGAGCGATTTATCTTAAGGAGAACATCCCTGAGGATGCGAAGATAGGCGCTTTCAATGCAGGCATATTCAGCTATTTCAGCGATAGGACAATAGTGAACCTTGATGGAGTGGTCAATTACGGGATAGTGGAGTATAGGAAATCAGGCGGAAAAACAATAGATTATCTAAGGGATAATGGCATAGAATATGTGATAGACTACCCTTGCTTCTTGTCAGAATTCAAGAACGAAATGACTCCAATATATTCTGTCCCTGTAAAATATGACCCTTTCTGCGAGAATTCGGGACCGGTCATTTATAGGGTGAACGATATGCGGGTGAAAAATGAGTGATTCGCCTACAAAAAAAAATCCTGAAGTCTCAATAGTTATATCTGTGTATAATGCAGAGAAGCGCATAGAAGAAGTCGTTGGCGCATTGTTGAAGCAAAATTATGAGAGTTATGAAATTGTTCTGGTCGATGATGGTTCTAGGGATGATTCATTATCTGTCATGAAAAAGCTTGCTTCAAAGAACAACAGAATGCGGGTGTTTTCTCAAAAGAACAAGGGTGGTGCTGCGGGCAGGAATCTTGGAATGAAGAATGCACGAGGTAAATATCTTGTTTTGACAGACGATGATGTCCTTCTTGAAAGGGATTGGCTGAAAAAAACCATGCCTCTTCTAAAGAAGGACGAGAAATCTTTCATAATCAGCGTGATAAAGAACAACAGGCCGAAAGGCATGACTTATCTAGAGGATTTGATGTTCGATTATGCGATGGCATCCAGAATTTCCAACAAAAATAATGAGGGTTTGATGTTCATGACAAATGCGTTCTCGAAGAAGGAAGCAGAGAAAGCAGGACTGTATGATATGAAGTTTGGCGGATCTGCAGCAGGAGCAGATATCGATCTATGGGTGAAGATGCGAAATAATGGCTGCAAACTTGTGTTCTCCAAATCAGTATCTACACATCTAGAGGAGAGAAAGAGATTCAGGCTGGGATTCTTCATAAATAAACCTTTTGTTTGGGGGCAGAGCCTCAATAGATTATTCAGGAAACATCATTATAAGGGATTCATATTTACTGACATGTTGTTGGTAATACCTATACCATTGGTTGCGGCAATATTTGGCGTTGCATTGTTATTTTTTGATTGGAGATTCATAACCCTCTGGGCATTAGGATTCATAGGATATGCATCAATAAGGTTCGGGTTCATAAAGAATCTTATA
>CAZJFT010000039.1:5093-8830 GCA_964545585.1 uncultured Methanosarcinales archaeon
TAGATAGGAAAAGAAATATTATCGAGATAATGGGCTTGTTGGTCTTGGATATTGCAAGGATAATGATATATAATCTTGGATCCATAAGCGAGTACATACTGAACAGGAGAAAATACAAGAGCGGATGATATAATGGAAATAAAGTTAAATCTTAATAAGAAATTCGAGAATTTCCTAGTGGACAAAAAGACTAAGAAAAAAACTAACAAGAAAAATGATAGATTATTCCATAGAATCAAATCACTCCATAAGGACAAGAATTTCAGGACATCACTAATTATATTTATTCTATTGAAAATTCTTATAATAGGCATAGCTGCAGCATCACTTCTTATCCCTTCACAATTCACTAACCCAAAGCCGCATCTTGACGATAAGTTCCTTAACTTATTTGCGCAGTATGACAGCCATGCATATCTTGATATAGCAGAGAACGGTTATAATAAGGAATTTGGCGAAGGAATAGGTAATTATTCGTATTTTCCTTTGTTTCCATTGCTTGTAAGATTGTTCGCATTCATCTTCGGTTTCGGATGGGCTGCATTCATCGTATCTAATCTATTGTCAATACTTGTCGTTTATCTTCTTTACATGATATTGAAGGATGATTTCGGTTTTATGATTGCCAAAAAATCAGTCATTTATTTCCTTTTATTCCCTGTTGCATACTTCTTCACTATGATGTACACTGAATCCCTGTTTTTCGTCCTGATACTATTGATGTTCTATTATGCGCGCAGAGATAATTGGTTGCTTGTAGGGTTGTTCGGCATGCTTGCTTCATTGACAAGGATGTTCGGCGTGATAATGATAATCCCGATGCTTTATATCTATCTCAACAACAGGAAGTTCAAGAATATAGACTTGAAAGTCTTGTGGCTCGGGTTGATCCCTCTTGGTCTGTTGATTTTTTTCGGGTATTTCTATTTCACTACAGGAGATTTCTTCATCTCATTCAAGACATTCGCTAGTCCAGAATATGCATTCAAGGCACAGATTCCCGGACTGTCTTTCATATATGGATTCATAGATATATTCAAGACCACAAATCCGGAGATAATATTTTATTTATTATTTAATCTCCTCTTAGGATTATTCTTTACATTTGCATCATTCTATTCCTATAAGATAAAGAAGGAATATCTTTATTTCATGATTCCGTATTTATTCTTAGCGATAGGCCACACTACATTGAATGCAAATGTTAGATATTACATGCTAATGTTCCCAGCGTATGTATTTTTGGCAAGGATAAAAAACAAGAATTTTAACAGGTTAATGTATCTGGTGCTTGCTGCATCATTATTATTGATGATACTTTTCACGATAAGACATGTTAACACAGAAGTAGATTTTGTCGGGCTAGGAAGATATATATTATCCTTTATAATATAAAATCTATACTATAGTCACTTCTTAGTGGATATTTCATAAAGTTTATAAATTTACTAGGAACACACCATAGCGTAAATGAAGACAAAATATCTTATAGTTGGGGGCGGTTTTTTCGGAAGCTATCTTGCATATCTTCTTAAGAATAAGTATAAGAATGCAGATATCATAATTCTTGAGCGAGAGAAAGAACTTTTGCGAAGAGCATCATACAACAATCAGGCACGAGTCCATCATGGATACCATTACCCACGTTCATTCTTGACTGCATTCAGCTCGAACAAGAACTTCGACAGGTTCGTAGAAGAGTTCAGGGAATGCATAGTGGATAATTTCGAGAAGTATTATGCAGTCGGAAGGATACAATCTAAAGTTACTGCATCACAATTCAAAGAATTCTGCGAAAGGATAAAGTCTCCGCTGGAGCCGGCACCTATGAACGTTAAAGCGCTTGTCAATCCTAGACTCGTCGAGGACATATTCTTGGCGAAAGAGCATGCATTCGACGCAGACATATTGAAGGATATGATGAAAAAGAAGCTTAATGAGAAGAAGATCCCAGTGCTTTACAATCATGAAGCAGTAAAGCTCGTGGAATATGACATGATAATAGAAGAGGATAAGAATAGAAAAAAATCCGGGAACAAGAGCCTTTTGAAGACAGAAGTCCTCGACCTGAAAACAAAAAAGAGCTTTGTCATCGAATCAGAATATGTCTTCAACTGCACTTATTCAAACATCAACACATTCCTTAAGGCATCAGGAGTCGAGCTCATCGATCTGAAACAGGAGATGACAGAGATGCCGCTAATAAAGATCCCTAAAGAGATGGAGGGGAAGAGCATAACAATAATGTGTGGACCATTCTTCTCGATAATGCCGTTCCCACCATTAGGAGTTTATTCCATACATCATGTCAGATACACCCCACATTATTATTGGCATGACAAGGATTCTGAAATAGATAATCAGAAGCATTTCGATACTGCGCCGAAGAAGGCGAAGACAAATTTCCATAAGATAATAAAGGATGTCTCACGATATGTCCCATGCATGGAGAAGGCAGAATATCTCGGCTCGATATGGGAGATAAAGACAATACTCCCTAGGAATGAGAATGATGATGGAAGGCCTATACTCTACAAGAAAGATGTTGGCGGCGTAAAGAATCTGATTTGTATAATGGGCGGGAAGCTAGATAATATCTATGATTTGGAAGATCGGTTGGAGGAGTTAAAGTGAAGAACAAAAAAATAATCAAGGATTATTACATATCAGTAATCTCTGTATTAGACAATGATGCGGATATACTTCAAGGTTTCATCAATGAAACACTAGGGATATTGCAGGAGAATTATGAAAATTTTGAATTGATACTTATAGATAATGATTCTACGGACAATACTGCAAACTTAATGGATTCTCTATTGAAGAAAGAAGAATGCTTGAGATATGTCAAGCTCTCAAAGAAGTATGATACGGAAGTCGCATTGTCTGCAGGACTTGACATAGCGATAGGTGACGCGATAATAACTCTTGAACCACAATATGATCCGCCAAAACTAATACCTAAATTTGTCAGCAAGACCATAGAGAAGACAGGGATAGTGTATGGTATAAGGACTAATTTCGATAAGAAAATGCCATTAAGCTATAAGGTCGGAAAAGAAGTTTTCCATCTTTTCTGTAAAGCATTCTTCGAATTCTCGCCGCCTAAGGATGCAGGATTCTTCATGGGGATGAGCAGGGCAGCATTGAATGCGATAACACAGATAAAGAGCAGGTCAAAATTCTTGCGCGTGTTCGGAAGGAAAATCGGACATAAAGTCGATACGATAGAATATAAGATTGTCCTGCGAAGGAGAAGGGTAAGAAAGAAGAGCTTCATGGAATCGCTAAATTACGGCATTTCAGTAATATTCAGCAACTCGCACAGGCCATTGAGAGTTATCAGCTATTTAGGATTCATAGTGGCTATGGGAAACCTATTGTACGTGCTTGCAATAGTGATTGCGGCATACTTCCAGAGAAGCTTGATACAAGGATGGACTATAATATCTGTACAGAACGCCATAATGTACTTCCTGCTGTTCATAACGCTCGTGATATTTGTAGAATTCTCAATAAGAAGTACAGAGACGCTTCGTGATGAACCACCATATTACGTCGATTATGAGAAGGACAGCAACGTGATGATAAGGAACGAGAAGCAGAGAAGGAATGTCTACGAGAGCGCTAGATAAAAACAACAGAAAGAAAAAAGATAATCAGAAAAAAAAATAATTTTTTATTTTTCTTGTTTTTTTTATTCCAATGCAAGAATTTTTTCTTCAGTTTTCAAAATC
>CAZJFT010000040.1:0-8770 GCA_964545585.1 uncultured Methanosarcinales archaeon
CTGTTTATTTTCTCTTTCAAGAACTTATATGATAGTATAGTTACGAATATGTAAGACATCGATGTCATGGGATATGCAATAGACAAATCAGTCATTTTAAGGACGACTATGAATATTATGCTTGATAATCCGTAGAGGAATACTCCTAATATCACCTGCCAATTCTTTATCAATGCTATGATGTTCTTTATGCTCGCTACAAGATGGAAATTCTTCGACCCTAATTTCAGGAACAATGATCCCATAGCACCTATGAATGTCAGCACAATCATCAATCCAAGTATGATTAGGGGATTGCTCATTTTCCACTCCCGTATCCTATCATTGATACGCCTAATATTATCGCTGTCAATCCTCCCCAATTCAGCAATGATACATGCTCATTGAACAAGTATATAGATGCGATGCTCACCCATATGAAGCTCAAAGCGATGAATGGATAGACGAGTGAAAGCTCCCCATATTTTAAAGATATGATAAGCAGGACTGCCCCTATGCCGTATGATACGAATCCGAGTATCAGCGGTATGTTAGTTATTATCTCTATTATGGAACCTGTCCTTTCAGTGCCTATCTTCATTAGTATCTGTCCTACTGAAGTGAATATCGTGCATATTATGACTAGGATTATTGCAATCTTGTTGTTCTTTTTTTCAGTCTTATTTGATTTTTTGTTTTTTTTCATTTTAGTTATTTCTTTGATGGGGCTGTTCTGTTTTTTCTCACATATTCTTTCAATTTATTATTTTATGAATTCAGCCAAAGAGTTCATATCTATAAAATAAAATATTATCAAAACTAAAAATGCATATAGTGCAAACGCTACGACCATCCTCCAATCCTTTATCACCCTTTCAGGATGTCTCGCTATCTCTGATCCGATA
Source organism: uncultured Methanosarcinales archaeon (assembly GCA_964545585.1). Lineage (GTDB taxonomy): Archaea > Nanobdellota > Nanobdellia > Woesearchaeales > UBA9642 > UBA9642. The sequence continues at coordinate 885 of CAZJFT010000040.1, forward strand.
TTTATCAAAGAGTAATACCTCAATATCAAGTATATTCCTATGGGAACAGTCAGTAGAAGCAATGTATTTTTCGATAACGCATAGAGCGAATAGGCTGTTATTAGGCTTGTTGCAGATATCACCAGTATTCCGTCTATTATTTCCTTATTGTAATGCTTAAGGACTTTCTTGTACTTATCCATTATGTTCGTATTCTTCACAAATCTTATGTCAGCGTCCCTCTTGCCTGCAGCTAAGAATAATGCTAGGAAGAATGGACATAATATTAGCCATGGTGATATGAAAACTTTTATTATGAATGTCCCTGATACTGCTCTAATGACAAAGTTTATCGCGATAATCAATATGTCTGCTATCGGCTCATTCTTCAGGAATAAGCTATATGCTAATGTGATGATAAATAATCCTGATGCACTTATAAAAAATAGTATTCCTAGATAATATGCAAGCAACATCCCTGCTGCAAGCATTAAAGCCATTATCGTCCATGCCTCAATAAGTGTAATCTTTCCACTCGCCAGCGGTCTGTTCTTCTTCTCAGGGTGCGCCCTATCTTTTTTCCTATCTATTATATCATTCAACACGTAATTTGCGGATGATACGAGGCTTAATGCTGTAAATCCTAGGATTACACTTTCAAGCAATAATAAATGGAAGAATTCGCCTACGAAAAATATAGCGAGGAATATCACTAAATTCTTGTACCATTGCCATGGTCTTATGAGTTTTATGTATTCGATGACTCTCATAGTTATATCCTCATATTGCGTTCCTGAACAATATTATGTGTATTATGGCGTTGATTATTAGCGCGATTATTGTTCCCCCTATCACGTCAGTCCAGTAATGTTTCTTCAGATACACCCTAGAATATATTACAAGGATCCATATGAGTGCTGTGAATGCCCTCAAGTATATGCTGTTGAAATATATAATTAGCCAGAATGCGATTATTGTTATCCTTGCCGCATGCACCGATGGGAAGCTTGATGCATCGACCTTCTCTATGAATGTTCCTGTCGATTGCTTTATCGGCCTGTTCTTGAAGAACAACATCTTTATGGCATACGATATTATTACTACTCCTGCAATCCCTAGTATTGTCCTTATCGCCAATCCCTGGTTTAAGAATATGAAGAATACTGCAAATACAGTTATCAATGTCATGCTGCCTAATTCTGTAATCTGTTTGAACCCCGCATTCATCAGCAATGAAAACTGTTTCTCTAGATCTTTCATCTTAATCATAGTTCTTTTTATCTTATTATAAATGTTATTGTATATTAATTATTTGTTGTTCTTTATCGTTTTAGTTTATTTTATTATTGTACTTACTGTTGTTGTATTTTACTTGTTGTTTTTCAATATTATCTCAGCGACTTTCTCTCCTGATTCCAATGCGACATTCATATTCCTTATCTTAGGGAATGTCACCTGTATACCTGCATGATACAATGAATCTAGAGGACTCTCATATTTAGGGCAATAGTCCGGATAATCTTTGTCGTATATAGGCTCTGCATATTTCTCCCTGAACACGAGGCACCATTTAACTTGCATGTCAGGGAAATATTTTTTCAAATTGCCTAGATATAATGATTTTATCTCTTCATCGCTCTTGAACAGATCTTCTTCACTGCCACCATATCTTACACACCATGTGACCTTGCTCTTATACTTGTCGACGAGCAATGAATGCTGATATATTACGTGTACTCTTTCTCCGAATAGGTTTATCCAATACATATTATCGTCAAGGAAATCTTTTGTGCCGAATGCGAGTCCGACTACGGGCACATACTTCACTCTTGATAATTGTTTTTCATATCCTCTTGGCAGCCCGTTGCTTCTTTTAAGAAATTCAGGGATAGGGATAGTGTTTATTATGATGTCGAATTCTTCGGTACGGGTTTCTTCATTATTGTTGAATGTAATATGCTTGTTCTTGAAATCAACACCTATTATGTTTGTCTTCTTGTATACTTTGACATGTTTGTTTATGTCGCGCTCAAGTCCATCTATCATTCCCTGAAGCCCCTTCTCTGGATACGTGAACAGGTCATATCCTTCTTTCTCAAATAATCTATGCGCGAATTGTTTTGCAGAGATCTTCTTTAAGCTTATGTTGAATTTGTTTCTTCCATACAGTTGTTTCCAGACTTTTTCTTTGACTTCTTTCCCTGCATACTTGTTCATCCATGTATCAAGGTCGAGTTTATCATCGATCTTTTCTGGGTCTAGAAGGAATATTGCATAAAGCCCGAAAAGTCCTAGCCTGAATTTCCCCCATAAAGACAAGTAATCGAATTTAAGCAGGCCGAATGGATTATTGATATTATACAGTTGATTCTTGTAACCAAATGCCATCTTCACTCTCTGCCACTTGTTCTTCCCCATGAGATTATATTTCTTCAAGTATCTTAATGTGGTCGTGTTCGATTTGACTATGTGGTGGTTGAACCTCGGTATTTCTTCCCCATTCAACTTGAAGCTTGATGCAAGCCCTCCGAGGAATGGTGCGCCTTCAAGAATCGTGACTTCAAAATCTTTCTTCAGTTTATCTGCAGCGACCAGTCCTGAAAGTCCTCCTCCGAGAATAAAAATTCTTTTCTTGTTTCTTGTCTTTTTTCTTGCCATATCACTCCATCTGTATCATTTCTTTTCTGTAATTATAATATGATGAAGCATAAATCTCCTTCAATGCATCGCCCGATTTAGTGTAATTTACCCCGAATTTTCTCTCCCAATCATCAGTCTTGAATATGTCTCCTATTGTCATCGCCCTCAATTGGTCTGGGACAAATGGTCTCTTCCTGAATATGAATGCGTAAAGGTTAAGGAGTCTTATGAATATAGGTATAGGTATTTTAATGAACACTCTCTTCAGTCCCTTCTGTTTCCTTATTGTCTTCATTATGTCGATGAAATATATTTTCTCCTTGCCTATGATATCATGTATCTTATTATCTGGGCCTCTCTGTATCGTTTTCATCATTATCCTGCAGAAATCATTTACATATAATGGTTGTCTTGTATATCTTCCATGTCCAGGGATTGGAAGTATAGGGCTCTTCTCCATTATTGATGTGATATACCCTAGATGTTTTATGTCAAAACAACCATACATCAATGTAGGCCTGAATATCGTATGTGGAATCCCCGAGTTATGGACTGCATTCTCTCCAGCCCTTTTAGTGTATGTATAATGGTCTTTTGCTACAGACAATGCCTGTGACGATGATGCATGGATGAGATGTTTGATATGGTGTCTCTTGCATGCTTCAATGACATTATTCACAGAATCGATGTTGTTCTTTATGTAAGGGTCTGCGTATGGCGATGCAATCTGTGCCTGCAATTGTATGACGATGTCAGCATCATTGAAATGTTTATCCCAGTCCCCAATTACTGATAAATCAGATACGAAGAATCGTACTTCTGGAAATAATCTTTTCGCAAGCCTAATATTATTAGAATTCTTATCTATTGCAATGAGTGTATTGTTTTTTGAAAAGCCATTCTCATGCATCATCGCTAGCAGGTTCATGCCTACAAGCCCTGCAGCACCAGTAATGATTATCTTCATACTATCCCCTTCATGGTTGAGAAAAAAGAGCGATATATAAAGATTATGGGAATTTATAATCGGGCAATAATTGCATATTTATCATAAATTTTAAAAACTGATGCATCATCACATCAGATTATGAAGAAACAACGAGTACTCGTAACTGGCGGTAGTGGTTTTCTTGGTATAAACCTTGTTAGATACTTATACAATAAGGGTTATGATATATCTGTCATTGATTTAGTTAAATTCGATTATCCTGACATGGTCGGCAAGATAAGATTCTTGAAAGGTGATATAAGGAAGAGAAAGGACATGGAAAAGATCATTAAAGGATGTGATTATGTAGTGCATTGCGCGATGGCACTTCCTCTTTATCCTAAAGAAGAGATAATGACTACTGGAGTCGATGGGACAAGGATGGTTCTAGAGAATGCTGAAAAATATAAAGTGAAAAGAGTCGTTCATATATCAAGCACAGCAGTATATGGAATCCCTGACCATCACCCATTGTTCGAGACAGACAGGCTTGATGGTGTAGGCAATTATGGAAAGGCAAAGATACTTGCTGAAGAGGTCTGTCTAGAGTTCAGGAACAAAGGCATGATTGTCCCTGTATTGCGTCCTAAATCTTTCATCGGTCCCGAAAGGCTTGGCGTCTTCGCTATATATTATGATTGGGCAGATAGGGGAAAGAACATCCCGATTGTAGGCACGGGAAAGAACAGGTATCAATTACTTGATGTAGAAGACTTATGTGAGGCAATAATGCTCGCGATGACTGTTGATGAGAATAAGGCTAATGACACATTCAATATCGGCGCAAAGAAATACACCACCATGGGTGAAGATTTCGGAGTCGTCCTGAAGAAAGGTAAGCGAGTCGTGCCTATACCTGCAGCGCCATTGATATTCGTACTCAGGATTCTTGAATTCCTCAAGCTCTCTCCATTGTACAAATGGGTTTACGAGACTGCTCCAGAAGATTCATTCGTCTCAATAGCGAAGGCAGAGAAGAAGCTAGGATATAAGCCGAAATATTCCAACAAGCAGGCATTGATAAGGAATTATGAATGGTACAAGGCACACAAGGACGAATTCTCTAAACAGACAGGCGTTTCGCATAGGGTGCCGTGGAAGCAGGGAATATTGAAATTTGTAAGCTGGTTCTTTTAGATGTTTTAATATTTTACATTAATGCCACGCTCACATAGAACATCAATCGCATTATTGATCGAGCTATTATTAATAGAATATAACTCTCAAGGTTCGCTAGGTGGCATTAATAATAAAGAAAAGAATAAATAAAAAAATTTAATCGTTCTCACTTAAGAACTTGTCCCAATTCACCTTCCAGATTATTATCCTTGTGCCTGTGATGTCTGTAGTGTCGTAGAACTTATCGAAATATTCTGTGTTCTGGCCGTTAAGGAAGAATAGTTTGGTGAATGTTGAATCGACAAGCAACGGGTCAGATATCAATGCAGTATAAGTCGGTTGCGCTTCATCCCTATTGACGAACAATGCCATTCCTAATGATATTGTCGCATTATTGGACTTATATTTTCTTGTAGTGTTATCGACTATCGCCAATTCAGAAAACGATCCTTTCGTCTCTTGCAATTTTCTTCCAGACTGGTCATAGAATGCTATTATGAGATCGCTGTTCTCTGGTGATGTGAGATTCACTATTGCTCTATCAATAACTGTTATTGTCTGGCCATTATTGCCTATGCCCATCCCGACATTGCATATTACTGTGTCGGACACATTCTGGCATCCTATAGTGTTTCCTGCGTAGCTTGGCCATGGGGCTATCCAATCATTTGTCTCTCTATCTGTTTGCAACGATTGCACCTCATAGTATATCCTTGTCGCCTCATTATCTGTATAATTGAACCTCTCCTTCAATATTGCTGTCCCCTCTGATAAGGATTTAGGCCTTACTTCGCTTATTATGAATGCCCTGTCGAAGTCCCATAATCCGAAATGTGCCCATACTCCTGCCTTACCGACCATATCTCCTGATGTTATGAAGTAATTCTCTGGAGGAGTGCAATGGCTGTATTTTACGATGTCTTGCGCATTATTGAATCCTATGTTTTCAAGATATTCTATAGCATCATCCTTATCCATCATTATAATCTCCTTTACTACATTATGCGCTCTTTCTGTATCATTATATTTTTCATTTATCTTCTGGAATAGAGTATTTGACCCGCAATCGAGCATCCTCAATATAGCTACTGACTCTTTTTCGTTGTTCGACTGCAATGCTTTTCCTAGCCAGTGTGCATTAGGATGGTTCTGTGATGCGCCGTCAAGAGTCACTCTCCTGTCTGCCACATACTTGAACCAATGTCCGAAGTCCCACCAAGAATTTATTATCGCATCAGGCTTTGACTCCTCCCTTATTTTTGTCAATCCATCCCACCAACCCTTAGTTATCGAAGGCACATAGCTCTCTCCAGTGGCTATTGCCATATTCACAGGCGTTATCAATATCAAACATAGGAGTATGAATGCCCCTATTTTTGTCCAGGACTCGTTCATCTTGAAATGATCTTTTCCCATCCTGACAATATATTGATGGATATATCCTACTGTGACGCCCATGGCTACTGAGAATGCAGGCACTAAAAGCATGATGAATCTTATTCCTTTAAGGCTTGCAAATATCATTCCTACATACCATACTGCAAGAAGCAATGCCACTTTTATGTCGATTTTGCTGTTCTTGTCTAAAAGCACCAGTATCAATGCTAAAATTACTGGGAGCAGCAATAATGCAAGGAATAGGTTAGTGTTCAATGCCTGCCCGGAAGCCGATGTCAAATAAATGAACATCAAGAATGATGCTATTATCAATATGTATTCTTTCATGTCAGGCTTCCTCTTGACGAGTGTAAATATTATGCCGAGCAACCCTAAGGCGAACAGAAGATTCATCCCGAATGATGTCTGTCCGATGACTGTAGCGATGTTCGCTTCATTCAATTCAGCGACTGTAGTGTATACGTTAGGCCAGAGGTCTGAATGAGTCGCGACCTTCAATGTCGATAGGTAAAAGAATGGTGCTTCAACCACGCCCTTGAATGTAGTGAATGATGTGAATATTGACACGAATACCATTGTTGAAATGAACAGTATTCCTAACATCAATAATGAATGGCTAAGCTCTTTGTTGAACAGCTTCTTGAAGCTCTTATGCTGTAGGTAATTCTTCACTAACTCGAACCCTATGTAGCCTATTACTGCAACGATTATGAAATCGAATATGTACCACCAGCCGCCCCATGCGAAGCTGAACACTCCTAATGCGAGTCCTGCTGCTCCTGCGAGGATGTATCTCTTTATGTTCGATTTTGACTCGTATGCTTCAAGGAATATCCATAATATCACCAATGGGAACATGACATTCCATACATCAGTATCGGAACCCAGCGTCCTCGATATGAACAATGGGCTCGTGGCTATGAACATGGCTGCAAAGAATCCTGCAGTCTCATTCATCAATCTCCTGCCTATGAAGAATGCTGCTATCGCTGCAATGACTGCAAGCACCGTCGGGAGCAAGAATGCTGCATGCATCAATGTTGTGTTCTTATCGAAAATCTTGATGAAAGAGTGAAGATAGAATATCCCATATGAATGCATAGATGGTCCTGTTTCGAAACCGAGGGGTGCAAGCATCTTGTTGTCTATGCATTTTCCATCCCTCAATTCATCACAAACCATCCCTTTTTGTTCAATATTTCGTGCATATCGCAAATATGTATATGAATCTAGGTCTCCAAGGAATGTCCATTCCTTGCCATTTTCTGTGTATCTGAATCCTGTCTTGAAATAATCAGAAGTCTGCTTGACGCTAGCATCCAAATCTGCCATGTTTGCAGCCTTGAATTGTTCGAATTGCTGATTGATTAATGTGTCCCTTTGTGCTTGTGGGAGATTAGGATATTGTGCATTCACTTGCTGCACAATCCCATTCCTGTAGTAGTTATATACTGAATTCTCTGCCCATGATTCTGTCGCTGGAAGATATTGTGGTAGTGTCCTTACATATATTGTCAAAATCACAGGGATTAATACTAACAATGTTATCAATAATATCTTTGTGAGTTTGCTCGAGAAAAATCCTCCCTTGAACATTTTCCTTATCTTAGAAAAATCGAAGCTTATACTTTTTTCTTCGCCTGAATCATTATCTTTATCTTCCATATAATAGCACCCCAAGTAGCGAGTATCAGGTGGATTTATAAATTTTTATGAAATGTTTTTCATGTGATATTTCATGTGATATTTCTTATCTTTGAAT
>CAZJFT010000041.1:0-8595 GCA_964545585.1 uncultured Methanosarcinales archaeon
GCCCTGACAGACAATCTCATCACAATAGCCATCGCCGCATTTGTTCTCGCAGAATTCATCAAAGCGATCCTGTATTGGGGGAAGATTTTCTGCAGTCTCCAATCTTAATTCAGCAAATAATATGCTCGTGATTTGATCATCTTTCATGACAACATCAACGATATAGCCATCAAAATCAGTATATCTTGGATCTGTCTTATATTCATACCTGAATGCATAACATCCCTCACAATCAAGCGTTCTCGCTTCTAACTCCTTAAAATCATAACCGTCATTCTGCAAATAATTGTCATCAGTCATTATCCTATTCACAGCAATCTGTCTTGCATCATCTAAAGTGACTGTCTTTTGAGAAGGAGTGCATGCCGTAATCAATAATAGAAAAGCCATTAATATTATTATTTGTTTCATATAGACAGGAAACCTTACTGGTTTATATATTTTTACAACAATATTTAAAAATCCCTCTCTTATCCAGTATATCATGCCAGATTTCAAGGCCATACAGGATAAATGGCAGAAGAAATGGGAAGAAGATGAAGTCTTCAAGGTCAAAGAAGATAAGCATAAGAAGAAATTCTATTGTCTAGAGATGTTTCCATATCCTTCAGCAAGTTTCTTGCACATGGGGCATGTAAGGAATTATTCTATCGGTGATGCAATAGCAAGATTCAAGAGACTTAATGGACATAACGTCCTCTACCCTATGGGTTATGATTCTTTCGGATTGCCTGCAGAGAATGCAGCAAAGAAGCAGAAGATACACCCAAGGGAATACACTGAAGATTCTATCAATAAAATAACAGAGTACATGAAAAAGCTCGGGTTGAGCTATGATTGGTCAAGGATGGTTGCAACCCATCGACCTGAATATTACAAGTGGAACCAATACTTCTTCATTAAATTCTATGAGAAAGGATTAGTGTATAGGAAGAAGGCCCCAGTTAATTTTTGTTTGAACTGTAACACAGTTCTAGCTAATGAAGAAGTTGAAAATGGAAAATGTTGGAGATGCGAGAATGAAGTGGTGCAGAAAGAGCTTGACCAATGGTTCTTCAAGACTACAGCATATACAGAGGAATTGCTTAATGACATAAAGAATCTTGGATGGAGCGAAAAGATAAAGACAATTCAAGAGAATTGGATAGGGAAGAGCCATGGATTGATGGTGCATTTCAAGCTCGATGATGGCACAGATTTTCCGATATATACCACTCGCCCAGACACCATCTATGGTGTTACATTCATGGTCATAGCATTGAACCATCCAAAACTCATGAGTATGATTCATGAGCCTTATAAGAAAGCGGTCAATGAGTTCATAAAAGAAGCCAAGGATGCAGAAGCAAAAGAAGATGTATCATTCTTGGAGAAGAATGGAGTATTCACAGGACGATATGTCATAAATCCATTGAACAATGAGAAAATACCGCTTTATGCAGCGAACTTTGTTGTTGCAGACTATGCTACAGGATCAATAATGGCAGTGCCAGCACATGATCAAAGAGATTATGAATTCGCAAAGAAGTATAATATTCCTATTAAGATAGTTATTCAAGATGAAAAACATTCATTAAAGATTGATAAAATGGATTCAGCATATACGGATGATGGCGTTCTTGTCAATTCAGATCAATTCAATGGATTGAAAAATGATGATGCGATAGATAAAATAAGTGAATTTGTCGAGAAGAAAGGTCTTGGGAAGAGGACTGTCAATTACAAACTGAAGGATTGGCTGATATCAAGACAGAGATATTGGGGTACACCAATCCCTATGATATTCTGCGATAAATGTGGAATAATTCCTGTTCCAGAGAAAGAATTACCACTATTGCTGCCTGATGATGTAGAATTCAATGATAAAGGCAATCCATTGCTCACTTCAAAGACATTCATTGAAACGAAATGCCCAAAATGCAAAGGCAATGCAAGACGAGAGACTGACACGATGGGCGGATTCATGGATTCATCATGGTATTTCTTGAGATACTGCAGTCCACACACGACTGATGTACCATTCGACAAGGAAGCAGTGAAATATTGGATGCCTGTAGACCAATACGTCGGTGGAATAGAGCACGCAGTGGGTCATCTGATATACTCAAGATTCTTCACAAAAGCATTGCGTGACATGAAAATGTTAGATATCGATGAACCATTCAATGCATTATTCAATCAAGGGATAGTGTACAAGGATGGCGCAAAGATGTCAAAAAGTCATGGAAACATCGTTACACAGGATGAGATTGCAGACAAATATGGAATCGATACAGCGAGGACATTCGTATTGTTTGTCGCTTCTCCAGATAAAGAGATGGAGTGGAGTGATAAAGGGATAGAAGGGACATTCAAATTCATAAATAGGACATTCAAGCTTTATGAAGAGCTAGAATCATTCAATAATACTTCTTCAAGAAAGGATAAGTATTTGATAAGCAAGAAAAATATTTTAATAAGGAATCTTACGGCAGCCATCGATGATTTCAAATTGAATGCCGCAGTATTATTGTTGATGGATTTCGTCAATTATATATACGATGTGAGAGATAATATCTCAAAGGAATTACTATCAGAAACACTCAATGAACTCGCAATAATGATCAATCCATTCATGCCACACGTTTCAGAAGAATGTTGGAATATTATAGGCAACAACACATATGCATCAAAGGCATCGTGGCCAGAATACAGGGAAGAACTGATAGACGAGAGACTTCATTATCTTGAAGAATTGTTAGACAATACAAAAAAAGATATTTATTCAGTGCTTCAACTGGCAAAGATAGACAAACCAGAAAATATAACCATAATAATATCTCCTGCATGGAAATATGAATTATTCAATATCGTTAAGGATAAGATTCTAGTGACGAGGAATGCATCTGAAATAATAAAGCACGTCATGAGCACTGAATTGAAGAAGCATGGGCAGGATATAACGAAGATAGTACCTAGACTCATCGATAAGATGCCAGAACACATTCTTGATCAGGATTCGGAGAGGGATTTCTTTTCTGAAAACAAGGATTTCTTAGAGAAGGAATTCAATTGCAGTATTGAATTGATTGTTGCTGAAAATTCCTCTGAACAGAAGGCGAAGAATGCATCCCCAGGAAAGCCTGCTATAATAGTTAAATAAAAAATATAATTCTAGAATAAAAAAATCAAAAAAAAATCAGCATACATTGGTGCCTGCATTTGCATCATTACAATCAAAACCATCAAACCTACAACCATTGATTATGCCACTTCTAGGGAACACGCCGTAACCGTCATTATCCGAATCAGTACAACCTAATGCAGATGCACTGTATTTCGCTTCAACTTCTGAAGGTGTGAGTGCCTTGTCATATATTGCAACCCGCGACACATCTCCCTCAAAGTATCCCATAATCAAATCAGAAATTACTGAATTGTCATATGTAACACCTGGGACGTATACTTTTCTATTTAGGACACCATTGATATATGCATTCAAATAATCGCCTTCTCTAGTAAATACAAGATGGTACCACTTGTTTTCTTGCAGCATCTCTGTTGTCTTCACACCATTAAATCCTTCATATGAACTGTCACCGACACCCACATTCTGGGGTATCTCAATATATAAGTAAGGTCTCAAGTCTGATGGCCAGCCAGGCGATATGTACTCCCATATTTGTACACGATATGGTTGTCCACTGACAAGATTGAATCCATCTAATAAGTCGAATCTTGTGACGAATTCTATTGAGAACTCATTACCCACCCTTAATGATGAGTCTCTAGGTATTATTATTGCTGGACCATTATTGCTAAACTGAGCAAATCTCCTCTGTCCATCAACACCAAAAGTCAATCCTGAAGGTATATCTATGTCTTTATTATATGATGAGGCATCCTGTATGACTCCATTAGTACCTTCCCTGAAATACCACGCACCCTGCAGCAACGATTTCGATGTATTCACAAAAGAGCTATTGCTTAATGAGCCATTCAATATCTTCGCATTTTGTATCGCACCGAACATATTGGTTGTACTGCCAGAGTATCCTCCAAATGATACTGTAGAAGTACCCGACAATGTAAATGTCGCACTCGGATTGCTGAATGCATTAACGACACCATTTGATGCACACGATAAAACACAACTTGCACCAACACAAGACCTGCCGACTAATACTTTATTAAATCCATTATGTGTAAGTTGAGGCAGATTACATGAAGTCTCAAAACTATTTCCTCTGATAACGACCCTGTTTGTCGGAGAGTAATAGATATGGACATAATTTGCGCCATTGCTAGCATACATCAAAGTCTCATTCCTGTTCTGGTATGGAAGGAACACATTCATGTCCAATACATAATTCTGTGACAAATTCAATCCAGTAACTGTTGCATAATTATCCACTCCGTTTAACCTCTTAGAATACCCATAGAAATCATTCACGAAATTACTATTGACATCAACAGAACCAGCAAAATTCACAGTTCTTAGGTGACCTGAGTAATCCCTAATTGTGCCTGATGCATCAGATTGAATGTTCACTAAGGCAACAGGCATCTTCTTTATGGTCTGCTTTATGCCACGAGTGGACCCCGCGATGCTGTTCTCTCTATATCCTGATTTAATGACATAAGAATATTCGCCGCTTGACTTATCATCATGGAGCACTGATCCTTCCCACCATGTTTCTCCGCCGTTACTGTAGAAATGATTTCCTCCTATTCCTTCAATATCGCCTTGAAGATCGCTTGTTGCATAATCTCTCAACGAATCAACTTCCCATGTCCCGAAGTTCTCATCAGGATAATCTGCATTGAAGACGTATATATCATCTATATATACTTCAAAGAACTCGAATGGATGGTATGCGGGATAATTCTGTCTCTGATAATTCTGCGATGACCTTATCTGAAAATCAATAACTGAAGTGTCTTCCACATAATTTGTGATGTCAACAACAACATGCTCCCACTCATAACCGTCAGCATTCACATCCCTCTGCCATACAACATCATTATCGACCAAAACACGTTTAGTGAAATAACCAGAAGCATCATCAGTATTATGCTCATTGAATGAATCCCTAATCCAGAAGCTCAAGACAATTGCATTCGGATTACTTGGCTTGACAACAATGTATTTTGTTGCAGTCGAAAATACTCCTTTATTATCCACTGCTTTCAATGTTACCAAATATCTTCCCGGCTGAGAATATGCATGATTCTTCACTGTGTTTACTAACCCACAATCTTCAGGAGTCAAATCACCATAATCCCAACAGACATATGATAGTGGATAACTTCCACCTGTGCTTTGTGATGCTGAAAATGTAATAGTTTCAGCAACATTCACATTATCTTTTTCTACAGATATTACTGGCTTAGGTAAACTTACTCCGTTCACAGGGAATGGATCATAACGGTTTCCGAATATTTCTATCTCCCCCGGATATTCCCAGCTTCCTATTGCAGTCTCTTCTCTGGTGCTATACATCCAGTTGTTGTAAGCCATTGAAATCCCTGGTTCGTATCCTGGATTTCCAATACCTATACACCCTGCATCCAATTTTGGATACCTACAAGTGTTATGATGTATAATTGTATGAGTACCTGCTAAACCGCCGCCACCATGTCTATCAAATGGAATCGCTATGGATTCTGGTAGTATAAGATTGTAGCTTGCCTGATAGCTGCTGTATCTTTCTGCTGTTGACGCAACTGAATGCCTATTGAAATCAAACAGATTACCCTCAACTGATGCAGAGACAGTATATTCAGCAGGCCTGTTAGATGCGCCAACACTCACACCATATCCTAATCCCTTATGAGGGTTATGATGGATATAATTATGGTGTATCCAAGTATTTTCTGCACCACCCCATCCATTCATTGGCTCGGAGCCACCATACTCTGGAGATGCCTCTCCAACGGCAATAGCAGTTGTCCAACCTGAAAATTCATTGTTATCAATCTCACTAAATGCATAACGCAACCCGATTCCAGTTGAAACACCCATAAAATAATAATTGTCATTCACCAAATCTCCTCCGAGCGAAGCATTGGTCCTGTCAGCAAAGAATAATGTGTTGGCCCTGATGGCCTGCGTAGACTTGTCCTGTCCCTCTAATCTCAAACCAGTAATCCTGACACCAGGACCATAAGTATACATAAAGCCCCTTCCGTAAGCTTCAGGCCCATATGACTGATCATGATTATATATTAAAGCTCCTTTGGAGAAACTCCTGCCTCTATCTGACGCTATTGTCACATTAGCAGGTATAGCTATGCCCCAAACGCCAGTGAGATTCAACTCGACATTTCCTGGTATGTAAACAATGTCTCCGGGCTGTATCACTTGTTCATAATAGTCGTCAAAGCGGAACAAATCAATGAATTCCTGCCTTGTCGTTATTATGTAATCAGCATCTTCAGGGTTTACGATTCTGTCGTATCCATAATATCCGCCTATAGGATTCCCTGTAGGATTGGATTCTGCACCGATAAATCCTGTATTGACAGGAGTCGAAGACCAAGTCAAAGGCTTTGCTTGAGAATACAATAACGATCGATTGCTAGTAGTGTTCTGCACACCAGAAACATATTCGAACGCTCCAACATCATAAGCTGCACCCTGAGGTCTTGTCACACCAGCATAATCATCATTAACTAAAGCAACAGTAGTGCCCTCATTGACTCCTGATGAAGTATTAAGAAGTGCATAATCTGCAGGATTGATCGACGGGAAAGATGTTCCTACAAACTTCATCGCTGTGGTGCTCGTGAAGTATTCGCTATGCGCATCCTGTCCAAAATTGCTTCTCCATTGAGACCAACTATATGCGGTTGCACCACCAACATCATTATTAAGACAATACCAATTATAAAGGAATGTATCGGCTGAAGTAGTATATTGATTATAGTCAAAATTCATTGTATGAGCAGTAGTTACAGTGCCAAGTCCTAACATATGACCCTGACCTCCAGGATTATAAAATATATTATTCTTAAAAATCAGAGAATTACTATTATCAATCATACTACCATAATAATTTGGATTTACAATATAAAAGAGATTATTGTATATCTCTGCATTAAAATTATAGCCAGTATATGGTGCCTCGCCGCAATTCCCCATGCCAATCACTCTTCCGACCCCTTGACCACCATAGACCATGATGTTATTGTAAATCTGCCAATTCCCACCTATACCACCAAGCTCCAATATAGTATTGGAAGTGGCTGTGGGTTCTGCATTGTAAAAGAAATTATGGTGAATCTTAGTAGTACCACCAGTAGCATCAGACTGCCAACCATAACTTTGGATTACGTCCTTATGGGCGCCACTATTAGGATCAGAGTTCCTTACTAAGATTTTATTATAAGCAATCTCTAAATTACGTCCATTATTTCCTATCCACATCCCATCAGGCTGAGCGCCTGACGGATTGGAAGTACCTGTATCAAATGTATTATGCAATATCTTAACACCATTATTTGAATCAAGACGAACAGCCTTAGATATCGGATTAAGAACAGTATTATATTGGAAAGTCACATTATTACCGCTAATAGCAACCACTTCAAAACCGCTGTCACCAGTAGAAGTAAAATTAAGATATTCTACTATTAAATAATCAGTATTGAACCATCCAGTCCTATAAGTGTTCGTGATGAATGTTGGCACACCATTATGCCCAGCATCAACCCCCCTAGTTATTTTTATAGGATTTGCAGCAGTCCCAGACCTAGTAGGATTCAACTGCATATTATAAGTCAAACCATTAGAACCGCCATCAATATAAACAACATCACCAGGCTGGACCAGCGCCCAATTGAAGTTGGCCAATGAAACTTTATTAGCCCAACTATTACCACTAGCAGTACCAGAAGATGTCGTGGAAACATACCAATTATTGCCAGTCGTGTTTGTCGTATTTGCAGGACCAAGCATACTAATATATACTGCATTCGATGTATTTGATGCATTCATGTTGTCATAAGCTTTCGCTGTTAATGAATAATTTCCAGGTGTTGCGTTCGTCCAAGTATAAGAATATGGGAACGTACTGTCAGTCCCTCGCAGAACATTGTTTGCATAGAACTCTACCCGACTAATATTACCATCACTATCTGATGCAGTAGCATTAATGATTATATAACTAAGATATGCAAAATTAGTACCGTTTGCAGGACTGACTATCGAAGCCAACGGAGGAGTATTCGGTTGCGGATTCACAATAACTGTCAATTCATCATACGCAGTCAATACACTATCATTTGCAGTCAGTCTCAATATATATGTACCATTAGTACTGAATGTGGCTGTGGT
Organism: uncultured Methanosarcinales archaeon; assembly: GCA_964545585.1. Classification (GTDB taxonomy): domain Archaea; phylum Nanobdellota; class Nanobdellia; order Woesearchaeales; family UBA9642; genus UBA9642. The sequence continues at coordinate 8,318 of CAZJFT010000041.1, forward strand.
GTATACGCTTGTTGCACTGGTGAATGAAACATTTCCTGGCCCAGATTGTTTAGTCCATCTTGCAGTCGTTGCGCTAGGAGGATTAGGCAATCCATCATCAGAGACACTGCCAGACAACGCTGCACTGCTAGGTAGAGTTATTGTCTGATCCATGCCTGCATTGACGGCAGGCGCAGTATTTGGAGCAACAACATTAACAGTTATTGCAGTCGAATTTGTCGTAGCATTCAAATTATCATATGCTCTTGCGTAAATACTGTATGTTCCTGCAGCAGCAT
>CAZJFT010000042.1:0-8443 GCA_964545585.1 uncultured Methanosarcinales archaeon
GCTATTTTTTATTCATTACGGGTCGGACGAGATTCGAACTCGCGGCCAATGCATTACTTTCAACGTTTTTTGAAAGTTCCAAAAACGTTTGTTTTTGTTAAAAGTGCATTGCTCTACCAGGCTGAGCTACCGACCCACTAGAATCAAAAAAGCAATCCTGTGCAATGCTGCACAGGTATACGCCCTGGCCGGGATTTGAACCCGGGTCGAAGCCTGACTGTGATAACAGGCAGGTTCCAAAAACCTGTTTTTGTTACCTCGACAGGGCTTCATGATAGGCCGCTACACTACCAAGGCAGTTACTGAACACATTCATGTTATGGATGCATTCTTATATCTATATCGAATTGGTATTACATTCAGATATAGTATCGCATTTTTAATATTCCTCGTGAGCCAAGCTCAGTCTCAATATTTCATGCGTAGATTATTAGGCAACTTTAAGTCACTAAGCAATTAGTTATGGGAAAAAAGGTTTATTTATAAAACTTGTGGTTACATAAGATCAGAAAAAAGGATTTTTCTGTATGTGTTCGGTTTTTTTAAGAATAAAGAGATTTATCCTTTCTGAGTATCGTTCCTCTCAGCATGCCTATGACCAAAAGGCATTGATACATTACCGTCTGTTTTAATGAAAAGAAGCGTTACAGGCCTTCCACGCTGACCGGGCAATGCCTTCACTGTCTTTTTTGAAACATTATTTATGGCTATCTTGAGATGTCCCTTGAATCCTGCATCAATAATTCCGGGAGACAACACCAAACCTTCATATATGTATGTAGATCTAAGCAGAGGAATAGCGATAATATTATTTGGAAGCTCAATTTTCTCCTTAGACCAGAATATTGTGAGACTATTTGGGTGCATACTCTTGAAATCGTTCAGCGTCAAGTCATATCCTGAAGGAGTTATTGCATCCTTATTAAAAGGAGAGATTATCAACTTTTTTTTCTTCACATAATCGATTATTTTCTTGTCTGTTAAAACAACCATAGAAATTATTATCTAAAAAATCTTTATATAGTTTATGTTTTGATATTCAAAATCAATCATAACACTTATAAAAATATTTATAAATCATCCAAGTTTCTTTCCTTTACATCCCCTCATAGCTCAATGGTTAGAGCGTTCGGCTGTAGAAAACATTCGACTATGCCGATGGCAATGGATGAAAAATGTTCAGCCGTCACCGAAAGGTTCCCGGTTCGAGAATTTTATAGGTATTTTCCGATAAAATGCGAAAATCTGGGTGAGGGGATTAAGTTATTTTCTAGTCATAAATCTAATAACAGATACATTCATATTAAGAGAAATCAAATATAAAAAAATTAATTCTTCTCAGTCAACGCATGATGGCTTTTATGCAATAATGTGACCTTGTTGCTTAAATAAGTCCTGTCACCTGATGCAGTGTGGAATTTTATCTTTGATGCAGGCAAAGAGACATTACCGACTATGTTCAAGCCAGACTTAAGCCTATACACTATCAATCTCTCTTCATATGGGTCCAATACTTCAAGATTCCAAGTCAAAAGATTGTGTGTCTTGTCACCTGACAAAAGCTTTGTCGGCTTAAGGCTGCCGAGCGATGTCTCATCCTCAAGACTCATAAGTTTCGGATATTTGTCTATTATTTTTATGTTACGTATAGTCCTCCCAGACCTGTTCTTTATGTGCAGCTTCACCTTAACATCTGTGACGCCATGCTCTGATGAAGAGACAATCTTTGCCCTCTTGAACAGCACCACTGGACTCCTGAATACATAATAACTCACTATTAATATTATCACTAATATTATGAACAGGACTAAAGAAGTATAGTTTGTAGTCACATTGATTGTCGCTGTCTCTCTGGGCTTCAAGGGAACAGACCATGTCAGATATGAATGTCCATCCTCTTTAAGATGGACATATTTGGCAGATGTTGTAGTGAATATCTTCTCGAAGAAATTCTTCTCTACTTTGATTAACTTCACAGCATCATTGTTCCCATCATTATACAATGTTATCTTCTCTTTTGTGGAGAATAACCCTTTTGTTTTTGTCTGCTCCACACTTATGTCACTGTATTCTTTTATCAATAATTGTTTATTTGACTGGCTGATTGTCTCATTATTATATATTAATTTGACTTCTACATTGTATGTACCAGGTTTCTGCAATGGATCTATATCTACAAATAATATCTGGTTAGTTTTCTCCTCTAATGGGCCTAGTGTAGTGATATACATCTTGCTGAACAGTTCTGATTCCACCTCTATGCTCAAATCTTTCAGGTCAAGTGGATTCCTGTTGCGCATGTATACTTCTAGGATTATAGGATTCCTAGGATCAGTTTCTTCATCCATACGCACTTCCATAGCCACATTAGGCACATATTCCATCGGCGTATAATTTGAAGGTTTTATGTATACATAGAAATTCTCTATCACTGAGAACTCGTCGACTAATGATTTTATGGTCACTGGCACCAATTGCGGACCGTATAATTTAGAGTCCATAGGCGTTATCTCCAATGTAAGTTCATTCTTAGATGCGGGCATCGACTGTATCAATGAAGGGCTTATGTCCCAGAACGCACTTATGGTATATAATTGGAATCTATCTTCATAATTATTGTTATTGTATATGGTCAGGTCATAATATGCTGACTCATTATTATATATGCTGTCAACAATCTCCTCATACTCGTAAGTGAAAGGTTCCGCATACACTGCTGAAACCATAACCAATACAAACAAGAATGATACAAATAAGAGTGCTTTTTTCATCGTCCTCACCATTTACCCTACAAACCAGCGTAATACATTTATATACTTTGTGGTTCAGCTTTTTACTCTGACGAGCAAAAACCTGGGAAAAATCGAAGAAAACATGGGGCTATCCGGGATTACCACTAAACTTTAAGAAAGTTTAATCAAACTATTAGTAGAGAGCATAAAGCCCTCTTCCATGGGGCTATCCGGATTTGAACCGGAATCGCAAGGTCCCAAACCTCGAAGGCTAGCCAAGTTACCCCATAACCCCATTTTGCTTGAAGAACCGCATTCCATATTTAAATATTACGGAAAGATTTATAAAGAATATTACCTATACCATGCCGTTATTGGGGTTGTTAAAATGGCTAAGAAACAGGAAAAATATGATGTTGATGACATAATAGTCATTGAGGACAAGAAGAAGAAAGATGATGAGTTTGACTTAGGTAAGGATGATGTAGATGCAGGATTCGATGATGATGAATTAGACTTTGACGATATGGACTTTGATGATGGCGGAGATTAATTCTTCCTAATCGTATTTTTCTTAATTTTAGAAGTGTTTGTTTTCTTTTGCGACTTAGAACTATCCAAAATTGTGTCTTCAGTTTTGTCAACATTATTTTTCTTAGACTGCCACCTATGATCGTATCTGTCACTTGTCTTATTCTGTCTGAAGTATTCTCTCCTCTTCTCGACCTGCGCTTTCTCTGCATCATCTTTCGGTATCTTTTCTGTGTATCTGCATTTAGGGAATGTTGAACACCCGAGGAATTGCCCATAGACACTCTTCCTGACCATCAATGGCTCACCACATTTAGGGCATTCTACTTCTGTCTTCCCTGATTCTATTGCTTTTATCTCTTTGAGCATCGTCTTGTCTTGTGTCTTCTTGCTTGGACATTCTGGATTGATGCATAATTCTCTAGTGTTCCTTCCCGCAAGCACCTTGACTATCGGGAACCCGCATTGCTCGCATGTCTTCTCTGTAGATTTCACATTGTATCCGGGCATGTTCATTATCGTCTTGCAGTCTTCGTTATCGCACGCGATGAATTTCCTCTTTGACTTCTTGGAATACATTATCTTCAAGTTACCATCTTTGCATTTAGGGCATTTTCCTATGAAGCTTTCTGTCTCTAGATGCTGCCTGTATGTCTCTGTCAATTCTTTCCCGATGCTTTTCTCGTTCTTCTTGAATTTCTCAAGTATTTTTATCAATGCTTTCTCTGCCTCTTTCAGCACTTTCTCTTCTGTTAATTTCTTCTCCCTGATTTTCTCCATCTCCAGTTCGAAGTGTCTAGTGAGCTTCTCGTCGAGTATTTCTGAGGCATATTTCGTCAATGTCTCGACTGTCTGCATGCCCAACTCTGTCGCTTCTATCGATTCGTTCTTTACATAATTCCTGTCATACAATGAGTCTATGATTGTCGCACGTGTCGCTTTCGTCCCTAGGTTTCTCTTCTCTAATTCACGTATTATTGATGCTGGAGTGTATCTTTTCGGTGGCTGTGTCTCCTTGTCATGTTTTGTCGTCTCGTTGTTCTTGAAGAGGTCATTATTCTTGCATTTAGGCATCTCCTTGTCCTCAAGCTGAACATATGGATTATATAGTGTATGCCATCCAGGATGCTTCGTCCTAGTTCCTCTGGCCAGGAATTTCTCTGATTCTATGTCTATATATATAGTGACTGTCTCTCTCTTCGCATCTTCTCCGAAGCATGCGAGGAATCTCTTTACTATCAGATCATATATCTTTGCATTCCTGTCTGAGAGCTTAGGTATAATCCCTGTAGGATAGATTGCTGGATGCGCAGGATCAGTCTTTTTTCCTTCTGATGGCACTAATGATTGTTTTTTCAATAATTCATTCGCATTCTTGTCATATTTTGATAGTTGCTCAAGCAGCTTCTTGAAATTTATGTTGGGAAGCTTTTGAGAAGACGTTCTAGGGTATGATATGTATCCTGAGCTGTATAGATCCTGTGCTATATCTAGCGTCTGTTTTGGCTTTATCCCGAAGAACCTGTAAGCTTCAGTCTGCAATGTCGTAAGATCGAATGGAACTGGTGGTTTCTGTACGAATTCTGAGTTCTGTATCTTTGCTACTTTTCCATCTTTTCCCGTGATTTTTTTTACGATGTTTTTTGCTTCATGCTCATCTGTGAATTTGTCTTTCTCATGCCACACTTCCAATTCCGTTTCTTTCAACATCCCTTTCACTGATATCTGCCAGTAAGGCTCCGGTTTGAATGCTGCGATCTCTTTCTCTTTCTCTACGACTAATTTCAATGCAGGGCCTTGTACTCTTCCTGAGCTCAATATCTTGAACATTCCTGCATTCTTCATTGCGGTTGTCAATGCTCTTGATAGGTTTATGCCATATATCCAGTCTAAGAAGTGTCTTGTCTCTCCAGCATATGCCTGTCCCCAGTCTAATGATTGGGATTTGTTTTCGTACGCATCTATCAAATCTGATTTTGTGAGTGTTGAGAACTTCATCCTTGACGCATCTTTTTGTTTGCATACATATTTCACTATATTTAATCCTATTACTTCTCCTTCGATATCATAGTCTGTTGCAACAGTGTATTCTTTTGCGTCTTTGGCAAGTTTTTTCAATACTGTGAGATATTTTTTTGAGAAATCATTTTTCATCACTTCCCCATTCGCCTTCCACTCAAGTTCAAATACGGGATACTTGAATGATTTTTCCTTCTCTGCCACCGTATACAGATGACCGACTGCACATCCTATGACAAGATCTTTTTTCCCCCTAGTCACTTTGTAATATGGAACGCCGTTTATTGATTCTTTTATCGCTTTGCCATCTGCTAATGCTTGCGCAATCATCTTTGCGGCATTCGGCTTTTCAGTGATTATCAATTCATAAGTCATTTTAATAATTTTCTCGTCGGAAAATTTGTTTTTTGAAAAAATTGTTTAATGAATTTTTTTATAAGAAAAATGCAAGAACTATATAAAAATTTCCTTTTGATGGAAAAATGCCTGTGTTTTATAGACGAGAAATCACATCAAATATTTTGCATAAGCCATGCAAAGTTTTATATGCGGATAGCACATCGTTGAGTTTTGCAATGCTTTGTTTGCAAACGGATCGTTTGCTTTATCGCATAATCGACATTTATTTTCAGATAAAGGCGTCGTGTCTATGAGTATTTTGAATTTGAAGCGCTCTGCGTCTGTCATACCAAAATCAGAATTAGATTTTATAATTTCATCTATATAATAATTAGTATGAGGCATTTTTTATTTCAATCGTTCTATGATTATGCTGCCTTTCAATGCAGCGTATTCTTCTGCGCTCATCTCAATCTCTTCCTCAGTCCAAAAGTCTTTTATCATGTTTTTCACCCACTTACATATTACTGTTGTATTTTTATTATATATTATTGTATTTTTTAATGATATAGTGTTGTATTTTCGAAAGTTTTTTAAATTTCATGCTTGTTCTTCCTGCAATGCTTGATTCAAAAACTGTCAAGAAGATTTCTGAATTCGTATACATTAAGCCGAGGACTATCCAGGAGATTGCTATGCATATAGGGAAGAATTGGCGTACTGCTGATTCATATGTCGAGAAGATAAGCAAGGAGCAAGGGATAATCGCATTGCGTACATTCCGTGGAGGGACAAGAGGTGCTTTGAAGATCGCGTTCTGGAACAATGTAGAGAAGATACATTCATCGGAATTCCAGGAGAGGCTTTTCAAGAGGATAGAATTAGCACGGAATAAGGAAGATTTCAGTCCATTCGATATTTATCAGTATGTTCCAGAGAATAAGCGCTCGGCTTTTTTGGAAGAGCAGAAGGAAGATACTATAACAAATAAACAGGATCTCGTGAATGCATTGCGCAGTGCAGAGAATCAAGTGTTGATATTCTCAGGTAATCTATCTTGGGTGAACGCTATTCAAGGACGTGTGAAGTTGATTGACGTGTTTGAAGAGCTTGCAGAGAATAATATAAGCATAAAGATAATATGCAAAGTGGATCTGGAATCGATGAAGAATATCCAGAAGATGCTTGACATAAACTATAAGCTGAAGAAAGAGATGATAGAGATAAGGCATGCAGAGCAGCCGTTCAGGGCATTCATCGTCGATAATAAATGGGCCCGTTTCAAAGAGAGGAAATCAGGAAGCAAAGATAAGCTCGCGCATATATTCTACGACATAATCGATGAGGAATGGGTCGAATGGATACAGAAAGTGTTCTGGAACATCTTCAGGACATCAATCAAAGCAGAGAAACGTGTCAAGGACATAGAGACTATAGAGAGGATAAGATAAAAAAATTCTAGAATTATTCAATGCCCGAACTGTATCAATAAGTCTATGTCGTTGTCTTTGCTATTAAGCATTTCTGGGATGTCGCACTTGCCATAGCATGAATTGAGCCAGAAGAATATCTCTGGAGCGTCATCTTTCATTTCTTTTATGATATGCTCCTGTATCTCTGCTGCTCTTGGCTTAAGGCCTTCGCCTAATTGTATTAAGACTTTCTTTGCCTTGCGCTTCTTTATCTCCTGGACTGCTTTATCCAATTCCAGGTCATAATCTTCGTTTATCATTTTTAGAAATTACAATATATAAAATAAAATATAAAAAAATATTTATTCCTCTTCGGAATCATCCTGCGGGTCATCTGATTCTTCTTGCGAATCCTCTATGTCCTCGTCCAATAATGATTCCTCTTCTGATTCATCTTCCTGTTTCTTTGAGGGCTCTTCGATCTCTGACTCTTCAAGTTTCTCTTTCTGTTTCTGCTCCTTCAATTGTTTCATCTTCAATAGCTCTTCCTCTTCGATGCTTTCCTTCTTCTTCCTTGTCTCTATGCTTAGCATCCTAACTTCGAATGTCCTCAATGGATATGTCTTGTGCAATAGCTCCTTGACTTCTTTCTGGAACTTGTTCATCACAAGGTCGCTTATGAGCTGCTCGAACGTTATCTTATTGACCAATTCTTTGCATACTGCCCTGCAGTCTTTTATCAATGCTGCACTTACTGATCCTTTTGTCAGGTTGTTCGTTATCATCAATGGCTTTATCCTCACTAGCTTGCCGTCTGAAGTCTTCACTACAAAGCTGTCGCTCAGCTTATCCTTGTCTCTCTTTGCTAGCCTTCTTAGGCTTGATGATGATATCTCATATTTCACTGCATCTGTCAATCCTTTCCCTTCTTTCACATCTGTGACTTTGAACATTATGCTTACGTTCTGTCTCTTCATATCCCCGTTAAGCTGCATCATATTCACTGTCACATGCCTGTTCATCAACATCGATGCATCGTCTAATAACGATTCACCTATAACTTTATTGTTGAATATGTTTGGCGCGATTATCGGGCACCATTTCTTCTTTTTCTGCTTCTTCAATTCTGCAGCTGCCCTTGCGGCATTCTTTGCTGCATTCCTATTGTTTTCTGCCATTTTTTTAGTATTAATCTCCTTATAGACAAGCGCTACGCGACTAAATCGCTTGACTTATATTGAGGAGGAAATTTGGCTCATTTAAAAAGTTAATTCTTTAACAACTTTTATAAACGATATATTCACTCTAAGACTTATGGATAAGAATAATGGAAGATATATCGTTCTAGGATTGCTTATACTATATATATTGATTATGATGGTGGGCTTTCTTGTGACTGTCCCTAAGAAT
>CAZJFT010000043.1:0-8362 GCA_964545585.1 uncultured Methanosarcinales archaeon
CGGAAGACTCATATGCTATTGCTATTAGAGATCAATTGAAATAATCAGGTAAACTAAAAATGAAACCAGACCAAATGGAATACAAAGTCGCAGTGCCTGAAAAGGTCGATGTCAAGATAGTTGACGGACTGGTCACAGTGAAAGGCCCAAAGGGTGAAGTGCATAGGAGATTCATGTTCAAGAAGATAGATATGAAGCTTGAAGGGAAGAGTATCGTATTCAAGTCTTTGAAACCTACAAAGAGAGAAAAGGCTGCGATATTCACTACTGAAGCGCACTTGAAGAACATGTTCAAGGGCAGTATAGAGGGCTCAACATATAAGCTGAAGATATGTTCAGGACATTTCCCTATGAAAGTCGCATTGAAAGGATCGGTGCTTGAAGTGAAGAACTTCATGGGAGAGACTGTCCCAAGGACTCTGACAATAAAACCAGGGGTCACTGTTGAAGTGAAAGAGCCTGAGATAACAGTCACTAGTCCGAACAAGGAATTGGCTGCACAGACTGCTGCATCGATAGAGCAGATATGCAGGAGATCTGCATTCGACAGGAGGATATTCCAGGACGGGATATACATAACCGTCAAGGACGGGATAGAGCAGAAATAAGATTTTAAACATATCAAAAACATCATATTGAGGATAAAATGACTGATACAAAAAAATTGCTTGCAACAAGGAAGACGATAAAGTCCAAGAAGCCAGAATTCATACAGCAAGATTACCATAAGAAGAAGAGGCTTTCAAGGAAATGGAAGAGGCCTACAGGATTGCAGAGCAAGATGAGACATCAATTCAAAGGATACAATAGGCGAGTGAAGCAGGGATGGAGAAGTCCTGTTGCTGTAAGAGGATTCCATGGCAAAGGAGTCGAGCCTGTATTGATAAGCAACGTATCTGAATTGAATAAGGTCAAAAAGGATCAAGGGATAATCGTTTCAGGAAAAGTCGGCCTAAAGAAGAGGATAGATATATTGAAGAAAGCCGAAGAATTAAAAATATTAGTGCTCAATCTCAAGCCTGAGTCAGTGATGGTCAAGGCAGAGTCCATGAAGAAACAGAAGGATGAAGAGAAGAAAGAGAAGACAGAAAAGAAGAAGAAAACCATAGAAGAATCATTGAAGAAGGCAGAGAAGAAACAGAAGGATAAAGAGGCCACAGAAGAGGAGAAGAAGGCTGAAGAGAAGAAAGAAAAAGATGAGGTACTGATACACAAGCAATGATGATACCGTTGCTTTCAGTTATTAAAAAATGTTAAGGGTCCAAAAAAGACTTGCATCACAAGTATTGAATTGTTCACCGAAGAGAGTATGGTTCGACAATGATAGGCTTGATGATATAAAGCAGGCAATAACTAAACATGACATCAGGCTATTGGTGGGAGATGGGGCGATAAGAGAGAAACCTATGACATCAATATCCAAGGTCAGAGTCAGGAAATTAAAGGTCCAGAAGAGCAAAGGCCGAAGGAAAGGCGAAGGAACTAGAAAAGGCAAGACGAATGCACGAGTCAATTTCAAGGATCAATGGATGAAGAAATTAAGGGTGCAGAGGGCATTCCTTAAAGAGCTTATCGTGAAGAAAATAATCACGCGCGGAGCATATAGGGAACTTTACTTAAAATCAAAGGGCGGATATTTCAGGAGCAAAAGGCACATAAAGCTGTTCCTTGAAGAACATGATGAGATGCTACAGGTGAATGTTGAGAAGCCTGCATCTGAGAAGCCCGCAGAAAAGACTAGGAGAGCAAGAAAGACAGAATGATTGATTTAAAATGAAATTCATACCATATAGGCGGAAAAGGGAAGGAAGGACGAATTATAAGAAGAGATTGAAGCTCTTAGTGAGCGGCACTCACAGAATGGTCGTCAGGAAGACAAACAAGAACATGATAGTCCAGATAGCGGATTATGATGATAAGGGAGACAAAGTCATCGTGACTGCAAGCAGTGCAGAGCTCAAGAAGCATGGATGGGACCATGCAACAGGAAACCTTCCGGCAGCATACTTGACAGGAGTGCTTGCTGCAAGGAAAGCGTTGAAGAAAAACGTGAAGACAGCAATAGTTGATTTAGGATTGCAGACCCCTGCAAAGGGTTCAAGGCTATTCGCGGCAGTGAAAGGCGCAGTAGATGGCGGTCTTAATATTGAATGCTCGGAAGATGCTGTGCCTAAGGAAGATAGGATAAAAGGTTCGCATATCAATGATTCAGTATCAAAAATGTTCGACACCACTAAATCAAGCTTAATGAAATTATAATCGGTACAAAAAAATGGCTAAACCACAAGAAAAAGAAGAAAAAGTCGTCATAGAACCAATATCAGAAGACGTCATAGAGACAGTCACGATAAATCAGGATGTTGAGAGATGGCAACCGAAGACAGAATTAGGCAAAAAAGTAAAATCACGAGAGATAAACAGCATGGATGCATTATTGCAGTCTGGAAAACCTATACTCGAGCCGGAGATAGTCGACATGCTCCTTTCAAATACAGAATCAGACCTTCTGATGATAGGTCAATCAAAAGGTAAGTTCGGCGGCGGCTCAAGAAGAGTATTCCGGCAGACTCAGAAGAAGACAAAGGAAGGGAACAAGCCGAAATTTGCGACTTATGCAGTCATAGGCAATAAGGATGGTTATGTGGGATTAGGATTCGGGAAGGCGAAAGAGACAGTTCCTGCCAGAGAGAAGGCTTTGAGAAAGGCAAAGTTGAGCCTGCTTAGAGTTTCCAGAGGCTGCGGTTCATGGCAATGCGGATGCAAGACACCACATTCAATACCGTTTGCAGTAGTGGGAAAATGCAGCTCTGTCACGGTCGAATTGAGGCCTGCGCCGAAAGGTACAGGGTTGAAGGCAGAGAAGGAAGTGGCAAAAGTATTGAGGCTTGCAGGAATACAGGATGTCTGGACAAAAGTCCGTGGCCAATCAAGGAACAAGATAAATGTAATAGTCGCATTGGAGAAGGCATTGCTTAAATTGAACACTACAAAAGTCCAGGATAGGCATGTAGAGAACCTTGCGATAACTCATGGCGCTTCAAAGAAGGAATGATCATAAAATATAATGGAGTATAAAAATGGCAAAGCTTGCAATCATCAGGATAAGGGGAACAGACGACGTGAACAATAAGATAGAGTCGACTATGCGGATGTTGAAACTGCATAAGAAACATGTCTGCTCAGTATATGATGACAAGCCAGAGATAAAGGGTATGGCGGAGAAATGCAAGGATTATGTCACTTATGGAGAATTGGATGACGAGACTTATGCTCTGCTTGTAGAGAAGAGGGCTGTGAAAGTCGATGGGAAGGTACAGAATTATTTCCACTTGCAGCCACCAAGAGGCGGATTCGGAAGCAGAGGCATAAAGGCAGCATTCACTAACAAAGGCGCATTAGGATACAGGGGCAAGGAGATAAATGCGCTCATAAAGAAGATGATATGATAGTTCAGATTATGTTCAGAGGTTCAAAATGCTTAACAGGAGAAAAAAAACAGTGAAGTTCAGAGGCCATCACACTCATGGTTATGGTTCTAAGAAAAAACATAGAGGATCAGGACACCAGGGAGGCGTAGGCAATGCAGGGACAGGAAAGAAGGCTGACCAGAAGAAGCCAAGCATCTGGAAAGATGAGAAATATTTCGGAAGACACGGCTTCGATTCAAAGACAGGTAAGCATGTCAAGGCATTGAACATATTCTATATAGAGGAGCATTTCGATTCATTGCTTGCATCAGGGAAGATAAAGAAGACGAGCGATGCATATTCAATAAATCTTCATGATTTGAAAGCGAATAAGCTTCTTGGATCAGGAGAGGCGACAAGAAAATATTCTATAAAATGTGATTACGCAACAGCATCAGCAGTTGAGAAGATAACATCAGCAGGCGGCACTGTTGAATTGAAGAGCAAGAAAGAATAATTTTTTTTTAATTCACACATTTCTCAATAACAATTAAAATCGATATATTTATATATACATTTCTCGGCATTTGGGAATAGTTTGGTCAAGCACTAAACAAGAGGTTGAGTCAATGCCGGTTCCAGTAATTAAAGTAAAAGGTGTTTCTAAGGTATTCGATAGGAAGATAATACTGGATAATATAGAAGTAGATATAAATGCTGGAGAGATATTCGGCATAATAGGTGCTTCAGGAAGCGGAAAGACAACACTACTCAATATTATAATAGGATTCCTCAAGCCAGAGGCAGGAGATGTAGAGTTCAGGAATGAGCATCTGCTAGAGCATAAGGATTCACAAAGTTTCAGGAGTGTATTCAAGTATCCTGATGACTTGAAAAAAATAATTGGTATGGCGAGCCAAGTGCCAAGTTTCTACACGAGCCTGACTGTAAAAGAGAATCTTGAATATTTTGGGACATTATACGGCTTGAATAAGGACACCTTGAAATCAAATACTACGACACTGATAAACTTAATGGACCTGCAAGGTGCAGAGAACAATCTATCAAAGAACCTTTCGGGGGGGATGCAAAGAAGGCTTGACATGGCATGTGCATTAGTGCATGATCCTAAGATATTGATACTTGATGAGCCGACAGCAGACCTTGATCCGTTGTTGAGGAACCATATATGGAGGCTTGTGAGGAAGATTAACAAGAGAGGTACCACTATACTATTATCAAGCCACCATCTTTCAGAGCTTGAGACATTATGCAGCAGGATAGCTATATTGAAAGAGGGGAAAATGTTGGCAGTCGGTACGCCTAATGAGATAAAGGACAGGTTCAGCAAGCATGAAGAGATACACCTAGAAACATTCCCCGGGAATTATCATCAGATATCCGACTTCAAGGATAAAGAGGTAATAAGGGAGATTGCAAAGATTGAGGATAAAGGAACAAAATTAGTCATATATACATCTAAGCCAGAGATAGTGCTGGGTGAGCTGATAAAGAAGTTAGATCAGCACAAGGAGACGATAGTCGATCTAAAAGTAACTAAACCTACACTTGATGAGATATTCATAATGATTACAGAATCGGATAAGGATAAGCAAGAGGAAGCAGAGGATGAGAAGGAACAGGTGAAGAAAAAACATTCGAGAAGTAAATGATGGTGAATGATGAAAGTACTGAAAATAACAACTAAAAACCTGAAATTGCTGTTGCGGTCCAAGACAAGCATGTTCGTCACGATATTCGGTCCGCTCATAATAATGCTTCTAGTAGGGTTCGCATTCAACAACCCTTCAGCATCAAAACTGAATGTAGGGTATTATGCTTCTGAAAAGACTCCGCTCACTCAATCTTTCATTGCAGCATTATCGGAGAATCAGGGTTTTTCCGTATCAGAATATGCGACCGAGCAGCTATGCACAGATATGATAGAGCAAGGGAAGAGCCATATATGCATCGTTTTTCCAATAGACTTTGAACTATCGAACAACCAGAGCAATGAAGTGATATTCTATGTGGACCAATCAAGGGCAAATTTCGTGTATGCGGTCCTCGATACTGTCAATGAGAAGATAGATCTGACTTCAAGCCAGCTGAGCACGGCATTGACCAATGATCTATTGTCTGCGCTGGCTTTATCGCAGAAGACGAATAATGAGAACATAGCAAAAATAGTGACGATGAAGTCCGGATTGACTACACTGAATACTGGCGTCAATGATATAAAGTCAAAGTTAGGCAGCATCGACCTTTCCGAAGCGGACATAGACTCTTCGAGCATGTTAAGTACATTGACTACAATAAATAAGGATGTAGATACATTGAAGGACAATGGCATGGATGTGGTCGAGGCAGGATACACCCTGATAGATGATCTTGATTCGGTAGGTAATGACTGTACTGGGAACTGTTCTGATTTTGTGAATTCATTTCAGACCGATCTAGGAACATATAAGAGCGAGGTCAATAAGACTTATAATCTGACTAAAAGGCATCTGTCGACGCTCAGTGATGCGCTAGATTCATTGGACGAAGAAGTGACCCTATTGAATGAACGCTTGGCAAATGCAAAGGACGCGACTACAGGCAGTGCAGAGGATCTAGGAAGCATACAGACAAGTGTAGACAAGATAAAGACTGATTTAGACATAATAAAGGGTGCGACTGAAAAGGTTAATGCCCAGATAAATGCATTGAGAGTTACTTCTGCAGAGAACATAGTTAATCCTATAACAACAAGAGTCGAACCTATCACTGCAAAGTCCAACAACCTGAATTTCATATTCCCTTATCTTGTAATATTGATGATAGTGTTCATAAGCATAATGCTCTCTAGCACCATAATAATAATCGAGAAGACTTCAAAGGCATATTTCAGGAATTTCACGACTCCCACCAAGGACTTCACATTCATCGCATCAGTTTTCCTTACAAGCTTCTTCGTGATAATATTACAGCTGATTTTTGTCTTGGTATTGGCTTATTATTTCCTTAATACCACAATATTGACAAATATCTCTTTGACATTATTGACTCTGTTGATATCTATAATTGTGTTCACATTTTTAGGGATGATAATAGGATACTTGTTCAACAGTCAAGAGGCAGTGACTATGGCATCCATATCTGTAGGCAGCGTACTATTGTTCTTGTCAAATCTTGTCTTGCCACTTGAGACGATGTCTGACGCTGTACAAGAGCTCGCACGTTATAATCCATACGTAGTAGCCTCAGAACTATTGAAGAAAGTGACATTGTTCAGCTCAGAATGGGGCGTCATACAGACAGACTTCCTGATAATGGGCGCGTTCATGGTCGTATTCTTTGTCTTGACATTGATAATACAGAAGATGTCGAAGATACAATACATAAGCAAGAAGCCGATAGCGAAACAGATAGTCAAGAGGAAGAAGGACGAGATAATAGACAAGTACTTCAAGCTCAAGACAGGCGTATTGGTCAGGGATGAGAAGGAATTGTTAAAGGAATTAAAGATAATGTCCGATATCACATTCGGAGAATACGTCGACAAGACAAAGAATGATTTCGAAGGATGGCTATTGTTGATAGGCAATGATGAATTGGCCAAGGCAATAAGCAAATGCAAGACAAGAGAAGAGATGATGGTAGTGCTGGAACAATACTTCAAGAAAGTGAAATGATTAATTCTTACATTTTTTACAGTTACATTTAAAATCTATTTGTCCTGTTTCAGAGTAACTCCCGGTTATTTCTTCTCCTTTCTTTATGTCTTTTTTTGCAACATCGCAGAAATTCTTTACCGTAGTATTTGGCGCGCATGAATGATTGACGTATTTAGCGGGTGCCTTCATTCTTATGTAATTTCTCCCTATTTTAACCAAATATTTCTTATCCTTAGAAGAATCATACTCTTTCTTTGTAATCTTATCAGAAATATCCCATTTAACGACGACTTCCCCTTTCTTGAAACCTTTTCCGGCAAATACGCCTAATCCGCGTATTTTAGATTTCTTAACAATGACATCATTCATATAATTTTATATTATGAATACAATTTATTAATTTTATTGCAAAAGATTTATAACCATATAATATAAACTATAATTATGGACATAAACCAATTCACATCAATATTCGGGTTGAAGCTTGATGAATCTAAGATAGTGAAGATAGGGAAGAATTATTATTTTGCAGATGAATCATTGAAACATGTGAGGGAAAAGATAAAAAGGGACGTTTTCTCATTAGGGGTGTTCATAGGACAGGATTCTGGGAAACATTTCGATCCAAGTCCTGCACTTATTGATATGCTTGCGAAGATGGACAAATCAGGAAATAGGAAGATATATATCGCAAGCAAAGTCGAGGGATTATTCCTATACGGAAGGAATATATTGAAGGATTCAATATCACGCAACCCAAATAACATCGATTCAGGATACGTATTCGTACAGAATGAGCAAGACGAGAATCTAGGTTTCGGAATATTCCAACAGCAAGGTGAACAAGTCATCGTAAAGAACTTATTGGATAAAGGATTCTATTTAAGGAAGGAAGCGAAAAAGAGATGACTCATATCACATCATGGAACTCTATTTCGTTCTCTTTCAATGCTTTGATTGCTGGCAACTCTTTTCCAGAAATATATTCAAGGCTTGCTCCTCCGCCTGTTGATACGTGTGTGTATTTTGATTTGAAAGGTAGTATAGCATCTTCTGTATCTCCGCCTCCGATAATGACTAATTTTCCAGAGTCTGCCAAATACTCTGCAATCTGTCTTGTCGATTCTCCGAATTTCTCAATCTCAAAGTAACCTAGTGGGCCATTCCAGAATATTGTCTTTGCCTTGTCTAGATATATCTTGAACAAATTTATGGAATCAGGTCCTATGTCCAAGCCGATGAAATCTTTAGGGATTATGTCTTCAGGGACTATTGTCACTTCTGCATCTGCAGACT
>CAZJFT010000044.1:0-6211 GCA_964545585.1 uncultured Methanosarcinales archaeon
ATTCGATCTAGGCAAGAAGATAGATTCCATATACCAGAATTTTATAGGCTCATATGAAGGACAGAAATTCATCGAATACATGAGAAAGAACGGCAACGGAACTCCAGGCACAGGAAGCATAGATGACATAATAATAATCAATAAGGGCGAAGGATTGGTTGCAGCGACGATACCTGATGCATTGAGAAAGAACCTGATAATAAATCAGGATTACATAAACCAGTACGCGATGACTGTATCATCAGTCACCGGATTAAGCTATGAGAAGGTCATAGAAGGGATAATCGCTCATGAACTGCATCACATATATGGGCAGACACGCTCAGAAAGAAGCGGTAATGATGAAAAGAAGATAGAGTTCAATAATGACCTGTCATTGATACAGTTCTATACGGGATTAGCAAAGGATGACCCGGAAAATAGCGGATTATACTTGACGAAAGCGAAGCTTTTTACAATAAGGTATGATGGGCAGCATAAAGAGGACATGGAAAGAGTAATCGCCTCTGCAGAACATATGAAAGATTATGAATATAGTAAGGCAGCATAATATCGTGTGCACTAACCCAATCATAAACTATATAAAACTGTAAAATATGCTTATACCATGAAACAGATAATAAACAAGATATTGAACAAGGACAAGATGAAAATAATAAGGAATCCTAAGGACAGCAAGATAAAGATAGATGCGACATGTGCAATAGTCAGCAGGAAGCCGCAGGAGAAGGATGATGAGTTCAAGACAGCAGTCATAGGATTATACAATGAGAACAATCCACACATGAAAGGACTATTCCCATTCATGACTTATGAATTCACGAATGTAGAGAAGATACGATTGAAAGGATTGAACATCTCATACTATCTAGAAGGGAACGACTTGATAATAAACGATTTAGAAGAATTGATGATACTCAAAGAAGGAACATTCCTAGTATTGAAAGGCTATCAATTCGAAGTTGAGAGAAGAAAACAATAAATTTTTTTTCTTTAATTCCTCTTCACAATCCTATAAACTTGATCATTCTTCCGTACTTTTTTATCTACTTTCAATGTTATCACTTGCTGTTTTTCTGCTTTCAGGACTTTCTTGTCTTCAAGCATGATGTTCTCTGCTTTCTGCTTGATCAATCCTGTTGTGACTCCTTGTATCATTATCTCATCACCATCAAGCAAAGGACTTGATTCAATCAATAATTCCGCAACGCTAACTTTAGGATAATAATTCATTATCTTCCCGACATAAGATTTTGTCTGCACTGATGAACTGCCATACTCTTTAGTCCATTCATCCATCGGTTTTCCAAGATAGAATCCTGTTGAGAACCCGCGATTATAGACTTTCTCAAGCTCTTTGATAAGCTCTTTCTTAAGGTTCTTGATGTCATTGCCTTTCGCATATTCATCAATTATCTTCCTATAAACACTTACAACTGTATGCACATATTCTGGATTCCTATTCCTGCCCTCAATCTTCAATGCGTAAACACCAGAATCGATTATCTTATCGATTATAGGCAATGCACATAAATCCTTAGGACTCATTACGTAATCGCTTCCAAGCAACAATCCATGTCCCTCTTCAGGATCCTTCAAGTACACTTCATATTTTCTCCTGCAAGGCTGCAAACATTCACCACGATTTGCTGATTTTCCGAACAATTCTTGTGACATGAAGCATCTCCCTGATTCAGAGACGCACATCGCGCCATGTATGAATACTTCAATCTCAATGTCTAGCTTATCTTTCTTTATCTGTGAATTTATCTTCTTGATATGCTCTAATGTGCATTCCCTTGCAAGGACAACCCTTTCAACATTAGGATAATTATTCTTCAAAGACTTTATGGCAGGATAATTCGATAATGATGCTTGCGTGCTAACATGTACTTTCATCTTATGTTTCTTGCACAATTCAATTATTGAGAAATCCCAACAGATTATTGCATCAATGTCTGCCTGCTTAGTTTTTTTTATCAATGATTCAGCTTTTGTCTGTTCATCTTCATAGATTATTGTGTTCAATGCAAGCAATGCCTTGACATTGCTCTCATGACATAATCCTGCAATCTTTTTCAAGTCTTTCTCCTCAAAATTCTTTGCTCCAGCACGCATATTAAGCCCTTTTATTCCAAAATATATTTCATCAGCACCAGCATCTATCGCTGCACGTAATGCGATGAAGTCTCCTGCAGGTGCAAGAATCCTTGGCTTATCTGACTTTGACATTTAACTCAACCCCATCATGATCATAAAACCTTATTGTCTTATCAGTATATGGATAACTGATTATTGCATTCACTATCCCTGTCTTCCTGAAGAAATGCCTATCAGCCCTTGAAGGCCTATTGCTGCCAGAAGGATGGCTATGCACGCTTCCATAAAAGCTCTTGTCAGGGAAATGGAATATAGGCGTTGCGCTTCCCTCATCAGAATTGAACTCATTATACACTAGACTGTCTATTATGAGCTTGTCCTTCTTTATTGCTCCATGAAGGAATGCTACAAACTCCCTAGGATGATTTGCGCGCGCGAAATCAATAATGTCATCAACGACTGTTGATTCTATTAATATCTCATTGAAGTAATGCTTGTCAAGGTCAAAAAGCTTCTCCATCCCCTTTACAAAAAAATCCTTTAACTTATCAACCATGGATTGAAGAAAAATGTGTAGTATAAAAAATTAATGAAAAGAACATAAAATTAAAGGAAAATAAAAAAAATTGTATTATACTTATGCTTATTCTGGGATGCTGTCATCAACAGGCAACTCATCAAGCGTCCCTATGTCTTCCAATGGGTCCAATTCTGTCTCAAGAGTCTCATCCTCGATTATGCTCGTGGCATTATCTGCGGATGTCGTTTCAATAGGCTCTACGTTTGCTTGAGCCTGTTCCTGAGCATCTGAAGTGGTCTTTGCACAAGCAGCAACCAATGTGGTCAACAACAACAATAGCAATATTGTTCCTGTCTTCATTGTATCTACCTGTTCCTGCCCTTGCCTTTATCTTCCATCTTCTGCTTCAACATGCCTTTGCCCATCTCTCTCATGTCATCCGCGCTATCCCTTAATTCTGACCAGACTTTCTTTGCATCCTCTTTATCTTCTTCGCTTAAATTGTCGAACTTATGCAATTGTGCCCTTATCTTGTTCATCTGCTCACTTCTTCCATACTGGTTTGCTGCAGGCTCAATCCTGTTCAAGTAACTATTTAATCTTCCTGAATGGAACTTAGCCCATAATTGAAGATGTTCCTGGCTCATCAATCTCAATTGTTCTGCTATCCTTGCTTGGTCGCCTGAATTTATCGCATCCTCCAAGTCATCAAGCCTTTCCAACAATTTCTCTCTGACCTCTTCCATCTCTTCAGTAGTCAGCTCCCTTTGCTGCATGCTCTTGATTATCTGATCCCACATCTTTGCCTTATGCTTATAGTATTTGTCCATCAATTTAGACATATCCCTATATCTTGTGCTTGTGCATTCATTATATTCATCTTTCAATGCGCTCAATTCGTTCCTGAAATCTTCCCTGTCTTCCTCATCAACATATTCCTTATAGTCATCTTTGAACTCTTTCAAGTCATACATTGTCTTGTTGAAGTCAGGATGCAACACTTCCTTGACGAAATCGTTGAATTCCGTGACATTCTTGTCATCATAGACATCTTTTAGGTCATCCTTGTCATCAAGCAATTCTTCCTTGTCATCAAGCAATTCCTCGATTATGTCAGCATCCGGATCATTCGTGTAATTATTTATTACATCAATCTGTCCTACAGTGAAGTCAATCTTGCATAAAAGGTTCTCATATCTCAGATCCAATGACTTGCCATAATAGTCTAATTCATCATCGTCATCTGACGTTTCATCGTCATCATCTGATGTCTCGTTATCATCATCTGTTGAATTATCGTTCTCTAATGCTTCAATTATACAATCCGCATGGTCATCCTGTAATTCTAACAGTTCATCATGGAACTCATCCCTATCATTTGAATCGATATAATCCTCATAATCATTGTCAAACTCGTTCAATAAGTCTATAGCATTATCATAGTCTGGCTTAAGTGTCCCATTGATGAATTCATTGAATGCTGTAAGATTGTTGTTGCTGGAATTGTCATCATCATATAACGTATTTAATATATCCTTATCATCATCAAGTTCCTCTTTGTTATCTATCAAGTCCTCAATGATGTTCGCATCAAGATCATTAGCATAATCTTCAATAGAATCAATCTGTCCTACAACATAATCGATGTTGCATACAAGCACATCATAACGTACATCCATACTCTCATTTTCATAATCTTTCGTGCTTTCACCAAGTATCTCGCTTATAGAATCCGCGGCCATTACACTGCCGACCATGATCAATGACAGCGCTAAAAACATATATATTGTCCATTTCATTTTAATGCCTCCTGCGTTGCTTACGCATGATTTTAATATTATAGTAAAGCATATGATGCTTATAAACATACTTTCATGAACCTTAAATTAAAGGAACAATATTGGATTTAAAGCTTTATGAACCTTTATTATGCTTTAAATATTGGAAAAGAGTCTGTTTTCTCCTTTATTTTGCGTCTTTAGGCTTAATCGATTAATCTTGAACAAACTATTTAAATACTAATAATGTCATTGCATTATGGGTGTGGTCATGAAAAGAATCTTATTGCTCATAGCATTCATCGCTATATTATCTTTCCCAGTTTATGCTGCAACAATACATGGAACAGTATATGATCCATCATTAGAGCCTATAGATGCACTCGTTGAGATAAACACTGTGCCAAAACAGTTCTTTGTAGCAGTAGGTGGGGATTATCAATTCAATGTAAACCCTGGAAGCTATATCCTTAAGGCAAACACAAGCGAAGGCAGGGCAGTCGAGCTCATTGAGATAGTTGAGGATGGCAATTATACTATTGATATGATCATAGGATTGGACATTGAGGACCCTATAGGATTCATTGATGAACCAGATGTTACAGATGTGACTTCAGGATTGAACGGTTCAACAGATAATAATAAGGATGCATATTCATGGGTTACCCCATCAATAATTGGTATAGCAATAATCGTGTTGCTTGCCATAGCAGCAGTTTTCTTGTTCGTATCGAAAAATAATAGCAAGAACCCAGATGTTGATAAGGCTAAAGGGACAATTGATGATGCTGAACAAATAAGCAACATAACTGATATAGAAATAAGGACTATTGCACTCATCAGGGAACATTCAAGGATAACACAGAAAGAGCTGAGAAAGATGCTGCCATATTCTGAGGCAAAGATAAGCTTGGTTGTTGCACAGCTTGAATCAGAGGGCAAGATAAAGAAGATAAAGAAAGGCAGGGGGAACATCCTTGTTTACGTAAAGGGTTGATGATTTAATGATTATTGGTGGGTTGATATGAATTCTGTCCATGATAAGATAAAATCTGAGCACAAGAAGAAGTCTTCAAGCATAAAGAAGAGGCTTAAGGAATTCTCAAAGAGCAAGACTCTTTCGCCAGAAGAGAAGTTCATTGAATTATGCTTCTGCATATGCACTCCTCAAAGCCAAGCAAAGAAGGTTGCAGAAGTCATACATAATGATAATGCAGATTTATTGATGAAAGCACCACAGGAAAAGCTTGAGAATGAATTGCGGAGCAAGACACGATTCCATAAGAACAAGGCACGATATATAGTGCATGCAAGGGATCATGTGCACAACATAAGCAATCTTCCTGTAGGCACTGTTCATGCGAGGGAGTGGCTTGTAAAGAATATTAAAGGATTAGGATATAAGGAAGCAAGCCATTTCTTGAGGAATATCGGTTATAGGGATATATGCATAATCGATAGGCATGTGATAACTATAATGCATGAAGCAGGGGTGTTCAAGAAGAATGAGCCTCCAAAGAATGTCAAGGAATATTTGTTGATGGAGCAGAAAGTGAAGGATTTTGCGAAACAAATAAAAATAGATGTAGATGAGCTTGACTTATTGATGTGGTCAATGAGGACAGGGTTCGTGTTTAAGTGATGATTGATGAATTTTATGGGTGATAAAATGCAAGCAGCATACTTGATGGATTGTTACAAGAAGGATTTCGAATCGAAAATCATAAATGTACTCAATGAAGGAGATTCAGGAGTATGGATTGAGCTTGAAGAGACATACTTCTATCCTACATCAGGTGGACAGCCATGCGAT
>CAZJFT010000044.1:6221-8089 GCA_964545585.1 uncultured Methanosarcinales archaeon
CGGATTCCTTGTCAAGGAGAACATGGAATATGTCGTTGAAGATGTTATCAAGAAGGAAGGGAAGATATTGCATAAGGTGAATAAGCAAGGACTATCTGTGGGGGATGTTGTCCGCGGACTCATAGATTGGGAGCACAGATATATACTTATGAGATATCATACTGCCTCGCATATCTTAAGCACGATAATCAATGAAGAGACTGGTGCAGACATAACAGGGAATCAGCTTTATGTGGATAAGGCAAGGGTTGATTTCTCTTTAGAGAATTTTGATAGGGAATTGATGAAAAGTTTTGAATCAAAGACAAATGATGTGATAAAGAAGAACCTCACTGTAAGTTTCAGGATACTTGAGCGTGAAGAAGCATTCAAGATCCCAAGCCTAGTCAAGTTAAGGAAGCAGCTCCCTGAAAGCATCAAGGAGATAAGGATAGTTGATGTTGGAGATTTTGATCATCAAGCATGCGGTGGCACGCATTTAAGGAATACTTCAGAGATAGGATTGATAGAGATAACAGGATTAGAGAATAAGGGAAAGGAAAGGAGAAGGATATATTTCAAGATAAGACATGAATGATGTGCATGAGTGATTATGGATATGAGTGATTTTGATGAATGAGAAGATACAATTGGTGATATTCATAGGCGTATTCCTTGCAATATATGCGGGGATGAATTATTTTGTTCTCAATAATATGGCTAAACTTTTTGGCATACAAAAAGATATTTGGTTCTATGCATTGTTATTGGTGCTTACCATATCTTATGTTGCTGCATCAATGCTTGAATCAAGCTTCGGGAACACGTTCAGTAAGATAATCTATTTCATTACAGCGTTCTGGCTCGGGTTCGTGTTCATAATATTCATACTGATATTATTGTTCAAGCTTGTGAGCTTGTTCATCGCACTTCCAGGATTCCAAAGCGGAGTTGCACTCATAATTATAGGATTATTGTTCAGCATATTCGGATTCGTGAATACAAGAATCATAGCTGTGGATAATATAGAAATATATACAGATAAGGTCGATTCTGAGAAAAGGATTGTCCAGATATCAGACATGCATATCGGACCAGTTAATGGAAAGAATTTCATGAAGAACATAGTGTATATGACGAATAAGCTCAATCCTGATTACGTATTCCTCACTGGAGACTTGCTTGATGGTAGGTATAAGTATAATAAGGCAGACTTCAATGTATTGAAAGAGCTTGCTGGAAAGAAGTATTTCGTCACAGGGAACCATGAGACATATGCAGGGATAGATTATAGCATGCACTTGATTGATGGCCTCGGATTCAGGGTGTTGCGTAATGAATCGGTCATTGATGATGAATTGCAGATAATAGGAGTGGATGATGCGGATGATAGGAAACAAGCATTCAAGACAATCGAGAACATGAGATTGAATGATGATAAGTATAAAGTATTATTATATCATAGGCCAGTAGGTTATAGGGATGTGAGCGGGAAGGTTGACTTGATGCTTTCAGGACATACGCATGCAGGCCAAATATTTCCATTTTCTATACTTGCTTGGCTTGAGAACAAATACACTAATGGGATGTTCTATGAGAATGGCACAGTATTATATGTGTCAAGCGGTGCAGGAACATGGGGGCCACCGATGAGAATAGGCTCACGGAGCGAGATAGTGTTTATAAGACTTCTGCCAATGGATTCTTGATGTTTCAGGAGTTTTGTGCGTAAAATTAGTAAATTTTATAAATAAGCTTGCCGAGTTATTACTTTATTATAGTTGTTTTGAGGTGCTTGATGAACGATTATGAGAAGATGCGCAGGATGTATGAGCTTGCGTATGACTTGAAGAGGCATGGGTTTGCAGAATCTTCTTTTGAGGGAATAA
>CAZJFT010000045.1:0-7958 GCA_964545585.1 uncultured Methanosarcinales archaeon
GTCAACAACAGTAGGTAGGCTACTTTTCGATTCAGGAAATGTAGACGAGCAGGCAATGAGAAAGCTTAAGGATAAGGCTCAAGAATTAGGAAAAGGCGGATTCGAGTTCGCATTCGTCATGGACAATCTTAAGGAAGAGCAGGAGAGAGGAGTAACAATCGATCTTGCACACAAGAGATTTGAGACTGACAAGTATTATTTCACAATAATCGATGCACCCGGTCACAAGGACTTCGTAAAGAACATGATCACTGGAGCATCACAAGCTGATGCAGCAGTACTTGTTTGCGGAGCGAACGAGATCAAGGGAACAGAAGGCATAACAGAATTGCCTCCACAGACTGTAGAGCATTGCAGATTGACTAAGATTCTTGGAGTACAGCAATTGATCGTTGCAGTAAATAAGATGGACATGCAGGGTTATGCACAGGAGAGATTCGAAGGAGTCAAGAAGGTAATAACTG
Source organism: uncultured Methanosarcinales archaeon (assembly GCA_964545585.1). GTDB lineage: Archaea > Nanobdellota > Nanobdellia > Woesearchaeales > UBA9642 > UBA9642. The sequence continues at coordinate 465 of CAZJFT010000045.1, forward strand.
CATTATTGAAGTCTTCAGGATGGAAAGTCGAGGATGTACAGTTCGTCGCAATCGCATCATTGCAAGGAGACAATGTAGTCAAGAAATCAGACAAGATGAGCTGGTATTCAGGACCAACATTGCTTGAAGCAATAAACAATTTGAAGGTTCCACAGAAACCAACAGAGCTTCCATTGAGGATGCCAATACAGGATGTTTATAACATCACAGGTATCGGAGTAGTGCCGGTAGGAAGGATAGAGACTGGAGTCATGAAGATAAACGATAAAGTGATTGCAGTACCAGGCAGAGAGGGTAAAGGAGTTCCAGGAGAAGTTAAGAGCATAGAGATGCATCACGAGCAGATGAAGGAAGCGACTCCAGGAGATAATGTAGGATTATCAGTAAGAGGATTCGGTAAGAAGGATGTTGCAAGAGGAGATGTCATGGGCCACCCAGACAATGTTCCGACAGTCGCAACAGAATTCACGGCACAAGTTGTTGTATTGAACCATCCATCTGTAATCACAGTAGGATACACGCCAGTATTCCACATACACACTGCACAGGTTGCATGTCAAGTTACAGAGATTGTCAAGAAGTTGAATCCAATGACTGGAGAGGTATTGCAGGAGAATCCAGACTTCATAAAGAATGGAGACGCAGCAATAATAAAGTTCAAGCCAACACATCCATTGGTAATTGAGACACAGAAGACAATCCCTCAGTTGTCAAGGTTCGCAATCAGGGACTCTGGTGCAACTGTAGCAGCAGGAATGTGCATTGACGTAGTCAAGAAACAGATGTAAATTATTTTTTTTATTTATATTAAATTTATATTATATTCAAATATGGTGAACTAACCATTCATCATTGGTGTAAAAAAATGCAGAAAGCAAGAATAAAACTAGCGAGTACAGACATCAACAAGATAAACCAGACTTGTGCATACATCAAGGATGTTGCAGAAAAGACTGGCGTAGTGATGAAAGGACCTATTCCGTTACCGACAAAGAAATTGAAGGTAACTACAAGAAAAGGACCTGCAGGCAACGGTTCAGCATCATGGGATAGATTCGAGATGAGAGTTCACAAGAGACTTATAGACTTAGGCATAGATGAGAGAGCATTAAGGCTTGTAATGAAAGTCCCAATCCCAGAAGGACTCAATATTGAAATTGAGATGATTGACGAGTAAGGATTTCTTATATTTTTAATATATTGCATAATAATTTTAACAATAAACAAATTTATTTTCTTAACATCAACCGTAACCTTTATTAATAGTATTTCTCGTGTTTAAAGAATGGTAGAGAAGAGGGAGACTATAAGGATTCTTAACCTTAATATCGAGTATGGCGCATCGATAAACAGGGGATATTGGCAGTATATAACTTCATTATGGAAGTATATTATACCACATAACATATTCGCCCTGCAGGCCATATCTAAAGTCATCAATCATTGGGATGCAGACATTTGCACGTTTGTAGAGATTGATGGTGGTAGTTTCAGGACGATGCATATCAATTACATGCGAAAACTTGCGAACATGACTGTGTTGAAGAAATGGCATTTCTTTCCAGTGAGACACCTCCTTAATTTATCGAATCAAGGGAACGGCATACTCACAAGATATGACATACTGGAGACGCACAATTATAAACTAATCACTAGAGGAGAGAACAGGTGCCTAAGCCACACTACAATAAGACTTAATGGAGAGATAATGCATGTCCTCACGACACAACTGGCATTAGGAAAAAGATCAAGAAAATATGAATTGATGCAGATAGCCGACATACTAAAGAGAATAAAAGGCCCTATGATATTCACCGGAGATCTTAACACAAGCAACGAGGCAGAATTGATAGAGATAGAAAAGACCGGATTAAAAAGGTTGGAAACATCCAAGACATTCCCGAGTTGGAAACCCAGAAGAACCATTGATTACATATTCTACAGCGATGATTTTGAAGTATTAAATTATCATGTGATTGATCAATTGAAGATATCCGATCATCTTCCTATAATAGCAGAATTCAGATTGAAAAAACATTGAACGGATTACAGATGAAAATATTATTGCAAAATCTACAATGTGGAGCAAATCTTTCTGAGGGATATTTACATCTAATCTTCGGCTCATGGAAATATTTCATGCCACATTCACAGAATCCTATAGAACGGCTTGCATACTATATGAAAGAGGATAATATAGATGCAGGATTATTCACTGAGGCAGATGCGGGATCTTTCAGGACGAAATATATTGACGAGATAGATTTGATATCAAAAATTTCCGGATTAAAGAACAAATGGTTTTTTTTGACGACAAATTTTGGGAAGATGACAAATCAAGGGAATGCCATAGTGTCAAAATATGAAATATTAGAAACAAAAAAATATCGGCTTCCAGGAACTGGGGAACCCAGATTCCTCTGTCAATCGACGATAAAAGTGAAAAACAAAAAGATAAACTTGTTTGTGACGCACTTGACGCTGAACTATAAGCAAAGACAAGAACAGTTGAAGGAAATAAATTCTATCGTCGGAAAAATCCGAGGCGCAAGGATACTTATGGGCGACTTCAATATAATCAAAGAGGATGAATTGAAGAGCATTGATTCAGTGAAAAGAATCTCATTCCTGAAAACATATCCTTCCTGGAACCCTAAAAAGTCTCTCGACAACATATTCATAAGCGATGACATAAAGAAATATGAATTATCGACGACAAAAATAAAGATGTCAGATCATTTAGGGTTAATATTAGAATTCTAGAAGAAAATTAAATACGCCGACGCCCGGATTTGAACCGGGAAACCTTGCGGAACAAGCTTAATGGTTTATTTATGTATAAATACATCAATTTCCAGGCTTGCGCAGTACCAGATTGTGCCACGCCGGCATAAAATAGAAGAAAAAACAGTGATTTTTAAAGCTTTCCGTAAAAAATAAAAACAGAGCATGTAATTAAACAGTATGATTAATGATATCATAGCTTTAGGTATGGAGAAGCCTAAGCCGGATAGGCATCTTAATGCAACATTAATAGAACAATTAGACGCTATAAAACCCGCTAATGGATGCGATTCTAATAATCATCATGTGGTTTTTGCGGATTATAGAATAAATGAGTATAGTTCTTTCTTCGATATGAAACCAGGCATATGCAGTTGTGGACTCTATTGGAAAACTCTCGCCAATAATGGAACAAACGAATTGAAAGAATATTATATTACTACGGGAAAAATACCTAAAAATTAATCTAGAACCTGTTCATGTTAAGATAGCTTCGTATCTCATTCTCGACTTCAGTGCAGTCTCTGATTACTTCACCATCGTAACTGCTGGTGTATATCCTATATACCCATTTATCAAATACATTCTTTATGAAATAGAACGTCGCCCTTGTCTCCCACTTGTTCTCGTAATCGGTAACTACATACGCATCAAAGTAGAACTCCGCTCTGCCCTTGTTCATCTTGAACTTCATATTGTCCTTTTCAAGATCAACTTCCGTAAGTTTGGAGAATATCATGAATATCCTTATGTCGAGCCTTGCATAATCTGAAACTTTCTTGTAAGGTATTATCTCAAGTATTATCTGTTTCTCGTTCTGTGAGACATCTTCCCAGTTCTTTATCTCCTGTTTGTCATACCCGTGATCCTTGAACCATTTGTCAATAAGCCTATATAGCTCTTTAAGATTAAACACGCCTTCATAAGAGAGACTCTTTCCATCGATTAAAGTTTTTATCTCTGCCATTTCAACCCATATTTGACCTTAGTATGACTATTTAATAAGCGTTTGTACCTGAATAAAGCTCCAGGTATTTTTTAATTTTGTGATGTAAATCATACATATTGTATGTTAATGCGTCAGCATATTTTATCCTCCACTCCCAATAGATGACCTTGTTCTGGTAAAATTCGCCTAGTTTTTTTGCAAAAGCGCCTTTTCCTGAAAATTTTTTAGTATAATCCATTTCTAATTTCGCATCAAGCTTTATCTCCATCCTAGACTTTGTCATTTTTATCTTCTTTCCTTCCTTTATCACTTCCACCTCTGCAAAATCCCATAGATGGAACTTCACCTCTATATATTCCTTGATGTATTCGGTGACTCTTTTCTCCGCATACCATTCTATCTCCAATTCATTCCCGAATGGGGTGAATACCTTGTCCTTATACCTGTTCTCATGGAACTCAAATCTCTTATTTACGAGCCATGCATGCATCATCCTATACAATCCTTCGAAGTCGAACACACCAGTATATCTTATCATCACTGGATCGCTCTCAAGAACACTGAATGCATCTTTTAACGCCATAGTAAAACTTTAAAGAAACTGGTATTTAAATATTGCGCTAGTGTTACGCCAAAAAAAGGACAAAAAATGATCAGATATGAAAATACGAAAAAATATATAAATATAAGGTTCGGATTATGATGTGAGGTGCTCTAAATGAAAAATAATGAAAGTTTTATCTTACTTACAATATTAGGCACAGTGGCCCTTGTCGGGGTTCTGCTCATGATTAATGGTGCAGGAAAGGATAATATTGGAAGAGCATATGCTTCAGACTCTACAAGCCTCGATATGGTTTCCGGAGAAGAATATTTGATATATGGAAGACAGGTGTATCTAGAGTATATAGACGTAGACACCACTGTATTTAGCATTGAAGGAGTATCCGTAAAAATCCCTAATGGAGAAAAAGTGACTTATGATGGATTAGGAATATTCTCTTATGGCGGAGAAGAGATAGATACCTCAAACAAGATATATAGTGTGAGCGTAGATTTCTATAAGTAGAAATAATAGAATAAATTAATTGGAGATGATATAATAAATTTATTTTATATTCTTTTTTCGCATTCGTTTTATTTTATCCTCAATGCATCGAGATTCCTCGGCGCTATTGTCTCTATTTTGTACTGATTGTGAATGCTTGATGCGAAATTCAATGCCCTAGAGTTCTCTCCATGGTTTATCAAGACCTTTTTAGGCCTAGGATTGCATCTTGCGACAAAATTCATGAGCTCTTTCCTGTCACTATGGCCTGTTATCTCTAATTTTGCAACTTCCATTTTGACGCTCACGACCTCATTCTTTGAGCCATTCCTGAAGACGAATTCTCTCTCTCCACGCTGTACTCTTGAACCGAGCGATCCTTCAGCCTGATATGAGGTGAACACTAATGAGTTCCTTTCATTGTCCGCCAATGCCTTGAAATACTGCACTGATGGACCTCCTACAAGCATTCCGGATGTAGCCAATATTACGCATGACTCTGTCTCTTCAAGCAACTGTTGACGCTCCTTTGCACTGCCGACCCTTTTAAGGTTTGGCATAAGGAACGGATTATTGTCTTTCGTGAATATCTGCTGTCTTACATCGCTGTTGAAATATTCAGGGTATGCTGTATGTATTGCTGTTACATCCCAAACCATACCATCAACGTATATCGGTATCTCGGGCATTTTCTTTTCTCTTATTAGCCTTTCTAGAAGCACTATTACCTCTTGAGCCCTTCCAGAACCTAATACGGGCACTAACACTTTTCCTCTTCTTTTTATTGTATCGCCTATTATTTGCCCTAACATCTCGTCTGCCTCGAATGGAGGCGGCATGACATTGTCTTTTCCGCCATAAGTTGATTCTATCATTAACGTCTCTAATCGCGGGAATTGTGTGACCGCAGGACTCAATAAGGAAGTCTTAGAATATTTTGTATCAGCACTATATAACAAATTGTGTAATCCATTGCCTATGTGCAAATGCACCATCGCGCTTCCTAGTATGTGGCCGGCATTATACATCGTTATCCTAACATCGGGAGTGATATCTGCGACTTCATCATATTCCAATGTTATCGTATGCTTGACCATCTCTCTTACATCATCAGAATTATATATCGGTTCCTTCCCATCATCTCGCTGGATTTTCACAAAGTCTAGCTGTAGAAGCGCCATCATATCTCTTGTAGGCGGAGTGCAATATACAGGTCCTCGATAACCAAATTTGAATAAATAAGGTATCAATGCTGAATGGTCTAGATGCGCATGGCTTACTATGACTGCATCAAGCTGGCTTATATTGAACTCTGGAGCCTCTAAGTATGGATACATCGTCTCAGGAGTGTCTGCTCCGGCGTTTATCCCGCAGTCTAACAATATTCTCGATTCAGGAGTCTGGAGAAGTATGCATGATCGCCCTACCTCTCTGGCACTGCCTAAATATGTTACTCTTATCCATTCCTCTTTCTTCTGTCTTCTTAACCACCCATTGTATATCCTTTCTCCAGTCTTGTGCAAGAATTTCCTTCTATAATCATTATTTTGATAAAGTACTTCCCTGATATTCTCTATCAATTGGCTCCTTATTGATGGGGTTCTTCTTATTATCGGTACCCAAAGTGTTTTTTTCCGTATTTCCTGAAGTAATTCTCCATCCTTTCCTATTACTAACCCAGGTTTTTCTGCCTCTATTATGACTATGGACCTCTGCGGGTCGAATATTATGTTGCCTAATTTTGCCTCTTCAGGGATTATCTTCTTTATTGCCTTTTCTGCTTTTTCCTGTTCCATGCATATGCTCGGGTCTGGCCTTAATTCTATCCTTTTCTTTATCTGATCGACTATCCCTTTTATTATTCCGCCATTATCTAGGAAGAAGTCTTTCTTTTTAGTGTAGAGGACTATGTTCGCGCCCTCGAAATTTACATCGCTGATTTTTCCTTCTGGTATGTATTTCAGAATCTCTTTCGTAATCTCGTTAGTCATTATATATCCCTCAAATAGTTATAATATATTTTTAAAATAGAGTATTGATTAAATAATCAGATTTAATTTTTTCTAGAAGATTAAAGTGCCATTGTCGGTACTTTCTTCTGCATTGTCTTCCGTATGCCTTCTTTTGTTATTACCATGACATCTATACCGTTTCCTGAGCCTGCATCCCTCTGCATTGATGCAGATATGGATTTGATTGCAAGCTCTTCTGCCTCCTTAACTGTTATAGTGTCCTTATATGTGCTTTCCAGTATTCCGAAAACCATGGGGCTTCCTGAACCGGAGCTTATGAAATCCTTTATCTCTGACATTGACCCGTCAGGGTATATTTCATACAGGTGTGTTCCTGCATTGTCGAATCCTGCTAATAGGAAATGTGCCATGCTTGGGAAATATTGTCTTGCACCATCATAAACCATCCTTGCCGATAGGTTGGCTGCCTCTTTTATTGTATGGATCCTGTTTGTCTTTATGTTCTTCAACTTAAGTTCTGCACGCAATAATTTTATGAATAATTGGATATCACTAACAGATCCGGCTGTTGTTATAGCCAAATTATCGTTTATTTGGACTACCTTCTCTACATCCTTTGCAGCTATGAAGCTACCAGCTGTTGCCCTTTTATCTGCAGCTATGACTATCCCATCCTTGCATACTATCCCTAATGTTGTTGTTCCGGTTTTAAGACCGCTCTTCAGTCCTTCCATGTAATC
>CAZJFT010000046.1:0-7958 GCA_964545585.1 uncultured Methanosarcinales archaeon
TAAAAATAATAAATAACCTTTATTAAGGATTTTAAATAAAATTATACCCAATTATTTATAAATAATCTATTTTCTAACATATTTAATAAAATAATGTATAAATATAAAAAAACCGATTATCATAAAACTTTAAGCACAAAACAACCACAAAGAAAACATAACAAAATACAAAGAAAACATAACAAAATGACCATAACATTTAAATACTCTTAAATACTGGAAAATAAAAGGTGGGTGACAGTAGAGTATGATAAGTATAAAATCAATCTCAAGGGCGATGATTATAAGTTTAATACTTCTTATAATGCCACTTCTTATAATACCAAATGTAAGCGCAATAGAGAAAGTCATATCGAATAGCGCTGACTGGAAAGACGTATACAGCACAATGCTCTATGCAAGCCTCATAGAGAAACAACCAGGACTATTCTTGACAAGCGCAAAACATAGCACCATACTATTATATTCTGTAGCAAAAGAGACAGACGGGATACTCGTCGTATCATCAAGATCGCAACCATATATAGTCAATTACAAAAGTGTCATGGATGGTCAAGGATACCAAGATGTCGAAGAGCTCGTATCAAATACAATAAATCTTGATCTAGCAGAAAGGGTCGTTGAAGAGAAGAACATAAACAAATTCATAATAGTGGACGATGCATATGGTTACAATGCATTATCCGTAGGATCATACGCAGCATTAGCAGGATACTACGTGCTGTTCGCTAATGAACGGAATATAGGACAGATAGATAACTTCTTAGATGACGCAAATCCTTCAGAAGTGATAATATTCGGACAAGTCGATGAGACAGTCAAGACACGATTAGAACAATACAACCCAGAGACGATAAACAAGGGAGACAGGTTCGACAACAACATAGAGATAGTCAAGCGATACCTGCAGATAAAGGATACACAGCAGACATTGATGAGCAATGGAGAATTCATAGAAGCAAGCATAATGTCAGGACAGGATCCTGTGATATTCATAGGAAGAAGCACAGTCCCCCAGCAAGTGCAGGATTACATAAAGGATTCGAACTTCCAGGTCGCAGTGCTAATAGGTAATGAGCTGATAAATTCTGCAACAACAATAAGAAGGCAGTTAGGGATCAGCGTATTCGTGAAATTCGCACAGGGAGCGAGAAATCCTGAAGGATCTATAGCGGCAGTCGAAGATTTGGACAAGTTCCCCATGCCGAGCTACTCATTGAACATGGAATTGTTCTCTATAATATATAACAAAGCAACAAATACTTTATGGGTCACATATCATAACCTGGCAAATCTTGGGACTTTTGTAAAGGGAACAATAACACTAAACGTTGATGGTCAACAGATTGTTGTCGGAGACCAAGAACCAGTATTCATAGATAAGAACCAATACAAGACAATAACATATGACGTAGTCTTAGAAGGAGATAATATAACTGCACAAATATATACATTATTCGGTGAAGGCAGGAGAAGCCTAGAGAATGTCCTTCAAGGGACAGTACAGGTAGGTATTGTAGAGATATTAGATGATTCAGCAATAAACATAACATCAGTCGTCTATGACAGGAATAGCAACGAATTCCTCGTAACTATAGAGAATATCGGCGATGTAGATGTATATGTGAACCTTGAATTGCTTGACCTATTCATCAATGGAGAATACATAATAGTTTCAAGCCCTGAAACAGTGCTTCTGAAACCAGGAGACAAAGTCACATTGAAAGTCCCAGTCGAATTAAGCGACACAGATATACAGAACAATCCAGTGATAAAGGTCAAGTCTTACTATGGAGAGAGGGAGAACAGCCTTGTGAAGACAGCATATGGAGAGTTCGAATTCAAGGAGAAGAGCATAGATTATGTATTCTATATATTGTTGGTGCTAGTGATAATACTTCTGCTCTTGGTATTGTTCGGAAAGAAGAAGTGTCCACACTGCGGAACAAAGAATTCAAGGACAAGAAGAAAGTGCAAGAAATGCGGACATGACCTATACGAAAGGAAGCATCATCAAGGACATTCACATACTACTAATGCCGGAGATCATCACACCGGAGACCAACACAAACCGAATTGATGTTAGAAATATCTACTAATAAAATTATTCACTTCTTATTTATCATGTCCATTCTCTCTTTATGTGTCTCCAACTGCTTTATGTTATCTGCAATGAAGTTCAAGAACCGTATCTCAGATCCATTATCCAGGTGCTGCATGAATCCTATATTATGTGCGATACTTCCATAACAGTCATTCAATGCCCTTATGGATTCAGAAAATTTATCGAGCCTCTTATAATAAAGATGTCTCCTCGCGTTATGCACGTGCATGTATGCTTCAATCTTTGTCTTTGCATGTGATAATTTCTTTATAGGTCCACTATCCTTTGAGTTCTCATACATATCAACCATTTGAGGAAGTGCACTTATCGTATCATTATATATGGATCGTGCACGCTCGTACTGCATCATGTTTATTACAGAATTGCAGTATTCAATCTTACGGACAATCTCTTCAGAGATATTCTCAAAAGCTTTAGATGTATCCTGCGCAGAAGGATTCTGATCTTTTCTTCGAGAAGTCTTAACGTCTGCTTTTGGGATTGACGTCACAGACGGTTTCTGTATAATCTTTGAAACGGGTTCATTCTGCCTAACATGGACTGGATAAGATTTGAGATTATAGGATTTAATATTAGCAACACCCCTAATATTGCTATTAATATTGCTATTAATATTGCTTTGCATACCGACAGGAGTCGTAACTGTATTATGGCGGCCATATATGCTATTTATCCTCTTCGTATCCTGTCTATCAAGGACAACAAAATATGTCCCTAGAAGAAGTATCATCCCTACACCCAGGATTATTATCCAGTGGATGGTTGAAAGAGTTCCTAGCTGTATCTCTTCAAACGAAGCCATACCGGTTATAGCATCATCGGATAGCTTGAAATCTGGCTTCGTCAAGATTATCGTCCGCACATTCTTCAATGACGACAATGGGACAATATCATTGACCACATAATAGAACTCAGAAGACTCCAATGAGTCATAATCCCATTTGACTACAGGGTCATCCTTTATTATATCAGGATAGGATGTCTTGATATATTCTATATCTGAAGCAGTGTTCTCGACCTCTTTAGGTATTATCTCCATGACACTTACAGGGCCCAGGGCGCCAGATGGGAGTATGGACTTATGGATAAGCGTCCTCTTATCATAATTCTCCTGGTTGAGATTCCTGATCTTAAAAGATATGGATTCTGTCTTGACAAGTATCTGGTCCTGCAATGCTTTATTATTTCGTAGGTATTCCTTCAATTGGGATTTAGATATATTCATCCCTTCGAGCATGTATCCTACAGCCGATTCGACATCTGATTCCTGCGTGATCTGCTCAAAACTTCCTTTCTCTTCTACAATCAATTCTTCAAGCACATTGCTCTGCGCTTTTATCGCGTCTAACCTTAGCCTGTTCAGCCTGACTTCCAAGTCAGATTGTGTAAGATCCTGATTCTTCAATTCTTTCAACTGCGACAGTATGCTCTCCAATGATGATTTTGCATTCTTTATCTTAGGGTCGAGCTCCAACAGAGATATTATCTTCAATGAAGTGACATCAGTTATAGAGTCCATCCTCTTCTGCATAGAGTCAACATCCAATATCATTATCTCTGTCTCCGATATCTTCTCATCTACAAGCGGATGCAAAGACTTGCTTAATTGCTTTGCCACAGGAGCCTGCGTCGTAGCATCAACATAACCAACATAATCATCGTATGATTCATCTATAGGCATTTCTATTTGTATTTTCTCGCTCAATGGGCCTTCATTCCCTGCCTTGTCAATAGCACTTACCATGTATGTATATACATCTCCGGGTTCCACATCTTTGTCCTCGAACTCTTGGCGTTCTGAAGTCTTCAGGAAATCACTCTTGCCCACATATTCACCTTCAGACCGATATATCCTGAAATTCTCAAAGTCATCACCATCATAGAACCAAGATATAAGGACATCACTTCCTTCTACTATAGCCTGCACGTTCTCTACTTCTGACGGCGGTATGGTATCTATAAGGAATATCTCCCCTTCTGTTATTATGTTCCCTGTTACCCCATTCAGATCTATGGCTGAGAACTTGAACGCACCAATTTTGTTGCCAAGGTCTTCATCTATTATCATATACCCATTCCATGTGTTCCCGGACCCGGCCAATGATACGACCCGCGGAGTTGAATCGTCGTTGAAATAATATGACAATGATGGATTGCTCTGCACATATTTAGAGGTCTTGACTGTCACTGAATATGTGCCTTGCCTTAATACACCCGATTTATCTATGGTGATTGTTGCTGTCGGACGAGTAGATATTGTCACAAGCATCGAATCATAAGACTGCACATCATTATATGACTTGCACGATAAGTATACCCTGTGGCCTCCTTCAGACAATCCACTTATTATCGTAGAATGCACCATATTATTGGTCATAGAGAATCGGTCCATATCTACAAATTCTTTTTCAGACATTGAGTGCCGGCATTCTGACTCATAATCCGTTTCGATATTAATCCTTAACACGTTGCCCTGATCGACAGTATATCCTTTAGATGTTATTCTTACAGGTTCAGAGAATACATTAAACGATTTTTCTGAAGTGGATGAATCGAACTCATTGTTGCACGATACTGCAAGAGTGTATTCTCCATCATCAAGCGCCACGAATCCTGTAAACATGTATTCATAAGAGGATAAATTAGAGAGATTTGATGAAAGGATACCGTTCTTTCCTGACACCTCATAATCGCACGTAGTGGTCGCATCCTGATTGGTATATGCGATTATTGGTATAGTATTATTGAAATATTCTGTGTTTATAGGACTCAATATATAGATGTCTAATGGCACATCGATAACTTCTATAGTCACATTCTCTATGTCTGAACTTTCATCATCATATGCCACAATAACATACTCATAATTACCAGAGTATGAATAGTCTGTCTGCTCAATATATGTATTTGTTGAACTGATGATGTTACCTTCATAGTATATCTCGTAATTTATGCTGCTCGCGTTGCTTGTGTTGCTGACTGCAAAGAACGATATGTTTATTGGCTCAGATTCATGTATTGCAGGATTGAAATTGATTTTTTGTATACTCACTTTTGCTGTGGCTTGGCTTGAAGACAGCAATATGACAAGAGCGATGAATACTATCGATACTATCATCCTATAATCCAAGATTTTCAGGCCGTTTCGGGCATTTCCGGAACCATTGGCATCTAATATAATGTCTCTCATTATGTCTTTTCTCCTTCTATCTTTTCTCCGTCCTAACACATGATCCGTGGATTCCATCTGCGAATACCTTTTTCGAATTTTTTTCCGAATACAATTTTTATTTTTTTACAAGCAATAAAGCAATTTACGGCCGTTCACTCAAATATATTGCTAATCATTCAATTTGTTGCCTTTCTTTCACTTGAGATTCTTTATCTTCCCAAGCACAGATTGGTCTTTCTCTATTGCTTCGCGTATTGCCTTGTCAAGGTATTCATTCAGGGTCATGTCTTTAAGGACGGCGATGACTTTCGCTTTTGTATGCGTATCATCGCTCAGTTGTATGTTAACCCGTTTTGTCTTATTCATTTTAACCATAAAAGTATACAAAATAGTATACCTAAAGCACATTTGTTATATTTATGACATAATTGATTTAAATACTTTACTATTTTTTATTATAAATATCATAAAAGTCATAAATATCATAAAATAAGGCATCAGTACATACAGCCGCGAATACAGCAGGACAAACTATTTAAACGAGGATATGAAAAAAATATTATGGAGCAGCATTTCAAGGAAAGGAAGACAAAGATAGTATGCACACTAGGCCCGAGTTCAGACGACAAGGAACAGATAAGGAAGATGCATGAGAAAGGGATGAATGTTGCAAGACTGAATTTTTCGCACGGCACACATGAGTATCATAAAAGGATAATGGATTCCATAAGAGAGCTCAACAAGGGTCTCGATATACCTATAGGCATGATGCTTGACACCAAAGGACCAGAATTGAGGATAGGCAGATTCAAGGAGCCAGTATTTTTAAAAGAGGATACAGAGATAACGTTGACGACAGAAGACCTTGAATTCTCTGATGATAAAAGGATATCAGTAATATACAAGGATATGCCTTCATTAGTCGATAAGGGATCGATGATATACATTGCGGACGGCACGATAGAACTGAAAGTCGATTCAGTAGAGGATAAAGATATACGCTGCACAGTATCGATAGGAGGAGAGGTGAGCACCAGGAAGAATATAAGCGTGCCAGGTGCAAAGATAATGCTGCCGGCAATATCTAAAGAAGACGAGTATGACATAATCTTTGGTATAGAGAACGGCATAGATTTCATCGCACAATCATTCGTCAGCACGGCAGAAGACGTCAAACGATTGAGAGAATTGCTCAAGAGAGAAAACAGCGAGCACATACACATAATAGCAAAGATAGAATCATCTCAGGCATTGGAGAACATCGATGAGATAATAAAAGAATCCGATGGAGTGATGGTCGCAAGGGGAGACCTTGGCGTGCAGATACCTATAGAGAACATACCCTCAGTACAGAAAAGCATAATTAAGAAATGCAACATAGCCGGCAAGCCAGTCATAACAGCCACACAAATGCTTGAATCTATGACAAAAAATCCGCGCCCTACGAGAGCAGAGGCGACAGATGTCGCCAACGCAATCCTAGACGGCACAGATGCGATAATGCTCTCTGCGGAGACTGCATCAGGTAAGTATCCTCTGAAATCTGTAGAGGTCATGGATAGGATTGCCAAGAAGACAGAGCAGACATTGAAGAACACTAAAATAGCGACTTGGGTCGAAGAGAGCGACAAGGAATACAAGCTGACAATAACCGATTCATTGAGCAGATCAGTATGCGAAACAGCAAGGGATCTTGAAGCTACGGCAATAGTCACATGCACATCAACAGGCCACACAGCAAGACAGATATCAAGGCACAGGCCTATAAATCCCATAATCGCAGTCACCCCAAACGAGAACGAATTCAAGAAACTGGTACTGACATGGGGCGTGAAACCTCTGCTCATAGAATATCCTGAAGACACTGATGAATTGATAAACATAAGTCTACGGGCAATAAAAGAGAGGGGCTATGTGAAAGAATTCGACCTGATAGTATGGACTGCAGGCATACCATTCAATATCGGCGGCAACATAAACATCATGAAAGTAGAATTAGTGAAATGATAAAAAAATATAAAAAAATAATACAAAGAGATAACTAGCCACCTTCTTTTTTTTCTGTGTTTGAAGATTTTTTATCTTCAGATTCAGCACGCTCTATCTCATCATACAGCTTCTGTTTCTCATCATACTGCTGGTATAGCTTCTGAAGCCTGTCGAATATGTCCTTGAATTCAGGATATACAGATATGCGCTTCATGAACTCCTCATCAGACTTCAGCTTATTAATCTTGTCGCAGAAATCTTTCTCTAGATCGAAAGGATTCTTGTTCTCGGAGTAATTGTCATATAATTCCATCATCAGGTTATAGATGTTCTTTATCTCCGGATACTTGAACATTATATCTTTCATCTCCTCATTCTTGCTCAATTCGAAAAGCTTGTTCGAA
This sequence comes from uncultured Methanosarcinales archaeon, assembly GCA_964545585.1. Classification (GTDB taxonomy): domain Archaea; phylum Nanobdellota; class Nanobdellia; order Woesearchaeales; family UBA9642; genus UBA9642. The sequence goes on from CAZJFT010000046.1 coordinate 7,691, forward strand.
AGGACATTCTCCTCTTCAGATAATATCTTGTTCTCCAGCTCAACCATCTTCATCAAGCTTTGGTAATGCAAATCATCAAGCCGTTTCTCCTTTTCGAAATGTATGCGCTCATTATAAGCTAGATCCTTCGATATGGCATATACAGCAAGTGGAGCTATGAGCATGAACAAAAGAAGGAGCCAGCTGTACTCGAAGAATATGTTCGGGCACAGCAAGAAGAAATAACTGTATGTTAAGAATCCTGCTGCAAGGAATATCACGCTTATTA
>CAZJFT010000047.1:0-7853 GCA_964545585.1 uncultured Methanosarcinales archaeon
TATTCTTTCAGTGTGCAGAACTCAGGCAATGTGCGTGTAAGGCCTAATATAAGCATTGACATATGGAATCAGGACCAGTCGAGGCTTGTCAAGTCCATAATCAACAATTATGCTGTCGATGTATTGCCTACTACTTCAAGGATTTTTAGTGGCGAATCATCCAACAGCCTTCGCATAGGGCAATATTGGGCGTATGCCTCTGTCGCTCCATGCGGCAATTCTGAGATTGTATCATTCTCAGTCCTTGAAAAAGGACAGATTGCAGATGTAGGAGAATTGTTGAGGATAGAGAATAAGCCGTGGGCATCTACTGGAGAGGTCGTCCCTATAACCCCTATCTTCAGGAATGGTGGACAGCGTGTCGTCTCAGCGAAATTCAAGGGCGTGATAACATTGAACAACAGGATTGTCGATAACATCGATTCAGACTTCTATGATGTCGCCCCGGGAGATATAATAAACCTTACAGTATTCTTCACGCCAAAGAAATTAGGCCAGTACTATATATCTGGACGTGTGCTTTACAACAATAAATTAACATTCGAGAAGAGCTCGATACTTAATGTTAATACTGGTGAAGAGATAAGTGACATGAACATGCTGTATTTGGTCGTCATAATAATAATCGTGATAATAATACTGCTGCTGCTCATAATTATCAGGAAGAAGAGAAGAAGAATGCATAGGGGCCTGCCTGATAGGCTTTAATGGAGATGCGATGTTCACGTTTCTGAAGAAAAAGAGATTGAAATTGATATGTTTCGATATAGATAATACGCTTGTAGATTATGGGATGGCTGAGTCGGAAGCAGAAGCGCACATCTCTAAAATGCTATCAAAATCAACAGGGAAAAATGTAATGGACATATTGCGTACATTCAACGGCATTAAGAATGCGTGCTTGCATCATGATATGGACCCGAAATCATTCTCGAGAAGATTGTGGGTCGAGAAGACACTTAAATTATTGGATGTGAAATCAGATATTAAGAAAAGCATTGACACAGGCAAGATTGAGAAAGCATACTGGGATTATCTCGTACCACGGATGAGACTATTCCCCAACACATTGCATGTGCTTGAATCATTGAAGAGTTCCGGAAATTATAGGATTGCTTGCCTGACCGATTCCGACGGCGACAAAGAGATAAAAATTAGGAGGCTTAAACATTTAGGCATAGAGAAATATTTTGATTACATAATAACAACTGACGATACAGGGAAGAACAAGCCTTCCATTGAGAATTGGGAATATTTATTGAAAATGTCGGGGATGAAAGGCAGCCAATGCATGATGGTCGGAGACCATCCAGAAGTAGACCTAGTCAACGCAAAAAAACTCGGATTCGTAACAGTATGGACAAAGGAACATATTCCTGTTGATGCCCATATGAGATATATCGATTATGAGATAAACGATATAGGGGAGATATTGGAAATAATAAAAAAATATTCTTGAAAGAAATTCCTGAAAAAGATATTCTAATTTTTTTGTGTCAATACTCAATCATTCACGACGACTAATTTTCTCGACTTAGAGACATAATTCATCAGTTTTCCTGTGCTCTTGTTGTATTTGCCGCATCCTAAAATATCATATTTTCCCGTCTTGAGCTCTTTATATCTGACGATGACGAAATCTTCTCCGACATCAGAGAATTCTATATCATTTCCTTTTATCCATGAAATCATCTGATCATAATCTAGGTTATGGATATTCTTTGTTGCATGCTTGCCTATTATCTGTGCGCCTTCGATGCTCAACCGTAATTTTTCGTTATATAATTCGCCGAAATATATTCCTATGCCATCGACTTTCATCTCATCATATGGCACTCTTGCAAGGTCCTTGCTTATTATGTATATCCTCTTGTCCTTATTCATCAGGAATGCATAATCTAGATCATTCTTGTCGATATCATAACCATAATGGTCCCTTATCTTCTCAAGGATGTGTTTTGTCTCTTTACTGTTTAGGATGTTGTATCTTAGCATTTGAGAACCTAGACGCCCCACACCGGATTTTTCTTTCTCATGATTTCTGCAATCTCTTTCAACAGGTTTATCTCGTCTTTCTGCATGTATTTTATTAGTTTCTTCAATTGCCTGAAATCATTCTCCGGGATTGCAGAATAGAATATGTCTCCCTCATTTATCTGCCTTCCTACAGTCAGTCCTGGCAATGAGATCGCTACTTGGTCCTTCTTTGATGCAGTCTTGACTGATTCCTTATTCTTTTGTATCTCCTTTATGTTCGTCAATACCTCTCCGTCTTCCTTCATTATGTTCATGCCTGATTTCATCTCGCCGACAAGCACTTCTGCACCTATCACTGCAGGATTGTTCTGCCTGAACGTGTAATTGTGCAGATATTCTATCTTGCATGGCCTTACCAATCCTTCTAGTTCTTTCTCTTCAATCCTTCTTGATTCATCGACTGACCATTTCTCGTATTCATCTATTATTTTGTATATTATATTAGAAGTTATTATCTTCACGCGCTCATTCTTTACATCCTTGTCTAGCTCTACATTGAATCCTAATATTGCAGACTCTAACGGATCTTTCTCATAATTTGACTCTGCATCCGTTATGTCTTTTTTTGTGATGTTGCCGACTGTCGCCTTCCGTATCCGTATACCCTTGTCTTTCAATAGTTTCACTAGCGCTTCAAGCGACCCTATGGTGTCTGCCTTGACCACTATACCTTCCTTGTCTGTGTGTATCATTATCTCTGATACTTCCTTCTGCAATTCTACAGCTGCCTCATCAGCCTGCTTCTGCTCAGTCACTGACATGAACGGCATTCCCGCAACAACCTCTTCGATGTTCGGTGCAGCAATCCTTACTCCTGCAGCAGCTACTACTTGCTTCATCGATTGGAACTTGGTCTTCTGGTCCCTCATGTCAGAAAGTTGTTTAGGTTCGAACAATCCTCTCACTTTTGTGATTATCGGCTTTTCAAGGCCTGCAATGACTAATGTATCATTCACGCGCATTATTCCATCGTATATTATTGCGTCGATGCATAATCCTAAACCCTCGACTGTCTTCACTTCAAGTATTGTCCCTTTCGCTTTCGCATTAGGGGAGACATCTGACTTGAGTTTCTCCTCCAAGAATTTTTGTGTCAACCCAGTCAAAACCATCAATAATTTTGGCATTCCTATTCCCTGTTTTGCTGAGCATGGGATTATCGGTATCTGCTTCGTGAAATCTACCCTGTCGAACCTGTCTGAGTCCATCCCGAATTTTTCTTGGATGTATGCGACTATCGTGTATAATTTCTCCTCTACCTTTGCCTGTACTTCAGGAGTCTGCGCAGCAAGATTGTCAAGAAGAGATTTACCTTTCAGATCATCAATAACCTTGAACCCGTCTATCAAGTCTATCTTGTTCAATGCGATGACAAAAGGAGTCTTGAAACTCTTGAGTATCTCGAACGCCTCTATCGTTTGTGGCTTGAAACCCTCATTGATGTCCACCACTAAGACCGCAATATCTGCAAGGTTTCCTCCTCTTTTTCTTAGACTAGTGAATGCCTCATGCCCTGGAGTGTCGATAAAAAGTAGGCCTGGAATCGTGAAATCCATCTTCACTTTCAAAGTGGAGCAGAAACGTTTTATAGTGTCGACCGGGACTGAACTTGCGCCAATCGCCTGTGTTATCGCTCCAGCCTCCCCATCAACAATACAACTATTTCTGATCTTATCTAATATAGAACTCTTTCCATGGTCCACATGCCCTAAAACGGCAATAATCGGCGATCGGACTGCCATGCTCCAAGAAACAAAAAAGGTTTTATAAATGTGATGGCATTTGTTTTATTGTATGAGCAATTTTTTAAATTCATCCATCTATCCATCTATCCATGGACATGATAGTCGAAGGCAGTGCGAGGTTTTTTGCATCGAAGGATAAAGCAGGCAAGATATCTAAAGAATTAGAGGTTTTCTATAATCCTGTGATGAAGTTCAATAGGGATGTTTCTATATATCTGCTGAATGCTTTGGGTGAGAAGCATCTTCAAGTGTGTGACTTGATGGCAGGCTCTGGAGTGAGAAGCCTGCGTTTCCTTAAGGAATTGAAACCAGGCATCATCGATAGGTTAGTAGTCAATGATTATGATGAAGGATTTCAAGATTTGTTTAAAAAAAATATTGGATTGAATGAGATAGATGGAAAAAAATCTAATGTTTATGTATATTCTATGGATGCGAATAACTTGTTGCTGGAATCCGCAGGCTTCGATTATATAGATATCGACCCTTTCGGTAGCCCTAATGATTTCCTAGAGAATTCTATAGTTAGATTGAGTAGGAAGGGCATTCTTGCTGTCACAGCGACTGATACTGCGCCGCTTGCGGGGACTTTTCCTGACGCTTGTTTGAGGAAGTATTGGGCTAAGCCGTTGAATAATCATCTGATGCATGAAATCGGATTAAGGATATTGATTCGTAAAGTCCAGCTTTTAGGAGCACAGCATGACAAGGCGTTGATTCCCATATATTCTTATTTCAAGGATCATTATTTCAGGATATTCTTCAAATGCGTCAAGGGGAAGAAAGAATGCGACAAGATATTGAGGCAGCATGAATATCTTCTCTATTGCAATACCTGCCAATCATTCTGGAACTCACCAATCAATCATGGATGTTGCTGCAATAAAGACATGGAACATGTAGGACCATTATGGATTGGAGGGTTATGGGACATGAAATTGGCAAAGAAGATATCAGATGCTGATAAGGAAAAAAAGTTTCTGCATACAATATATTCAGAATCAAAAATTGATGGTATGGGATTCTATGACATACATGCACTTGCAAAGAGACACAAGTTCGCTATTCCGAATTATGAAAAATTATTGGTTGCATTAAATAAGAAAGGCAAGGCTTCAAGGACTCATTTCTCTGAACAAGGAATAAAAACAAATCTTAATGTTAGAGAATTATTGAGTGAGATTAAGCTTTTATAATCTTGTCTAATTTCTTTATCTTATCATATGTATCTTCATCTACAGGTTTAGGTATTGGTATTAATTTATTGAAATAAGGTATTTCTTTATTATGGAACACTGTATCATTTCCTATCTTTGCCCTTATTTTAGCGATAAATTCTTCAGGACTATCGCCCTGCAACTTGTCCCATTCCTTGTTTTTTTTGTAATAACCAAGAATCCTGTCACCGCCAGTCTCTTTTAACTTCATGGCGCTTAAATAAACATCTGTTGTCATTTTTTTAGCCGACTATTCTTCGGACATCTGTGCATTCTACAGAATTGACTCCTTCAATCTCTGTAATTTGCTTCTCTAATGGCTCCGTATCGCCTTTCTTCTCATCCATCAAGAATGTGATATTTACTGATTTCAGGCCGAAAGCTACTGGTTGCACGTCTACCTTCTTCTGCCTTTCATCTGAGTATGCCGTTATAAGTTTCAATGCTTCTTCCTCTATCTTTTTCAAGTCTATCTCTGGACTTTCTGGCATTATCCTTAATGTGACTACTGCTGTTCCCATTTTATCTCTTATTCTCCTAGTTTGGTCCCTCGAATCCGCATTCTGGGCATTTATACTTAGCGACTATTTCCCTGCACTTGCCGCATCTTGCTATCTCTTGCTTTCCGCAGTTTGGGCACAAGAATTTTGTCGCTCCCTTATTGTTCACCAATGATGTTTTACATGATATGCATTTGTCTGTCATTTTTAATCACATTGCACGGAAATTTAGGTGGTTTATAAATATTATTGTTGGACCATGTCTATACTTCGATTAGGATCATTTACTCTCAGAAATTTCTTTTTTTATTTTTTCAATGCGTTTCTCTGCCTCTTTTTCGCCTACTGTGATGAATTTAGGTGATTGCTTGAAATCCAGCACCGGCACCTTGTTAAGATCGGGTTTTATCATCACGTATCTTGTCTTACACTCTTTTATCTTGTTCTCAACAAGCTTCTTCTGCATTATTAGTGTTGATTGTATTATGACGTCCTTGAGGTTTGAATTCTCATCAATATCCTTGTTCTCTTCAGATACATCCACTAATATAAGATAATCCATCCCATCAAGATGGTCTAATGGCAATGGATTTATCACCCCTCCATCCACACATATCCTTTCTTCGATTTTTCTTGTTGTGAAAAACCCTGGGTATGATAATGAAGCCATTATTGCAGGTATCAATGGTCCCTTATCAAACACCACTTCCTCTCCATCAACAATATCTGTTGCATTAATTGAGAGCGGCATCTTCAAATCCTTAAACTTCACGTCCTTTCCTTCTTTGAAATATTCTGATATGTACTGCTGTAGCTTATATCCTTTGATAATGCCTTTTGTAGAGAACGAATAATCATATACGTCCTTGCTGGATTGTATCTTGAGCATCAGTTTCTCAATCCTTTCAGGGTCCTGGTCGTATGAATAGCATGCGCCGATAAGTGCACCTACAGAGCACCCTGCAATAGCATCGATATAGATTCCGTTCTTGCTCAATACTTTAAGTACTCCTATCTGTGCGAATCCTCTTGCTCCTCCGCCGCTAAGAACGAGTCCAGTCTTCATTTTTATCAACAGTTACATTCCGATAATTTTCCATAGGCTTGACCATACTGTGAATCCGTCAAATCCTGGAATAGGCAATAGATTGAATATTAGTAGGAACAGGTTTATATTTTTTGTCAAAACCCAGTAATGCATTGCTTTGCTCTTCAACTTTTTAGTTTTGATGACAATCAATGCTATGATGAACAGCAACAGATTAACTCCCGGTCCTGCGAATGCTATAAGTCCTGCTTGTTCTGGCCCTCCGATTCCTGTGATGCTTACGAATCCAGGGACGAGGAACAACAATCCGAAATTCATCAATTTCATCACTATGGCGAACAGTCCTAAGAATAATGTTGTGCTGTTAGCATAGAATGCATGGAATGTCGCTTCATATCCGTAGCTTAATGCAGCAATCTTATGGCCTAATTCATGCAATAGTATCGCTGGTGCAGTAACCATCGCTGCGAACCAGAAATCCTTCCAATTGAACCTTGAGAATCCAGATTTTTTCTTTAAGTATCTTGATAATTCATCCCCTGGTTTATCGGATTTCGGAGCCTTGAATGCATCCATGAATAGAAAACCGACTAATGCGATAGTTACAAACATGTCGAATATCTCTAATGGCGTCACGAACATGTTGTGTTGAAGAATAATGTGTTTTTAAACTTTATTAAACTAGAATATTGCATCAAATATATATCATGCATATCATCAAATGCATATAAAATAAGTAGTATTGTTTTGCGTTGGATTATTTCAATCCTAATTCTTTCTTCACGCAGTATGCTATGAAGTCCTCTTTTGTGTCAAAATCTTTGCTGTCATGGACTTTATGCTCTATGACTTTGTTCAGATGCAGATTCTCCACTTGCTCGAATTTCATCATTCCACCTCTTGAATCTTTTTTATAAGTCTCTGTATCCTATCCAGATACATATTTACATTGAGATTGTTATCCCCTTCATATTCGCGTTCATTTCTTTTGATGATGTCTATCCTTCCGAATAGTTTAAGCAAATATTCTAGGTACATTGTTTTGTTTGAAGAATTTATCTTCCCTTCCTTCAATGTCTTCTCTATGTCGGCCAGGCTTTCCTGGTCATGCTTCGGGAGAACAAACTCGTTATAGTTCTTCTTCTTTATCGTTTCATCTCCCACAAAATAATCATCGAAGTGTGTCATAGGCATATGTCTATATGACAAATTTATAAATATTATGGAGATTTAATACACCTAAGAACATCATATGTCCAGATTCGTCACTTCTTTTGCATGCGATTCAATGAATTCTCTTCTTGGA
>CAZJFT010000048.1:0-7788 GCA_964545585.1 uncultured Methanosarcinales archaeon
TAAGATGCTCGATGACTTGTCATGGTTTGAGTATATGCCTGATCATGAATTGAGCCAGGAGGAAAAGAAGAAGATACTCAATGATTTCAAGGAAATGATTTCACAATTAATACTCGATTTAGAGGAGAAGCCCGGCAAAGCGTCTTTTTTCGATAAGCTGTTCGGCAAGAAAAAAGAGGAGTCTGCTGTCGCGCAACAAGAAATGCCGGAAATTCCTGCTCAAACTTTGCCGGATTTGGACATCGGTGATGTACAACAGAAAAATCTGGAGATGAAGAAAGAGCTGCAGAAAGAGATGATTGAGAGAGAAGAACCTAAGACTCCGTTCAGTAATCTGATAGCCAATATTGATGGGTCGAACAATCTTTTGCTAGTTAATGATTCTATACAGAATGATGTGCCTGATAAGAAGAAAATCACGGACTCTAAAACTACGAAGACAGTGATTAAGGATCAGGGGTCGGCTAAGAAGACGAAAGAGATGCCGAAACCGAAAGAGATACAGAATTCTAAAGAGAAATCTAATAATGTGCCTGTACCTACGGGTGTGCCTGAAAATTTTGTGATGCCTGAAGATCTCTCTAAACGATCGGCTAATATGCCGTTTCTATCATTAGAAGATAATGATCCCGGATTGGTTGCTATAAAAGAATCAATAGAGCAATCATATGATGCATTTTATGCTCGAGATATTGAGTCTGCAAAAATCAAATATATGGGTGCATTGGATGTTTATAATAAATTCGATTATGATAAGAAAACAAAAACTTATCTCCAATTATATGAGCTATATCAGAAACTGAAATAAAGATTTCTTATAATAATTATCTCTTAAAATAAAAATCCTTATTCACAAAATAATATTGTTCTCTTATGCATTCTGATCCTTATCCTTCCTCATGATGTAATATAATGCGACGATGAATAGTATGGCGAATCCAGCAATTATTGCGTATTCGTTATATGCTGACTTCCAGACGAATCTTTTTGAGACTTCCTTGCTGGGTTTCTCAACTTGCGAGCTTGAGCTTACAAGATACTTGCACCCGTTTATCACGCTATCGACCAATTTTGCAGTCCCTTCATAATTATTCACAGCCAATTCCTTCTTAGCTTCATTCAGCAATTCCGTCAATTCTTGGCATTCCGGATTGCTGCTCAATAAGTCCCTTGCGAAGCTTATCTTAGTCTCAAGCTCCTCTCCTTCTGATGTCGTGTCTGCAGAGTTGACATATATCGTTGCAGTGTCCGTGAAATCCGGTTCAAGAACATTTGCTCTTACTTGTATCTCATAGTGGCCTTCGCTCTTGTAGTTGCTTATGGTAAGAGTTACTTCCTCTGTCTGATCCCTGAATAGTCTCGGAAAATAAGTCCTGTCAAGGTATATCGAAACATTTGACGCATTGGTGTCTGCGCTTATAGTTAACCCCTCTAGCGTGTCATTCCAAGTATTGTTCAAAACTATAGGGACTGTTACAGTGGCATTCTTGTAGATTGTTACGAGCTTAGGAGTTATTATCTCCAGAGGTTTGGGCTTCTCTACCTCTTCAGGTATAGGGATAGTGACCGTCCTGCTTCCTCCTCCACCTCCGCCTCCTCTGGTGGTAATAGGAACTTCTTCTGTTATAGTCTCATTACTGACATATGTGACATTGATGAGTATTCCGCTTGAATTTGCAGTCAATGAATTGTTCAACGAATCATATGCTGTGAAGTTCACAATGCAAGTTCCGACGCTCAAACTTTGCACTCTCAATGAGTTGTTTATGAAACTGAAACTTGCATGTGTACAGCTAGAGGCAGCGAATGTCATAGTGGATTCGGTGTCTTCAACCACATTGTCTCCATCTATATCATCGTCAGGATCATAGAATTTCGCCTCTGAAGAATAATAAGTCATGTAATTAGAGAATGTTGTTGTTCCGTTGACTGCATTGACTCCGGTCAGATTTGTCAATTGGTTGATAAGTACGGGTCTTCTGTTTATGTTTGTGACATTGACTATCCATAGGAATGTTGCATTCTTGTTGAAGTCATCTGTTATTATAAGAGTGATGTTATGCATCCCTGCTGAAAAGAAGCCGAAGCTTCTATTGAGAGCGTATGATGTTCCTACTAGTGTTCCGTTCTGGTACCATTCATAGCTCAGGAAATTTGCATAGTTCGTATCATAAGTCGTTGTGTGATTAAACAAGTATGTGGTATTCTCTGTTATTGTTATCGTGGTGTTGCTGCGTCCTAGGTCAGAGACATTTATCCATGAAGTATTGACTGATCCGGATAGCAATGGTGTCCCATGAGGTCTTATCTGTGTTATGTTAGGGGGCGTTGTTATATTGTAAATATAGAATGTGACTGTGTCTGTGGTCTGATTGTTATAGTAATCTGTAACCCTGACTGTGACAGTATAGTTTCCTGCATGTTGAGAGATGGTCGGATTGACAATCATCACCGCTTCCGTATCAGATGTTTTCTGGATTGAGATTATGCTGCTATTAGGTCCAGTCACCGTATAATTGAATGTCAAGTTCTCATATGAATTGGTCAGATAAATATCTGAATCGTTAGCGGAAATTCCATAGTTATAGCTTTCTTGGACACTTAATCGGCCTACAGGCTCGCTTATATCCAATATGACTGGCCCGTTGTTCGTATTGTTTATCGTCACCTGCATTATCGTACTGTTCATTCCTCCCCTAGAATCTGTTATGTTGACCATCACAGAATAATTACCTATTATGGTCTGGTTTGCTCTGAAATTTATTAGTCCAGTAGTCTCATTTATGGTGAACAGTGTGCTGTTTGTCCAGTATGATGTCACATTGTCTCCGATATCATCCTCTTCCGAGTAATCGCTGATGTTTATTGTGCAATTCAATGGATAGTTATACTGATCGTATTCTGCACATCCAAGATCCAATGTTGAAGTGAAGTAAGGATTCTGGTTAGCATATACGCTTATGACTGCAACGGCCTCATCATAAAGGCCTCCAGAATCTGTGACATTGATCCTCACGTAATATGTTCCGGCCTCGTTTTTAGTGAAGTTTATCATACCCGTTGTACTGTTTATCTCGAAATTCGAATCATTTGATGCATATACCAGTGTATCTCCCGCATATGTTAATTGATCTATGTCTGTCCCATTGACTACATACCTGAATACCACTCCCGTATATGTTGTCAAATTGCTTATGTTCGTGTTGCTCAGTGTGTTGCTTGCATGAGTGCTCATTTCATTAAGAACAGGATCATCGTTTGTGTTTGTTATGTTCAGGAATGTGCTGTTGCTTGAATTCTGCTTGCCATCAAATACTGTTATGACAAGGTTCCTGTTTATCACATGGTTGTTCGTCAGTGTTGCGACATATATTGTTCCATTCGCGAAACTTGTCCCGTTCGGATCAGATTTATTTGTCGCAGTGTACGTGATATTATATAGTTCCATGTTGTTTGTTGTGAAAGTCAGTGTATCATTGTCTATGTCGCTGGCATTCACCCTTATTGTCAGTTGGTCTCCTTGTGTCAAGCTTCCTGCATTGACAACCTCTACAGTTATATTCGCTAAGTGATTGGTAGGTCTGACCTCAAGGACAAAACTCGATGTATTAGACCTTGAAGGGCTTCCTGAGTCATTTATAGTTACATTTATGGTATGATTGCCCCTATCGCTGAACTGTGCAATGTCTAATCCCGAGTTATTGAACCTTATAGATGCTGACGTGGAATTCAATGTCACAATTATAAGATTTGATCCTAGATCCGATTGGATTGAGAAGCTATATGGTAAATTGTTCTCTTGGTCGCCACCAGTTATGTTATAATTCAAAGAGGAACCCTCATTTACAGTCTTATTAATAAGTGACGGATTGAAATAAGGCGCATCATTGTTCGGTGTTACATTGATGTAGAACTTGAAGCCTGAAATTTTAAGGCCGCCACCGGAGCTTGCAAACACAGTGGCATTATTTATCCCTATCTGAGACTCTTGTGTCGGTGAACAGGTGAACTGCCCCGTATTGGAATCCAATGTGCAGAATGACGGTATCTGTCCGGCGAAATATGTGTACGTCACAGCGTCATTGTCCGGGTCTGTCGAGTTGACCTGGAATACTGCGATGTAGTCCTCACTTATGTTAATTATTGTATTGTTCAGTATCTCTATCACTCCTAAGAAAACTCTGGGGACTGTCGGAGGGGCATCTGCTATCAATCTAGTGCCGTTTTTCATTTCAACATCTGTGCCGTTGAAGTATGAGACTTCACAAGTCCATGTCTGGTCCTTAACGGTTAAGGATTGTGATATTCCTCCAGAACCTTCCGCAATGCATTCGACACCGGCCGTACAAGTCCTACTATAAGTCTTATTGATGCTGCCACCAACATACCATGTCACATTAACTTCAACAGAACTGTCTATCGTCCATCTGCATTCTAGGTCCTGATAGGTGTATAATTCTCCTGTTGTGGTCGGATTTATCTCTGGGTTGCTAGTGAATGCCCCTGATGTTAAGGATATATATAATATTCCAAGTATTATGATAATTATGCCGGTCCATAATTTAGTTTTTTTCATCAGTAAAACCTCTCCAAGTATAATGTTATGTTATATACAACCATCATATCGTCATATACTTCGAGCTTCTGTTCATGAGTTAACTTATTGTAATCCTCCAGTAGCTCTTTATATAAATTTTTTGCCTCTGTCAATTCTTTGAATTCCAACGCGATGTGCAGGTTGGATAGTTTTTGCTGGAACCTATCAACTAAGTCCTCTGAATTGACCTCGCGTTCTTTGGGGAGTATCAATGCGTCCTTGTCATGGAATTCTGACACTAGATATATGTGATTGAATATCTCATCGACAGTCTCTTGAAGCTTGTCCTTGCTCATCTTCTTGAGTGAGTTCATACGCTTATTGAAGTCAATAAGTATGGATTCCAACTGCTTGTTGTTCAGCTTGTGTATGGAGAGTTTTATCTTCTCTGTTGAGGGGACTTCTAGTCCTAAGAGCTCTGTGAAGTATAGATGTATTAATTGTGTTATCGATAGGTGCATGTTTCCCTGCTCTTTGTTATCTATGTCGTCCTGTATCTTGAACAATAGGTTGAGCAATTTCTGTTTTTGGTGTTCTGTAAGATATGTTGGCTGCTTCTTCCTTTTCCAGACTGCCAGAATCTTATCTATGCCCTGTTTTATCTGTTTTCTCAACGCTACTCCGATAAGTATCAGTGTAGCCAGTGTTATCGCTGCAGCGATTATTATCCTTGAATCTAATCCTGAGACTGTTGCAGGTTGCTCTGTTATCCTGCATGCGCCGCATGATCCGCCGCAGTCTATGCCTGTTTCATCGCCATCCTGTATCCCGTTGAAGCATGAAGGTATAGGTGTGCATGATTCGTTCTCCGTCGGCTTGCTGTTCGTCGTACCGCAACTGTTCTCGTCTACGCATTTCCTTGTGTGCATATTGTCTATGCATGTGCTCCATTCTGAACATTCCCATTTCTCTTCACAGACATATTCTGGTGATATGAATGTGCAGTTCTCTGTGAAGAACTGTATGTAATTATTGGGGTTACATCCATTATAGTCTATACATCTCAATTGTCTTGTGCCATTCTCTTGGCATGCAGACCATTTGCTGCATCTCCAATCCGGAGTGCATGAATAATAGCTTCCTCCTCCGCCTCCTCCGCCTCCACTGCCTGACGCACCGTCATCCTCTAGAGGGCAATTAGTGATTGTATATGTTATCACATTGCTCGTAGCCGTTAGGCCTTCCGGGTCTGTCGCTATGAAGTAGAATCTTGAAGTCCCACACTCCAATCCTTTGATTGTGGTCAATCCTGCTGGCTGCACTATATTTATCAATGTATTGTTGTCTTCTTGAGATACTATATATGTAAGATTATCCCCGTCTATATCTGTGAAGTAGTCATCAAGGAAGAACGCGTATGTGGTCTGCCATCTCAAACTATGATTAGGTATTATTGCGGAAAGATATGGTGCATGGTTTATATCTATTACTTCTATATCGAAGTCCTCTAAGTATATGTTGTTGTCGCATCCGCTCAGGTCAGTGACGGCAATCCTTATAGTGTGGTTCCCTATCGCGTCCTCTGCTAATGTGACATTTATGTTCCCAGAGTATGATACATTGAAGAGCTCTTCTGATGTCAGGAAATATGCTTGGTAATATACACTATCATTGTCTGGCTCTGTAGAGTTTAACGTACAATTTATCGGAATGCCCCAAGGCATCGTGAAATTGCATGATCCTACATCAATATCTGATGGTGCATGGTTTAGGCATACGTATGTTGTCCCGAATGCCATTGCTGTAGGCGTCTTCTGGTCTGTGAGCTCCGAAACCTCTAGCTGCATGTATATCATTGAGAGCATATTAAGTATGAGCAATCCAAAAACTGCTATTTCCAGCATCTTTCTGTCTTTCATTTTTTCTTCAGCCTATTCTTTTCCTCGAACACTATCTCTGATAGCTTGATCTTTATCCATTCAGACTTGTTGACTTTCAGTATCTTTGAAATCTCATCTATGTCTTCAAGAAGCTCTACAGGCATCCTTATATTCAGTTGCTCTGTTCCTTTTTTTGACTTGCTATTTTTACTCATGTATATCAATTGCTATTAAATACTATTAATATAGTATATATGTATATCAAATACTATATATTATTGTTTATAAAGGTTTCGGTGCTCTGAAGAAAAACATTTATAAAACACCCTAGAATACAACGAAATACGCCGGGGTGGCACAACCTGGTACTGCGCTAGATTGCTATGAACTACAAAGTTCATCAGAGACTTACAGTACCGCAAAGATCTAGTTCCGAAAGGATTTGTGGGTTCAAATCCCACCCTCGGCGCTTTCTAATCATGAAACAGATGGAGAAAGTCTGGAAGGCGCAATATGATAGGAGAGCAATCCTTGACATGCCCGACCATAAGAGAAGCTTCTGGACAGAGGAAGGGCACAAGCAACTGATAGATACAACAGTGCACATCATAGGCAAGATGAAGGATGCAAAGACAGTCCTTGATGTAGGGTGCGGCACGGGTATAATGTGCAAGAGATTATCAGATAAAGGTTACGATACGATAGGTGTAGATTATTCAGAGAATGTTGTCGAATTGGCAAAACAGAAATATCCAGGAAACAATTTCATGGTAGCAGACGGGTATGCACTGCCATTTGCAGACAAACAGTTTGACATAGTTATATCAATAGGTGCATTACAGTGCATAATAGAACATGAGAAATTCATCAAGGAATTGATACGTGTATCATCAAAAGCAGTGATAATATCGACATTATTGAAGAAGAAGAAATCTAAGGACCCTATGCGGACATTGAAAGAGCAACTTAAGACAGACTCGTTCCCATGCAGAGAATATCATGCATCAGAGATATTGCCAATATTCGAACAAGCAGGAATGAAGACATCAGTCGTTACAATACATGAAGGGAAGAAGATAGAAATGGGCGGATTCATTGTCGCGAAACACTAATTTCTTAACCAATTAATTATTACCAATACCAATCCGATTATGAACAGTATAGTGAATATTATTTTATTATGGCGTGCAAGCCATTCAGGAAGATAAATGTCGAAATTATCCTTCCTGTCCTTAGTGTATTTCTTTGCTATGGGGGTCAGTGGGCAGGACCACTTATTGATCAGAAGAGTTATAGTTTCTAAAAGAATCAATCCAATAGAGATATATAGAAAATAATTGAAAGTATTAGTGATGCCTGCGTATAATATAT
>CAZJFT010000049.1:0-6963 GCA_964545585.1 uncultured Methanosarcinales archaeon
AGAATGGAAGATATACGATACGGAAGAGTACAATAAGATGTCTTATGAGTATGATGCGTCATAATAATCACCTTTATAAATTGCTTGTCGTTTCTTATGATTATTAAAAGAACTTTGGAGAGCCAGCACATTAATTCTAATGTCGCTTGCTCGCAATCAATAGGGCAAGCATATTGCATATAAGACTGTTTGATTGATAATAAGATTCTTTTGGAGATAGAAAAATGAAGTTTGAAGAATTGAACTTGAAACCAGAACTGTACAAAGCAGTCCATAGGCTTGGATTTGTCGAAGCGACAGAGATACAGGCGAAATGCATTCCAGTGGTATTGTCTGGAAAAGACATGGTCGGCCAATCAAAGACCGGCTCAGGAAAGACAGCCGCATTCGGGTTGCCGATACTGAACAATATCGAGCAAGGGAAAGGAGTGCAGGCGATAATACTCACCCCGACAAGGGAATTGTGCGTGCAGGTGCATGATACTATACAACAGATGGCACAATTCATGAGGATAAGGATAGCATCAGTATATGGTGGAGTATCAATAAATCCTCAGATAGATGAATTGAAGAGGGCAGAGATAGTCGTAGGTACGCCTGGAAGAGTAATGGACCATCTTGAAAGAAGGACAATGGATTTGGGCAAAGTAAGATATTTTGTCCTCGATGAAGCAGACAGGATGCTTGAGATGGGATTCATAGATGACATAAAAAGCATATTGCGTAGCGTCCCAAAGGATAGGCAGTCATTGATGTTCTCGGCGACAATGCCCTCAGAGATAAAGAGGATCGTGCAGCATGACTTCAAGAATCCTGTGTTCATAACAGGACAGACACATGTGGATACGAAATTATTGAAGCAGATATATTATAACCTCAACCCTAACGAGAAATTTGCAGTGCTAGTGCATCTGCTTAAGGAGAAGCAAGGGGTAGCATTAGTATTCTGCGCGACAAGGCATGAAGTCGACCTAGTCACTGATAATCTTAAAAAACAAGGCATAAAAGCTGTAGCTATACATGGCGGATTGACACAGAGCAAGAGGCTCAATGTTGTTGACATGATAAAGAATGAGAAAGTGAAGACATTAGTCGCAACAGATGTTGCAGCAAGAGGACTAGACATAAGGAACATAACTCACGTATTCAATTATGACCTGCCGAAGACACCTGAAGAGTACACTCACAGGATAGGACGTACAGCAAGGATGGGTGATGAGGGAGAGGCAATAACATTATTGACACATGCAGATTATGACAATTTCTCAAGAGTCCTGTCTAATAGGAGCATAAAGATAACAAGGATGGAAACACCGAAATATGCTCCAGTAAAGTTTGAGAGGATGCAGAAGAGTGGTAGATTCGGTCAGGGCGGGAGATTCGGTAATCATGCACAAGGACCAAGAGATTCTCCACGATTTACGCCAAGGACAGGTCAGACAAGATTCGGAAAGAGGGATGGCGGTCCAAGGATGAAGAACCCGACTATATCCGACAGGGAAGACAGGCGAAGGAGAAGAGAAAGAAGATAAAATTATTTATCTTTTTATTTTTTATAATACCCTAAACCTTTATAAATCCTTATTTATTTCTCGGAATCATGGTTCTAGATAAGCTAGGGGACAGTCTTAAGAATACCTTAGATAAAATAACTAAGGCATTGTTTGTAGATGAGAAACTTGTCAATGAATTAGTCAAGGATATACAGAAATCATTGCTTCAGGCAGATGTCAATGTTAAGCTAGTCTTTGAACTGACAAAGAACATCAAAGAGAGGGCATTGAAGGAAGAAGTTCCTAAGAATATCTCAAAGAAAGAACACCTTGTTAAGATTGTTTATGAAGAATTAGTAAAATTCTTAGGCGGGCAGGGTGCAAAGATAGAGATAAGCAAGAAACCATTCTATATAATGTTAGTAGGCCTTTTCGGTAATGGAAAGACTACGACGACAGGCAAGCTTGCAAAATATTATCAGAAACGCGGATTCAAGGTTGCTGTAATGACCACAGACACTTGGAGGCCTGCAGCATTCGACCAATTGCAGCAATTGGCAGAAAAGCTTGGAGTAGACTTCTATGGTGACAAGACAGCAAAACATCCTACAGACATATACAAGAAGTTCGAGTCGCAATTAAAAAAATATGATATCATATTGATAGATACTGCCGGAAGGGATGCATTGAACGATGAGCTTATAGAAGAGCTAAATGCAATAAACAAGACTGTGAAAGCAGATGAAACACTGCTTGTGCTTTCAGCAGACATAGGACAGGCAGCGCAGAAACAGGCAGAGACGTTCAACGCGACATGCAACGTCACAGGTGTTGTAATAACAAAACTTGACGGGACTGCGAAAGGTGGAGGCGCATTGACAGCATGTGCAGTCACTAAAGCGCCAGTAAAATTCATAGGAGTAGGAGAGAAGGCTGATGCATTAGAAGAGTTCAAGCCAGAAGGATTCGTAGGAAGACTCCTAGGTATGGGCGACCTAGAATCATTATTGGAGAAGGTACATGATGCAATCTCAGAAGAGGATGCGAAAGATCTTGGGAAGAAATTCTTGAAAGGAGAATTCAACCTGATAGACTTATATGAGCAGATGCAGGCAATGAAGAAGATGGGCCCATTGACTAAAGTTATGGAATTGATACCTGGATTTTCAGGAGCGAAAATTCCTAAGGAATTGCTTGAGAGCCAGGAAGTGAAACTGGACAAGTGGAAGTATGCAATGGGATCGATGACAAAAGATGAATTAGAAGACCCTGAGATAATAGATGGTTCAAGAGTTGAAAGGATATCAAAGGGATCAGGATTGACGACAGGAGACATAAGAGAGCTTGTCAAGCAGTACAAGCAATCGAAGAAGCTCATGAAGATGATGAAAGGCAACGACAAGAACATGGAAAAGATGATGCAACGCATGGGCCAAGGCGGGATAAAGTTCTAGATATTACTTTTGACATGTGAGAAGATGAGGATATTATCAATATGAGAATACTATTTTTTACTGACATACATGGAAGCGATAAGCATTTGAGAGAGGTAATTGAGAAAAGCCATGATGCAGACATCATAGTCTGCCCTGGCGATCTGACTATCTTTGAGAATGGATTAGATGAGATATTGAGGAAACTGAATTCATTAAGTAAACCAGTCATAGTTATACATGGTAATCATGAGTCATCATCAACTCTCGCAGCAATATCTATGCGTTACAAGAACATACATTTCATACATAAATCATCTTATCTTATAGGAGATGTGGTGTTCTTCGGATATGGTGGTGGGGGATTCAGCAATAATGATCCTGCATTCGACAAGGCCGCAGAGAACTTCATGAAAGAATACGATAAGATATGCAAGAGAGAAAACAAGAATCTTAGATTAATATTAGTGACTCATGCACCGCCATATAACACGAATATAGATGATATGGGTGATGGTAGAATGGAATGGCATGTAGGATGCAAGAATTTCACGAGTTTCATCAAGGAGCAGCAACCGTTAATCGCAGTATCAGGGCACATACATGAGACGTTCGAGTTAGAGGACAGGATAGGAAAGACATTATTGTTCAATCCAGGACCGAAAGGAAGGATAATTAACATATGAGGAAAATATGGTACGGGTAAATCTGATACATCCAAAAAAACTTGCAGACCAACATCTTGTTGCAGAATATAACGAGATATTGATGTTACTAGGATATGTGGAGAGATATCCTGAAATAAAAATAGTCAAGGGAAAGAGTGAGATCCCTGAAGAATATACTCTGAACAAAGGACATATGAGATTTTTCAAGGATAAACTGAAATACCTGGCGAAAAGACATGAGATAATAAAAAAAGAGATGAGGAACAGGAAGTTCAAGACTGATGTCACGATAAACTTAAAGAAGTATCCTAAACGCCTACATAATGATTGGACTCCAAAAGAAAAAGATTTTTTGATAATAAAAGAACGCATAACTTGGAAGATAAACAAGAAGCCAAAATATTATCGGTATTACGGCGAGTATAAGACTAAAGATTTCTTCATAGAATTATTGGAATGAATGCATCTTTTATGATAAACTATTTAAACATTCAGCAAGACTCATAATCTATGGACATAAACAAAGTCATTGCTGATATAGAATCTTCTGAAGAGTTCAAGAAAATAGATCCTGATCATTACTTAGTGCATATATTCAGGATGATGGATGCTGATAAATCTGAAGATTGTCAAGTAGGATATTACAATAAGAAATCCGACAGGATAATAGTATTTGAGTATAATGATAATAATGTGAAAGCTCTCCCACCAGAAGAGGCATTCAAGGAAAAGAATTTCATTGCACCATTGGATCTGAAAAAGATAGAATGTTCGATGGATGAAGCATTGAACATGGCGCAGGATGTCGTCAAGAACAATTATCCTGCACATCTTATCTCGAAAGCGATAGTCTTGCTCCAGAAATTGCCTGAATTCGGACAGATATGGAACATAACAGTCATCACACATACATTCCAAGTCATAAACATAAAGATCAATGCTGAAAATTCTCAAGTGATTAAGCACGGCATGGAGTCGCTTCTAGGATGGAAGAAAGAGTAGTCGTTCGTAAATATAATCTGTCAGATCGTAATGCAGTCGAGAATATACAATTGAAGACATATTTGCTTGGGAATCCTCTTGATATAAAAACTAAAAAATGGATCCATAAGAGCATCTCTTATTATCTTGAGAAAGAGCCGGAAAGCTGTTTTGTCGTGGAAGAAAAAGGCAGGGTTGTCGGTTATTTGCTCGGATGTCTTGATGACAAGAACCACGGAGAGTCTACGGCCGAGTATTTATTCAACACCCTATTAAGATATTTTAAGATACCATTCATGCATAAAAAAGACAGAAAATTCTGGTTAGGTCAGAATAATATTCTGTGGAATGTCATTCTTAAAAAATCGGGAGAGATGAATATGACGCATCCAAAGAATGCTGGTCACATACATATCAACCTATTGCCGCAAGCAAGAGGAAAAGGTGTCGGCTCAAAATTGCTCAAAGCATTCTTCAAATATGCAAAATCAAAAAATGTTAAGACTATTCATGCTGATTCATTCCAGACAAGACTCAATCCTAACAGGAATTTCTGGATGAAGAATGGATTTAAGGAATACTCAAAAGTGAACACTTCATTCTGGAAACCATATTATCCTAATGAAGAGATATATTTAGTGTGCTACTATAGGAAATTATGATAATTGGTCTGGAAATTTTCTTTTTTTACTTTTATCACTCATCCATGGTCTAGATTTTTTGTGCTTAGTTTGTTACTTTGATGTGTCAGATATTGTTCTCTAAACTATACTTTTAGAAATGACCTTTTTCTTTGTTATATTAGTAAGGATATTTTGATGGACAACAGTATTTATAAATAAGTTATGCCCTTAAGTTTTTATCGGATTAGAGGTGTTTTAGAAATGGCAAAAATCAGTTATGAAGCAAAGACAAGCAGTCACTCATTGAGTAATTTCTTCGAATCAGACAAGGAAGATAAAGAAGAATAAATTCTTTAATTTTTTTTTATAACAAATATTTTCTTAAATGGTTTTCCCATACTTTTCCATCAATAATGGATTGAGATGTTTCTTTAATTGTCTATAACACTCTTCAGGTTTATTATCTTTAGTATTTATTATCTTAAATCTTTCAGGTTCGTTTTTGGCCATATCCATGTATCCATTCCTTACTCTTTCATGGAATGATAATCCTTTAGATTCCTGCCAATCGCCGTTAACGAATTCTTTCTTGGATCTTGCCGCGCGCTCAAGACCGACATCTGGCGTTATGTCAAGATAAAATGTGATATCAGGTTTTATGTTTTGGGTCGCTATATCTTGAGACTTCTCAACAAAACCTGGATGTGTGTGATTCAATTCGCCGGCGTATCCTTGATATGCTCTGCTGGAATCAAGGAACCTGTCTGAAACCTCAATGAACCCTTTTTCAAGTCCAGGTTTTATCGTTTGCTCAACATGTATTGACCTATCAGCAGAGTATAGAATCAATTCTGCAAACGCCGTCTTGAAATATTGCTTGTCAAGAAGGATCTTTCTTATCTCTCTTCTTGTGTCATCTCCAACCTTATGTGAATCCTCATCAGCTCCAGGCTCAAACGAGAATTCATAAGGCAGATTCGCTTTCTCGAAATCTTCTTTCAATAATCTTAGAAGTGTTCCTTTGCCTGCACCCTCTCCTCCTTCAAAAGTTATGAACAAACCTCTGTAATTGTGTCCCTTATGCATTTTATCACCTCACGTCCTGTTGAAGAATTCTTCTCTGTCTGCAGGATCAGGTCTTGTCCTTTCAAGCTCTAATCCTCTCAAGAATGGATCATTCTCTCCTAATTTCTTTGCAGCATCATAAGTCAATACTCTATAATTTATGTGCCCGCCAGGTCGCACTCTTAAGTTTGCCAGATAATTTGCTTGTTTAGGATTACCGTGCATCCAGATGTTTGACCTCGCTGCCAGTGGAAGGATGTTTATGAAAAAATCATATGCTGCACTGTCACCCATAAGTTCATGGCTTCTCTCCATGAAACTGAATGCTTTATTATAATATGTCTCAAGCCTATCTTTCATCTCTTGCCTAAGATTGTTGAACTCTGGGATATCCATGTACAATGGAAGCCCAAAACCCTTATTCATAAGAGATATCGCTTTTTTATAGTTTGTCTCTTCACCATAATATATAGGTATGTGCTGCATGAACCTACCCCACGCTCTATGTCTGTTGAAGTCTCTCAATTCTCCTAGTGTGCCCTCGAATATCACAGTCAAGTCGCTTGTTGCTGCAAATTGTGGAGGCAATTCTTTCTGATGATTGTGTCCTTTGAATATTATCTTGCTCAATTCAGACTTCTTCTCATCAGGCATGGAATAAAGTTCATATAATAATGTATTATAATCTGTATCAGGGAAA
>CAZJFT010000050.1:0-6844 GCA_964545585.1 uncultured Methanosarcinales archaeon
ACATGTCCCTGAAGAAGTTATGTCCGGACATCTCGCAACCATAAATTGCTTTATGTTTCGTCATCAAATCTATTATGTATGGATGACCTACTTTCGACATTATGTCCTTCCCGCCATTCTTCTTTATAGTGTCAGGGACTATCTTCCTTGCGGTCAGTTCCCTTATCACATATCCGTTCTTATGTTTTTTCAGCAGATGCTTTATCACTAATGCATGCATGTATGAATTATCTACAATGTTCCCTTTCTCATCGACAAACCTGCACCTGTCCGCATCTGGGTCGACGATGAATCCGAAGTCTGCCTTGTTCTCCACGGTTTTTCTTCGCAATATCGCCATCGCACCGTCATTCAACGGATTAGGGTCGTGGCATGGGAAGTTGCCGTCAGGTTCAGTAAAAAGCATTTCGCAGTCTATACCATTTTTTTCCATGAATCTCTTGAGTATCTCTCCTGCAGAGCCGTTGCTTGCATCTCCGACGATTTTCACTTTCTTCAGATTTTTCTTGACTAGTTTTGATGATAGAAACCCCACATACTCATCAATATAATCTTTACTTGTTATCTTGCCTTTCTTCTTTGCAGGCTTGAATGCGTCGCTCAGCATCATCTCCACTTTATTTAGTCCATTCCCATAATGCAGTGTCCTTTTACCCCACATGAAATTGAATCCATTATATTCTTTAGGATTATGTGATGCAGTGATTATCACTCCTAAATCAAATTTATGTTTAATAGAAATCCAGTTGAGAAGGGGTTTTGTAACGATTCCTATATGTGTAATATTTGCTCCAGCTTCCACTGCGCCTTTAGCAAATGCAGAGAATATCTTAAGATTACTCGTCCTAGAATCATATCCAACAACTATATTTTTTGCCTTCGTAAATCTTATGACTGCACTACCTATCTTTTCAGCAATTTCTTCTGTCAGTTCAGAACCATAGATTCCGCGTATATCGTATGCCTTGAATATGCTCATATGCCCTTCCATTCATTTATTGCCTTTGTCATGCTTTCAGCGGTCTTTGTAGAATACCATTGTCCGGAGAATATGTATCCCCATAGTCTGTCCTCTGCAGCGAGTTTAGGGAATACGTCCTGCTCGATCTTAGAGAACCCATCAGGGATATATTTCAAGACATCAGGCTCTATTATGTAAAGTCCTGCATTGACAAGTTTAGAAGGAGCGTTCTCTTTCAATGGCTTCTCTACGAATGTGACTATCCTATTCCCATTCAATAACGCGACACCGAACTTTTCCGGATTATTGACGGTAGTCAATGCTATCGTGCATACTTTATGACCATCAGTATGGAATTCATACATGTCATCCAGGTCAATGTTCTTCAATTCATCGCCATTGCATGCGATGACTGTCTCTGTAATGAATTCTGATACGGCCTTCAATGACCCTGCAGTCCCTAATGGATGCTCCTCTTCATTATATTGTATGCTCAATCCGAACCCTTTGCCGTCTCCGAAGAACCCTTTGATCTTGTTGCTCTCTTTCCCTATGCATAGCATCACTTCTTTCACGCCATGCTTCTTAAGCAGTTCAATATTCCATAAGAGCAACGGCTTATTCTTTATCTCGACCATTGTCCTGTCAGGATTCTCTCCGCCTGCGAATATCACTGCCTTTCTAGGCCTGTTCGATGCGAACGCTTTGATGAGCAATAATTCCATTGCATGGCTCCTGTTCTTGATCTTTGAGCCATCGACTTTCTGGTCTATCTTCTCAAGAAGGTCTTTCTCTATCGTTAATGTGACTCGCTCTTTCATTATAAGATAATGTATGATGGAAGTTTTTAAAGTTTATTATTTAAAGAACGAATTCTCCTCTCAAATCATAAATTCCTGAGCCTGTTATCCTTATCTTTACGAAATCCCCTATCTTATGCTTTCCGTCATCCTTCAATATTATCTGCTTATAACTATCATTCCTGGCGATGAGCGTATTGTTCTTGCCTAGCTCATCAATCAATGCAATGCCCTCTTTCCCGATCCATCTCTTGTTGTTCTTCTCTGATTTCTTGTCAAATAATTTTTTCATCCTTTCAGAACGTAATTTGCTCTCTCCGCCAGCGACCTGCTCCATCTTCTCAGCAGCAGTCCCTTTCCTAAGCCAGAACCTGCTCAGGTTAAGGACGTCCAGTTTTGTTTTCTCAACCAATCTCATGCTGTCCATGAATTCCTCTTCAGTCTCTTCTGGGAATCCCACTATCATATCCGTGCTGACGGTTATCTCTGGAATTGCTTTTTCGAAATCCTTTATGATATCCTCATAATCTTTTACCGTATAGAATCTTTTCATTGATTTCAGAACCCTGTCGTTTCCTGACTGTATTGGGATATGCAAAAACTTGAAAATCTTAGGATGCTTGAATGTCTGTATCAAATCATCCTTTATCCTCTTTATATGGTCTGGATTCGCCATCCCCAACCTTATCCTGAATTCCCCTTCAACAGCAAGCATATCATTGAGCAATTGCGGAAGGAAATATTTCTCTTTCCTATAGATGTCGAATCCATAGCATCCATTGTCTTGGCTTGTTATCCAGAACTCCTTGCATCCTTGAGCAAGTGCAGATTTGAACTGCATCAATATCTTCTCTTTAGGATAGCTCAATAATTCGCCACGCGCAAATTTTGTCTTGCAATAGGTGCAATTGCTCAAGCATCCCTCTGATATAGGCAGTATCTCTATTATCCCTGTCTTCCTTATCTTCGGAAGGTTAAGCCGTTCATTATAATCGTTTGATAAGTTCTGGATGATTTTCCCCGAAAGTGCATCATTGACTATTTCAACTACATGCACGATCTGTCTTGTGCCTATCACAGGGACATCCTTCAATGTTGTCCTGACCATTTCCGGATCTGCTTGTGGTATGCATCCGGCAACGATTACCTTCTTGCCTTTTTCTTTCCACTGCCTGAATTCTTTCAAGAATTTCGATTCAGCAAGATTCTTAACTGAGCAAGTATTGATTATTACTATATCAAAATCTTTTCTGCTTTCAGGATTTTCCTTCCATAAATGGTTAGGAATGCCATAATTTGTTATCACGTCAAATCCTGACTCTTCAAGCAATCCTGCCATGTTCTCGCTGTCTGTCTGGTTCAATGAGCAGCCGAATGTCTTTATGTACACAGTCTTTTTCTTAGTCATGCTATGCGGATAAATAAATCGCTTAAAAAGTTAATTATAGATTATAATATAGATGATAAACCATAGAGACATCGTCTCTAGTTACTCTCTAATAATGAATAACATTTATATAATATGGTTCTTAGCATTTATCATGCTTGATAACATATATGATAAATCTGAATTAAAGAAAGTTATAGACAGTATGCCCGAGCAGATAAGAGAATCTTATAATTCTAACGTGAGCATAACCCTTAAAGGAGTCCCTGATTACATAATAATATGTGGCATGGGAGGCTCTGGGATTGCAGGCAAGATATTCGAATCATATGCAGCGGGTTCAGGATTTAAGATTCCTGTATTCAGCATAAATGATTATTCCATACCATATTTCTCGACGAAAAACTCGCTGTTCATAATAAGTTCCTATTCCGGGAACACCGAGGAGGCACTGACCTGTTATAAAGAAGCATTAAAGAAGGGCAATAATATAGTGGTGATTACATCAGGCGGCAAGCTCATGGAATATGCGCAGAGGGACAAGAATGCATTAGTTCTTCTTCCTAAAGGATTGCAGCCGAGGAATGCTGTGGCATACTTATTCTTTCCCATATTGAAGATAATGGAGCATAATGGGTTGATAGAAAGCCAGTTATCTTATGTCAAGAAACTCATAGATTCATTGCATAAGAACTCGAAGAGCTTCAACGATGAGGCAGAGATACTTGCAGGGCAATTGGACGGAAAAATCCCTGTGATATATTCATCAGTCATCATGGCACCTATCGCATACAGATGGAAGACACAATTCAATGAGAATGCGAAGACAGCATCATTCTTCCATGTATTCCCCGAGCTTGATCATAATGAGCTTAATGGATTCAAGAATACGAAGTGGCCATTACACATTATAATGTTGAAGGATGAGAGGGATCATAGGCGCGTACAGAAGCGTATGGGCATAACGAAGAATCTCATCAAGGAAGAGAATCCAGACATCAAGTTCACAGAGATAACAGTCAAAGGTGATGACTTGCTGACCAGGATGTTCTCTGCAATATACCTTGGAGACTTGACATCGTTTTATCTTGCGATGAAATATGCTACAGACCCCACGCCTGTAGGGATAATTGAGAAACTTAAAAAAGAGCTAGGGCCATTTGTAGGATAGAAGAAAAATGTTCGGAAAAAAATACTTATTGGCTGACATCGGAGCGACGAATACGCGACTCGCGATAGTCAATGAAAGGTTCGAATCCATAAAGAAACGGTTCCATAAGAATGATGAGATAATAAACATAATCGATGCGATGAAGAGTTTCGCTGCAGGCGAACGGATAAGTGTCGCATGCATTGCTGTCGCTGGGCCATTGAATGCTGACAGGACAAATGTGCGGCTGACAAATTATGATTGGGATATAAATGCGGATGGATTGTCAAAAGCGATAAAGGCTAAGGTAATATTATTGAATGATTTTGAGGCATTGGGATTAGTGGTTGACCATCTGAAAAAGGATCATTATGCTGAATTGACTACTAAAGGCCTTGATATTTCTGGAACCGTATCATTGATCGGTGCAGGCACAGGATTAGGGATGTCCATATTGTATCCGTTGAAAGATGGGAATCAGAGGAAACATTATCCTTTGCCATCTGAAGGATGTCATTCAAGCATATTCTTCAACCCTGAGAGCAGGTTAGAGATGGACTTATACAAGCATTTGCGCAAGAGAAAGATTGTGATAGAGGCAGAATCATTGGTCTCAGGCAGGGGTATAGCGACGATATATGATTTCCTATTGACTAAACGATTCAAGCATAACCCTAAATTGATGAAAGAGATAAAGAATAGCAAGGATAAGCCTGCTTTGATAACTAAGTATGCATTGCAGGATAGGGATGCATTATGCATAAAGACTGTTGAGCTGTTCATACTTTTCTATGCGCGGATAGCTAGGGATCTCGCACTGAAGACATTATGCACTACTCTTATAATCGGCGGGGGTATTGCTCCGAAGATATTGCCTGCTTTGAATGATGGGTTCCTTGAAGCATTCCTTCAGCACGAGCATATAGGTGCGAGGAAACTGCTTGAAGACATGTCTGTGATAGTCCTTACTGATCCGGACTTGACATTATATGGATGTTTCAGGGCGTTAAAAGCGTAAATTTTAAATATCTGATTAAAATAGAAATATTTATATATACTTGAGTAACTTTAGGATAGTACCTAAATGGAGGAGATGGAAAATGGTCGGATTTTTCTCAAAAATAAAAAAATCAATAAGGAAGGATTCATATGATGACGATGAGGGCATGGATGAGTCTGAAGAATATGTTGAGCTTGACACTTCAAGGGCTGGCGATTCAGGACAGAAGGTAATCGTGAAGCCGTTCGTGCTTGAGGATTTCACTGATATCAAGCAGATTCTTGATGCATTGAGAGAGGGCAATACTATATGTCTTATCAACATTAGACCTTTGAAAGAGAAGGACTTGATAGAGTTGAAGCGTGCTATAAACAAGCTTAAGAAGACATGTGATGCTATAGAAGGAGACATCGCAGGATTCTCAGATGATTACATCGTCATAACGCCAAGCTTTGCAGAGATTTATAGGAGCAAGGGCTCTACAGCAGAGATCAAGGCAGCAGCTGATGATGACGAATAAGTTTTTTTAATATTTTTACCCTTTTTTTATTTCTCGGATTCATATATATCTTTAACTATCTTTTCTATAATAGATTTTGTGTCACAAATAAATTTATATTATACGAGATTTAGCTAGTATCATGCCGCACATCCATGACAAGATTGATTTTACGGTTGAAGTCTTCATTGTCTATAAGAATAAAGTATTATTGAGGATGCATGATAAGTACAAGATGTGGCTCAGCGTTGGAGGACATATAGAGCTTGATGAGGATCCTGAGCAGGCGGCTTTGCGCGAAGTGCGTGAGGAAGTAGGATTGGATGTCGAGCTTTATGATGAGACCGACGCACATTCTATAAATAGCGATTCCTATAAGGAATTGATACCTCCACAATACATGAACAGGCACAGGATAAATGATAAACATGAGCATGTCACATTAGTATATTTTGCAAGAGCAGAAACTGACAGACTTGTTCTTTCTGAGACAGAGAAGAGCGATGGCTGTAAGTGGTTCACGAAGGAAGAGCTTGATGATCCGAAATACGGTATCAAGGATGATATCAAGAGATATGCACGATGTGCACTCGACAAGCTTTCTGAATAGTTTTCATATCAAAATCATAATATATTTAAATCAATGGCCGCAGTGATGCATTATGAGCAAACCAGAAGAAGTAATTGCAGGGGAGATGTGTCCATTCTGTCATGAGAAGAAGCTGACATTGATGGACATGAAGAAAGAGATACCTTACTTTGGAGTATGTTATCTATTCTCTATGGATTGTTCTGGGTGCGGTTATCACAAGGCAGATATTGAGGCAGAGAAGGAGCAGGAGCCTTGCCGTTATACTATTGAGATTGATTCTGAAAAAGATATGAGCATCCGCGTAGTAAAGTCAAGCAATGCGACGATAAAGCTTCCACACGTAGGGAATATCGAGCCTGGCGCTGTAAGCAACGGTTATGTTACAAACATCGAAGGCATATTGAACAGGATGATCAAACAGCTTGAAACGATACAGGCAAATGAAGAAGAGGAAC
>CAZJFT010000051.1:0-6702 GCA_964545585.1 uncultured Methanosarcinales archaeon
GTAAGGTATGATGGACGGAAGAAAGACCAATTAAGGGAAATAGAGATACGTACGGGAGTCATAGAGACGGCAGAAGGATCAGCATATGTAAGATGTGGGAATACGGAAGTGATTGCGGGAGTGAAGATGACAGTAGAGAAGCCATTCCCAGACACTCCAGAAGAGGGCATATTGATGGTCGGTGCAGAGCTCTATCCATTAAGCAGCCCGAAATATGAAGCTGGCCCGCCAGACAACAAAGCAATAGAAGTTGCTAGAGTGATAGATAGAGGGATAAGGGAGAGCAAGAGCATAGACAACAAGAGACTATGCGTCACCGCAGGAGAGAAAGTATGGACTATAAATGTCGATATCGCTCCATTGAATGATGATGGAAATCTTATAGATGTAGGGTCGATGGCAGCAGTCGCAGCTATACTCAATGCCAAGTTCCCGAAGTATGAGAATGGGAAAGTAGACTATAAAGTCAAGACAGAAGAAAATCTTCCATTCAATAAAATGCCTGTAGCAATAACAGTATTGAAGCTAGGGAACCATTATTTGATAGACCCTTCAGACCAGGAGCAGGATGCAGCAGATGCAAGATTGACAGTCACATCATTGGAAGATGGGAACCTATGCGCTATGCAGAAAGGCGGAGACAACCCATTGAGCATTGAAGATATAGATAAGATGATAAATCTTGCAGTCGACAAGGCAGATGAAATAAGAAAACTTATAAAGAACTCTTAAATCCAGGTGATCATATGGTGGAACTAAAACTTGACAAGGACAGACTCACAAAATATGAGAAGGCAAGACTTATCGGTGCAAGAAGCATGCAGATAAGCATGGGCGCGCCGCTTCTGTTAAAGCTTACGCCGAAGAGGCTTGAAGAATTGAAGTATGATCCTCTAGAGATAGCAAAACTAGAGTTCGAAGAGGGCGTTCTGCCTATAAACATCAAACGGATGGAAGAATAAAGTTTTCTGATATTTTTTTAATAATTTTTTTGTTAATTTTCTGAATTATTTTTTATTGACTCATTTATTTTTTTCTTATATAATTTTTAATGTCATATTATTTCTTCTTATCATATGCTTTCCACATTGACTCTATTATATTATCTATGTCAGAATATTTCGCTTCCCAGCCGAGGAGTTTCTTTGCGAGCTTAGGGCTTGCGATGACTGTTGATGGATCGCCTTTCCTTCTCGGGACAATCTTATAATTGACTTTTTTTCCAGTAATCTTTTCAGCAGCATCTATTATCTCCATGACACTGTATCCCTCGCCTGTAGCGAGATTAACAATCAAATCCTGATCATTCCCTCTTATGTAATTGAGCGCAATTAGATGCGCGTCGGCAAGGTCGAGAACATGGATGTAATCCCTTATCCCTGTCCCGTCTTTTGTAGGATAATCATTTCCATAGACTTGCAATTCTTTTCTTTTTCCAGTGAGCACTTCCATTATTATAGGGAGGAGATTTCCCGGATTCTGCTCCAATCCACGGATTATCTTAGTTTCACCGTATCCTGCTGCGTTAAAATATCTCAACGCAGCATATCTTATGCCTTTTAGTTTTGAATACCATTCAAGGATCCTTTCAATCTCAAGCTTTGTGAAGCCATAGAAATTTTCAGGATTCAAAGGATGATTCTCATCCATAGGAATACGCTCAGGATTTCCATAGACTGCTGCAGAGCTGGAGAAGACGATATTTCTTATATTGTTCTTTACCATTGCATTCAATATGTTTATAGTGCCTGCGATATTTATCTTAGCATAATTCTCGACGTCAATCATCGACGTGCCCGCATTCTTCAAAGCAGCAAAATGCATAACTGCATCGAAGCCTTTCATTGCTTTTGCCAATTTTTCATGATCAAGGATGTCGCCTTTGACAAATCTTGCACGCTTGTCAATATTGATTTTCATACCAGTCGATAAGTTATCATACACTGTGACATGATGTTTAGAATCGCAAAGTCTCTTGACTACATGACTCCCGATATATCCTGCTCCGCCGATGACTAGAATATTCATTTTATTATTCAGTAATTATTATTCGTTAATCTGTCAGCATATTATTTAAGCTCTAACTTCTTATCGATGTTCTTTGCTGTGGCCTTAAGGTTATCAAAAGTTTTTATGATATTGTTTTTTGCCAGATCAACCAGTTCCTCGATGCTATCGACTGCAAGCATGTAATAACTTTTTTGATTGACAACAATCCCTGACTCCATCAGCCTATTAAGATGATGGATTACTGTTCCTCGACTCAAGTTTGTCTGGTCAGCGATTTCGTCGCTCGTAAGGCTTCTGCCAGTCTTCAAAGACTTCACTAATACGATGAATATCCTGAAACAGCTCTTGTCCTTATCCCTTTCAGAGAATAATCCTAGGGATTCCCCTAAGAACTGCAATTCCTGATTAAGATTATCCTTTTCAGGCTTCCCAGTCTTTATTATCGTTATCCTGACAAATCTCATGATTACATTATATATCAGTATTTTAAATAGTTTGTTAAAAAATTGTTCAATAATTCACTAATAGGTGTTCAAAAACCTTTATAAATAGCTTATCTGTATCTATAATGTGGTGGGTAACATGAAAAATAAGATATTGATATATTCTGTATTGACTTTTATATTATCATTTATGGTGTATGCAGAGATATATGATCTAACGATAATATCTCCGCCGGATAATTTCTACACAAACAATCAGACTCCCACATTCACATTCTCAATATATGGAAACACTTCTGCAAACAATTGCACACTATATATAGATGGCAATCCTTATGGAACAAATGATTCTGTGGTGAACGGAACAGTTGTAATAATCGCTAACGATACATTATCAGAAGCGACACACACGTGGTATGTCAATTGTTCTGACGAGTATGGATATAATGTTACTGGAACAAGGACGATAACCGTTGATGCGACACGACCAGGTATTCAAATGATAAGCACAAATGTTCAAATAATAAAATATGAAGATGTAGGCGGGTTATATGTCGTTGAAGTTTATTTTGATAGTGTTATGAATGAATCCGTTTTTCCTAATCTCACATTCTTACCTAATCTAGATTCTTTATTGAACTTAAATAATAGTAATTGGTATAATTCTTCCCGTGTAGATTATACGTATAGCATTAATTACATTAATCTTACTGAAATGGATATAAATTTGACAGTAACTAATGCGTATGATTTGGCAGGCAATCCAAATAATGATAATAATACCTGGACAGTCATTCTTGATGTAGATACGCAAGAACCTTTGTTGTCTTTGAATTCAATATCGAATAATAGAAGATATAATGTTTCGCAACTAGATCTTAATTATACTGTTTCCGGACAAGAATATTGTTGGTATGAATTAGACGGTGAATTGACAAACCTTACATCATGCGAAAATACGATATTATCAAACTTGACTGAAGGAGCGCATTCATTTATTTTATATGCAAACGATACATTTAACAATGTCGCATACCGAAGCATAATGTTTTATACAGATACGCTCACTCCGACATACAATTATTCAATAAGCCACAGTCAGATATCTCGTGCGAACAACTCTCAGATGTTCTCTGTGCTAATAAATTGGAGTGAACAGATGAACCAAAGCGTAGGTCCTACATTATATTTCACTCCAGATATTTCTGCAATATTAAATTCGTGCGGGTATTATTGGTTGAGTTCTAATGTTTCATTATATAATTGTACCATATATAATATACTTCCTTATGAACAATTCGATGTTAATATGACTGTCTTTAATGCAAGTGATTTGGCAGGCAATGCACTCGTGAGCACATCTCATTCAAATGTTACGAATATAGATATGGATGGGCCGCATAAAACAACCGATACCATTGACGGTTTTTATACTAATTTATCATATATAATTGGTGCCTCATTCAATTTTACTGTGGGGTTCAATTATAGTGGGGTTTCAATAAATTCTTCATCATGTGGATATAGTCTTAATGGTGCTGCAGGTCCGTGGCATTATAACCAGACAGCGTTCAATGGAACCCATTGTGTCTTCCAGAATGTGAATTCTTCTGAATTTAACAATTCAATACATACACTATATGTTTTTACTTCAGATTTATGGAAGAATAATGTCACATGGGGTCTAACATCAGTATTCCGTGATGTATCGGCTCCCACAACCGCTCCGTCAGGCAATGGATATAATTTCGGTGATTGGACTGCCAATCCTGTCAATGTGACTTTCTCATGCAGTGATGGAACGAATAGTTCTGGATGCCAGGCCACATATACTTGTTGGGACTCTACAAACACCTGCACCCCAATTAATTTGACTACGGCAGGCAGCTCTATATATATCTCTAGTCAAGGCACTTTCTATGTGAGATATTTCAGTGTCGACAATCTTAACAATACTGAAACAACAAGCAGCTCAACCGTAAACATAGACAATACTAATCCTACAATCTCAATAAACATGTCAAACAATACGATTATAGGAAGCAATTCATTGCCTTATCTAATACGTGGAACAGCAAGTGGAGGCGGTTCTGGCATCAGCAGTTTGACCTTATATGTTTATGTTACCGGATACAACATATCCAACGTCTCAGGAAACAATTGGAACTTCACATGGAACCCGTCTGAAGGAATTTACAATATCACTGCAGAAGTATGCGATTTGACTTCTGTTTGTGTGAATTCAACAAAAATATCCGGTATAACTGTCGACCTCACTGCCCCTAACACGACTAACAATGCAAATACTACAGGTTGGAACAATATATTCATAATAACGCTTACACCTAACGAATCAGTATCATACACTAGCTATAAGATAGGGAATCTTCCATGGCAGAACGGGACTAATATAGTAATAAACGGGTCATCGAATGTGTCTTCAGGCAATGTATTAGTGCGTTATTATTCCGTCGATTCAGCGGGAAACTCTGAAACAGAAAAGAATTTCACAGTAAAATACGATATCACTGCACCTATATCAACAATAACAGGATTCCTTGATGATTACTCCCCATACACGTTCAATGCATGGGGAACCGATACGGCATTAGTCAATCTTTCAGGAACTGATGCACATTCTGGCATTAATAGGACTATTTACTGCACGGATATGACAAACACGTGCACCCCCTCAACAATATGGAATGAGACATTGAACATAACAGCTCCAGGAATAACATACATAAGGTATAGGTCCATCGATAATTTAAGCAACACCGAGATTATACGAATCAGCAGGGTGATGATACTGCAGAACAATACGGTGTACATCAACGGATCATTGAATGTCACAGAGAATGAAACGAACATAATAGTGCCTCAGAACAACACCAACTCAACTATTTATGTGCCGCCAAACGTTAATGCAACTTTAGACTTCTCGCAGATCATAAACATATCTGTTAATTCAACATATAATGTAACATTGAACGGCAGCATAAATGTGACTGTGAATACAACCATAATCATTGTTATAGAAATACCCCAGAACATGACCATTTCTGGAAATACGAGTTGGCTAGGGAATTTCAACCTCGCTAAATTGATGCCTCTAGACGGTGTGACAGTGACTCCCGATTCAGGATATACTGCGACAAAGGATATGGTTGTAGAGATTGGCGCAGATGATGTGCCATTATTATTAGATAAGGCCATAAGGATAAGATTAGAGGGAAAATCCGCACAACTATTAGGATATTACAGGAATGGATTCACAAAAATAACCTCTGCATGCGATAATGACACCCAAGAATGGGCAGATACATACTTGAATTCAAGTGCAAGCGGCCATTGCAGGATAACTGCGGCAAATACTACTGATCTCATAATTTGGACTAAGCATCTAAGCCAATTCGTCACATACACGCAAACAGAAGACGAAAATGACGGCGGCGGTGGAGGCGGCGGTGGAGGCGGTGGAGGCAGCTCTGGCGGCTCAGCGTATGTCCCGTCTTCAACAAACACTACTTTGACGAATCCATCAGTCTCATACTCATATATGTTTTTAGAGAATGGCACCAGGATCATAAACATCACACATAGTCAGATACCATTATATGCTATGGCATTGAATACTAATCAGACAACAAGTAATGCACGTCTGAAAATTACTGCAGTATCAAATCCGCCTATAGAGAAAGCAGAGACAGTCTATAAATATATACAGATAGACCATGATAATGTGAATGATTCCATAATAACCGGCGTACGATTGCAGTTCAAGGTCGATAAGCAATGGCTCTCTGAGAATAAAATAGAGAAGAATCAGATAGTACTATATCGTTATTATGATGGATGGGCAATGTTGAACACGTCCATAATAAAAGAGGATTCTGGGAGTATATATTATGAATCATTGAGCCCAGGATTGAGCCTGTTCGCAATAGCTACTAAACCTAAGCCTCCCGTGACTGTAGTAGAGCCGCCTCAAGATACGCCAGCCGCAGAGATTCCTCCTGAAGAGAATACTATTGAGGCAGACCGTATTCCTGAAGGCAAATCAAATCCGACTGTCGTAGTGATTATAGTATTGTCTTTGATAGTGATATTGCTTTACTCATTCTATGCGACGAAGAACAAAAAAGTGAGTGAATCAAGCAAAGACGAACAGGACAAGAAACAAATAAAGAAGTGAACGTCGAATTTTTTCTATAATTTTTTTGGTATGTTCTAGAAATTATTAAATTAG
>CAZJFT010000052.1:0-6098 GCA_964545585.1 uncultured Methanosarcinales archaeon
ATGATGACAAATTCAAGTCAGAATCAAAAAACATAAGATCAACAGTCAAGCCACCATATAATGTTATAGAATCATTGGCAAGGAGCGTATCGACAGAACTGGGCGACATATCGACATTCTCAGTCAATATAACTAATACACAAGAGTTCGGGATATTAGATGTTAACCTGTCAATACATAACCAGGTAGTGAAGAATTATAAGCAGTTGGAAAAGAAGGACAACATATACACGTATGAAGGCATAATACCTGCACGTGAATCAAGAGTGTTCAGCATAATACTGGACAGTTATCTGGTCGGTGAATTCCCGATATATGTCGATGCAGAGATAGAGGTACACAACACGATATTTGAATATATACAGAACCATTCATTCAATGTCTCATTGAACCCATTGACCCCTTCTTTGATCGTGGATAAGGATGTTGCAGACCCTAATGATACGATACATCTTGTTGCAAGCCTGAAGAATACTGATGAATATGCACAATACCTATATGTATATGCATACCTTCTCCCGCAAGAGGAGCATTGGACATACTACAAGATAAACCCTGGAAAAGAGCTGATATTATACAATGATACATTCCCCATACCTGAAGATGATGACGACCTATACATAATACTATCAGGGATATACCGTACGACAAACATCCAGGACCAAACATTCAAGCTTGAGAAGATCATAGATGTAAGAGGCAGGGAGCCGAAACCGATACCTCAATCTAATAACACTCAACAGAATACCACCCCTGAGCAACAACTTCCACAATCAGAGGAAACTGGCCCTCCAGGAAGCGATGAAACAGTGATAACCGGTGGAGAGGGCGCTACTGAGGCTGAAGAGGAAAAGAAGGATTTCTTAACAAGCATAATAGAATCAATAGACTCTTTCATAAAGGGTATTTTCGGCAGGAAATGAGCTTATATGGCGATGATACGCTGTATTCTACGAAGTGTATGCATTCTTACCATGCCCTATCATAACATTTATAAAATTATCAATAGTCTCTAAGCTCTGGGGGTATAAATATAAAATGTCAGACTTGGCCATAAGCTATGACTTACTATTCGACATATTGAGGTATGAGAAGAGCAGGGAGGATCTCCAAGCTCTAGACAAGGATTTCTATAAGAAGGTCGTCGAATACTTGAAACAGAAAGATTCTATTATACTGAGCGTGAACACCCCCACTGCAGAGAGAGAATTGACAAGGATACAAGTCAATAACATAAAGAAGATCCTTCAAGAGATATATGATCGGAGAGAAAGAAAAATCATAAATCTTGCATTGTACAGGATAAAGACGGGTTCAGACATGATGAACGTCTCGGTGTTGCTTGAAGAAGAAAAGATAATGTTCGACAATCTCGTCCTATTGTTCTCTAAATACAAGACAAGCATATTAGATAATATATTGAACCATCGCACACCATTCGCAGAGAATATCGATCTGAACAGGTCGGAATCTCCAAAGAAAAGGATTATCGATCCAGACCAGATAGTATCTATACGTTTCATAAGGCCTGTGCCTAAATTCTTAGGTCCAGAATTAGAGACATATGGTCCATTTGAAGAGCAGGATATAGCGTCAATGCCTTACAAGATAGCGAATATATTGATAGATAAGAATCATGCAGAAGAGATACGATCAGAATAATAATGATACTATATTTTATCAAAATTTTTTTAAGATATTCTTAAGAATAATTATGCTAATTTCTTCTTTGCCTTGACACTGGCGATCATCTTATCTTTTTCTATGGTATGCTTGACATTCTTCTTAACATTATTTGTCATATCCTGCATCCTCATAGACATAAACTCGATTCTTTTCCGTATCCTGTCTGCAAAGACATTATTCTTTCTAAGATAAAGCCTCCATGCCAACAATGGTCCTGCACCATAATTCAATGTCTGCATCGTCATCTGCAATGCCTTCTTCATTATGAACGTGTTCTTAAGCCATCCAGAGGTGACCGATGTTGCAATCTTATCTACTGGCTTGATTCCTATTGCAGACCTGAAACGCTGCTCTGGCGCAGGATTGATATTTGAATGGAATATGTTGCTTATCATGTAGCTTGCCTCTTTCACTGCAGTTATGGCATTCATATCACTTCGCACTATCACCATTTCTCCCTGTTTTATGTTGCTCCAGAAATCCTTGAAATTCCTGCCCTCAGCGAGGACATATGCAGTGCCAGGTTTTCCAGTGTGAGAATCAGACGATGCGACAACTCCCTTATCTAATCTTTGCGCTATATGCAACGCCAGATCATTCATGCTCTTTGGCATGCTCGCATTCAGTTCTATCACGTCAAAATAGTTCTTTGCAAGGCCAGGTATTGCTTTCCATTGGAGTCGTTCATGGTTCTCATGCCAGAAAGGATGATTGTATGTCCATTCAAGATCCTCATCCTTCAAGAATTGCACGAATTGATCTAAGTCCTTGTTTATTGCTGCGATGTTCTCGAGGATATCATACTGCTCTTTTGTCAGTCCGAAAACATTGATATGTAATGTATGTATCTTCTTATAATCTACAAGCTTTGCTTTTTCAGGCTTTATCCTTATCTCTACACCAGGAATTATCTTCCTGTCAATCTTCCTTGCAGCAAGATATCCGTTAAGCGTGTCATGATCTGTTATTATGGGTAACAATCCCTTATTTTTTTGGCTGTTGATGATGTACTCCGGAGAAGTCTCTGGGACATCAGGAACATCATAAGAGAATGAAGTATGGCAATGAGGGTCCATAGCCAAATATCCTTGATCCTGCATCAAGATTGCCTGTTTCTCATCAACAACAATATTTCTGCCTACATAATTATTTGTCATATCACCCACAAAATAACGTATTTTAAGCGATTTAAAAACTTTGTTACGCATTCAAGAGTACTGATTTAGTATGATTTCATAATAAGATATGCAGTGCTATCTTTATATTGCATGTGGGCTCATGCTGGCATACCAAAATATTTATAAATACCCCATAATTTCTTCGAGAATACACATTTGAGGTTTTAAGATGAAGATTCCAAAGACTATGAAGAGGCATTGTCCTTATTGCAAGAAACATACAGAGCATACTGTAAGCCAATCAAAGAAGAAAGGACAGGGTTCTGTGCATACACAATCACGATCATCAAAGACCAGACTAAGATTGAGAGGATCATGGAGAGGTCATGGAAATCAGGGAAGGTTCTCAAGACCGCCAATAGGGTCAAGGAAGATGTCTGGAAAGAAATTGACTAAGAAGACAGATTTCAGATATACTTGTAAGGTCTGCGGAAAACAGCACAATCAGAGCAAAGGAAAAAGAGCAAAGAAGGTGGAGATAATCTAGAACTAACACACTATTTAGAGGTTAAATAATAAAATGGCAAAGATAAGGGAAAACACTTCAAAATTCATAAAAGTAAGATGCCCAAAATGCAAGAATGAGCAGATAATATTCGGAAAATCAGCTTCGCAAGTTCCATGCCTTGTTTGTGGAAGATTGCTTGCAGGCCCTACAGGCGGCAAGGCAAAGATAAAGGCAAGAGTGCTTGAGGTGCTCGAATAAAAATGCTCATAAAGCGTGATGGATTCCCAGAACCTTCTGATCTCGTGATGTGTACAGTAAATAATATACAGCATAATTCTACATTCGTGAACATCCATGAATACAATAAACAGGGCATGATAACTATATCAGAGATTGCTCCTGGTAGGATAAGAAACATAAGGGATTATGTCATTGAGGGAAAAGTTGTCGTCTGCAAGGTCTTGAATGTCAACAAGGAGAGGGGATATATCGACCTTTCATTGAGAAGAGTCACAGAAGGGCAGCGCAGGCAGAAATCTGACGAGATAAAACAGGAGACTAGGGCAGAGAAGATAATAGAATTGGCTGCCCATGAGTTAAAGGTGCCATTCGAGCAATTATATATGAAAATAGCTGATAAAGTATTGAAACAGTACTTCTATGTTTATCAGGCATTCGATGACGTGATAAATGGAGCATTGGACCTGAAGGGCATAGTTGATGAGAAGACTGCAGAGCTGCTTGAGAAGACCATCCGTGATAAGATAAAGCCAAAACAGATAATAATCGCAGGAGACGTGTCAATATCTGTCTGGGATGAGAATGGTGTCGATATAATAAAGAATGCGCTGACTAAAGCTATATACGGCCCGGAGATGAAGATAAATTATATGGGTGGCGGGCGTTATAGGATAATAGTCAAGGGTACAGAGTATAAGGTTGTTGAGAAGATGCTCAAGGATTCATCAGACAGTATAATTAATGTAATTAAGAAGGCAAAAGGAAGGGCAGAATACGAAAGGGTGAAGAACCTCTCTGCGGAGACTGCAGAATAATTCTCGAGAGAAAAAATGCGGCACATACTCAAATGTGTAAAATGTGGAAGTTATGGATTGAGTGATGAGTGCGAATGCGGTAATAGGCGAATAGAATGCAAGCCTCCGAAATATTCTCCTACAGACAAATATGGACATTATAGGAGAGAGGCAAAGAAACAAAAAAATTAACGTTTGTTACATTTCTTATATTTTCTTATATCAATGTATCATTGACATAATATGTCCCATCATGCCAATCTGTCAGCATGGATCTGCTGCATCCAAATCTGTAGTGCCCGCCTAAGTTTCTTCCTGTCTCTGCAGCTATTGCATCAAGCAATTGTGTGCAGCTGCATCCATAAGTGTATTCCATGTTTATGTCTGTTGCCAGAACAATATCCTCTTTGGGTTTTTTCATGGTCCAGACATCATTCCACATATACCTATTGATTCCTAAATCTTCGCTTGTCCATGGATCGCTTTCTGTGTTAAGACACTGATCTATTGCACAACCATATACTCCGTCATTGTCTGTGTCTAATCCCTCGTCTAATTCTCCATTGCAATCATCATCGATGTCATTGCATATCTCTGTTGCTGAAGGGTTTATTGATGTATCTGCATCATTGCAATCTCCAGAATTTGTCGATTCTCCTTGTTCAGTATCGCATGTTCCATCATTTGAAATTATTGTTGTGTCGCTTCCATACCCATCCATGTCTGCATCAATGTAGCATGTGACTGTAGTGCTATTGTCTTCGCAGTCATCATGAACTACCCAGAATTCTGATAGTGTCCCATCGATATAGTATGTTACCGGATCATTCCAATCACACCATGGTGTCAATGGGAAGAAATATGTTGCTGCGCATTTGTCTGTGGATATGAATGCTGATGGATCAGGCCTCAATGCCCATTCATCTTCATCAGCAACATTTCTCCAACCGTCCCCTATTAATGATGCATCTGGTACCAATCCCCAATCAGATTGTGCTATAGGTGCTACCCATGCCCACCATAATCCATTATGATATACTGCATATGATTCATCTGCATAATAGCAATGCGCAACATCTGTCTCCTCCAGAGTTGAAGCGATTTGCATGCTATTTATTATTATGGGCGTATCTTCGTTAATCTTTGTCGTCCTTTCTGCCGAAACTAAAGAGACAATGAAAAAAAGTGCAATCACGTATATCAGATATTTTATTTGGTGTTTCATTTTATATGTCATTTTTTTAGCCTCCTTATTATTTGAAATGTTTTTTTTTATTTCTTTTTATTCCTTCACTAATCGTTTAAATAGATTCGCATTGCCGATATTTTCACTATTCTCTTATGGTTACTATATTTTATAAATATATCTGGGGATTATTGCATGGGAGTGAAATGTATACGGAAAAAGCACAAGTCAGTATGGAGTATATACTCATAACTGCATTCAGCCTTCTTGTAGCTATACCTCTAGTGGTTTTATTCTTCCAATATAGCCAGACATACAACAATGAAGTGACGTTAAATCAGGCGAACAAGGTCATGGATGAGATATTGAATGCAGCTGAGACAGTACATTATCTGGGTGAGCCTTCACAGAAGACTATAACAGTATATTTTCCTAAAGACGTACAGCAGGTCTTGCTTGAATATGGATACTTCTCATTCACGATAAATAATGGCGCCAATACTTATACGCTTTACAGGACTGCACAGATAAATTTCACGGGAAACATCAGCTCTAATGCGGGCGCA
>CAZJFT010000053.1:0-5873 GCA_964545585.1 uncultured Methanosarcinales archaeon
AATTACAGAATTAATAATTATTTCAATATTAGTATTGTTTCAATATTAGTATTATTTCTATAATATTATATTTTTTATTATTTGTTAATTTTCTTTAATCAATTATATTCACAATAATATATTTTACTGTATATATAATCAAGAAACGAAAGGTTTAAATATAAGTTATACCCTTAATATATTAAGATACAAAAGTGTATACTGTTACACCATTTATTTTCCGACGAGGGAAGCACAAAAAGGTTTAACAAAAAATTCGCGATCAAAAACCTACAGAAAAAAACAGCGCCAAAAAACTATGGTTGAAAAACGCATGTTTTTCAACTTTTTTTTATTTTTTAAAATCACGTTCATTGTTTCAAAGGATTGCAAGATTGTAAGGATTCGACGGTAAACGTCAAGGATTGAGGAAGGGTTTCTAACTAGAATTAATAGTCCTAGTTAGAGCTCTGCGTGGATATGGAGCAAGAGACATTATACACAAGCTCGAAATGGGATATTCTGAAAGCATTAGAGTTAGGCAGCAAAAGTCCGATAGATCTGGCAAAAGAGGCAAACACAAGCCTTGCAAACGTTTCTCAACAATTAAGGCTTCTGGAGCTTGCAGGGATAGTGAAAAGTGAGCGTATCCCGAACAGGGATAAAGGTCAGCCAAGAATAATGTACAGTCTATCAGGAAATAATTCTTATCTTCTGGTCACATCGCCAGAATTCGTCGAGAAGAAGAGTATACTGCTGCAGAAACACCAATTAGAATTGATAAAGATATGGTTCTGTGAAGATACATCACTTCATTATTATATGGAGAAATTATATTGGGAAAATGAAGAGAGATTCTCTAAGCTAAAGATATTTGCATTTGATTACACCGATTCACAAAACATCAAAGTCCTAATTAATGAGGATCTGACAGAGAAAAAAACGCAGAAAGAGATAAAGATATCAGGTCCTCAAGGCGAGAAAAGATTCATTATTGTTGCAGTTAAGAGTCTCGCAAATCTAAAGGATGGAAAATACATAATATTAAGAAATATGGAGGTATAAAATGAGGGAGTTAAGGATTGTGGGAATACTTTTTATGATCGCACTATCATTGAGTGTGATTGGTGTGGTACTTGCAGACCCTACGGGGCCTACAGACGCTATAACGCCATTGAGCAGCAGCAGGTTCGGATTGAATGCTGCACAGACAGCAAGCGCATTTGCAGGAAATGTGACTGAGTTCAATTTGAATGCAAATTCTATTACTCAGACTTGGCAAGGTTACTTTGGTAACATCACTGGTAAGATTGTATTAGGAAATTCCAATAATAATACGTTATACGATTGGACATTGTCTTCGCCGCAAGGAGAG
This sequence comes from uncultured Methanosarcinales archaeon, assembly GCA_964545585.1. Classification (GTDB taxonomy): domain Archaea; phylum Nanobdellota; class Nanobdellia; order Woesearchaeales; family UBA9642; genus UBA9642. The sequence continues at coordinate 1,355 of CAZJFT010000053.1, forward strand.
ATATATGCTACTAGGTTGGCAACAGTGCCTACATGGTCAAGCATTGCATGTGCAGATCCTACGGATATATCTACTGAAGAGACAGCGCTCGGAGTAAATCCTGCAGTTGACAAGGATTCAGTAAATAATACATTCTTCAACACCACTAGCTTTAGTACATTCTATGTTGGGAGTGTAGAGATAAATCAGGGTTCGCAGGATTGTTATGCGACGCATTTGTATAATAGCACAGGTGCGCAAAGCGTTGATTTTGCACAAGTATTATTGGCGGACGGGTCTGGAGAGATAATATATACAGGCCTATTGGAGGATAATGCATTAGGCTTCGATGGACGAACACACGACTTCCAGATGATAGTGGGAGAAGATGGACATGATGGAGATACGACGCCTTCGACATACTATTTTTATCTGGAGCTAGAGTAAGGTCGTAAAATAAATTGACTAAAAAATAAATGATTTGACATGGATGGTTTGAAAAAAGGAGAGGATATGATGAACAACAAAAATAAATTAGCTTTGGGGTTTTTCCTTAGGCATTTATCGCTAGCAAGCAAGATAATCGGTAGACTTGCATCATTGAAATACATGTTGCTTGTACTATTGATAATAACTGCCACGCTATCGATTGTTGTTCAAGTAAGTGCAGCGCCTGCCTCTCCTCAAATCACTTATGTACGGAACAGCACCTATACTTCGGTAAGCGCAAATCGTAGCGTTGATGAGAAAGGGACAATAACTGTATTGACTATGACTTTAAGCCAGCAGAATTATCGTTGGAAGGCGTATGTAGGAAATGTTTCGGGTACATTGTCATTGGATGATGCGACCACATCAACGATATATGATTGGTCACTTGCCACAATAAACGGAGAAGTATATGTCAGCAGGGCATCAAGCATAACTTGGGCGAATGTATCTTGTGTGAACCAGACTGTCATAAATAATGAGCAGTCTTTCTTTGGCATGTCTCCCTCAGCCAGAGATAGCATAAACGGAACATTCAACCATACTGTCCATACAAGCTTCCTTGTTGGAACAAAGAACATAACTGCAAGCTCTTGTAGGAGCGCATTCACATATGTCAATGATGCTGCGCAAGCAATAAACGAGGCTGCAAATTTCCAGGAGATATTATTGAGAGATGACTTGAGTGGCAGCATGATATATACTGCACTATTGGAGCAGGACCAGACTTCATATGATGGGTCTAACACATATGATTTCCAGTTGATCGTTGCAGAGAATGAGAGCGGTATAACTCCTACAAATTATTATTTTTATGTAGAGTTAGGATAAACACAAGGATGTTTAATATAGGATTTTTCGTGTGAAAATATGAAATACGCGAGATCGTTTTGGATTATTGCATCGTTTTTTGTTGCAGTAGCGATACTTATAGGATTTTCCCATGCGGACAATATTGTGGGAGATAATTATAGGAATGTCACCATACATACATATGTAAATATAACTAATGCTCGGCCAGAGGTCCTTTTAGTGAAAGTTTATCAGGAAACAAATCTTTCAAGGCTTAACATAACGCTTGCAGGTGGTTCGCAGAGACAGGTAACATGCAATGCTTCATTGAGGGATTGGAACGGTTACAATGACATCGTTGGAGTAAATGCTACATTATGGCACACGACCTCAACACTCGGTTCGGCGGACAACAATAACTCTCATTATACAAACAGTTCTTGCACTAGCACGGGCAATGGTGTGAATTATACTGTCAACTACATATGCACTTTTGATGTGTATTATTATGCTAATAATGGGACTTGGAACTGCTTTGTAGACATAATAGACTTGGCAGGGAAGACTGGCAACAACACGAATACAACAGTAATATATCCTCTTTATGCATTGAACATAACTGATGGCATAGATTATGGGAATGTCGCTGTGGAGGAATGGTCTGCGAACAGAACTGCGAACATCACTAATTTTGGAAACATGCCTTTGAATGTGAGTGTTGAAGGCTATGGTGTTACGCGAGGAGATGGTTTGGCGATGAATTGCAGCGTCAATGGAAACATAACTATTGGCATGGAGCGTTTCAGTATTGCAGATGTTGATTGGTCATCAATGACTCCTCTTACAAGCACTCGTCAAAACATAAGCGGACTCACTGTATCTAAACAGACCAATCCTGGCATTCAGATGATAAATACTACTTATTGGCAATTGTATGTGAATGTGAGCAATAATCCTGCAGGTAACTGTACAGGATTTATATTGTTCAGTGCCGAATCATCTTAATATTCTGCTTTTCTCTGCTGACTCTCCTCTGTTTGTTCGTTTTTCTTTTTTTTCCCATCTTGTTTTTTTCTTTTTTCTGTAGTTTCTTTTTTGTGGTTATTTTATTTTTTTGCCGGTGTTCATGTCATAATAAAAAGTAAGTAATAAAATAAGTAAATAAGTAAGTAAATAGTTAAATTTATATACTATAGATCCATGAATATGCCATGGCAGTCAGTTTACGTAGGAAAATCTATTCGCGAGGAGGAAGCCATGAGACTACCATACCATTGCAGCTTCTATTAGGCCTCAATCTTGAGGAATCGAATGAAGCCATATTCGAATATGATACAAAGACTGCGAGATGGTATGTGCATTTCGAGAAATCTGGCAATTCTGAAAGAGATAATTCTAAAAGCTCTTCTAATAATAAATATGCAATAAAGAATAAAAATAAGAGGTCAAGGAGATGAACAGCAAGATAAAATTAGCGTTGTTCATATTGCTTATAGGCGCATTTTCAGCAGCCATATTCAGTCCGCAATACAATAACTCCATAACTGGAAAGGATGTCTTCACGAAAGTGGAGATAGCGAATGTGATACCCTCAAATTGCAGCTTCAATCTTACTCCTGGATGGAATTATGTGTCTTTCCAATGTATAGCGTCGAGTGCTTCCCGAGAGGAAGTTCTTGGCAGCATCGATGGTTCTTATTCAAGAATATTCACTTATAATGCATTCGACACAAGCGATCCTTGGAAGAGCTATAATCCTGGTTTGCCGAATTGGACAGTGCAGCAACTGAATTACATGGGCCGGACCTCAGGTTATATAATCCTGATGAATGAAGACGCAGAGTATATTTATGCCGGATATAAACGGTCATCAATAGTTCAATTGCGACCCGGCTGGAATTTGGTAGGGTATCCTGACAATGAATCTGTACCCATAAACGACAGCTTGGTTGGTCTGTTGTATAATCGAGTATTGACATATGAAAATGATACCCTTCTGATATATGTTCCTAATTCGACTAACAATAGCTTGACAGACTTTGGGCCGTATGTGGCTTATTGGATAAATAGTTCTGCATCGCAGAACTGGCTGGTCAATTGATGAAAAATGCTGGTAGAAATAATATGTTGAAAAAAGAAAATAATATAAAAAATAGAAAATGTTATGCAATGCTTGTTCTCTCATTGTCAATTATAGGTATATTTATGGGCATATCAGGAATAGCCTCTGCAGAGCCTCGTTTACCGACAGAAATATATGGTGTCGTATACAATTATAATATGCCTGCATCATCTGGAACCATAAGGGCGTACATAGGGAATGTGAGCTGCGGGCAATTCAGCATAGTGAATTCCGGATATTATGGGGTCTTGTCCTGCCTTGGCGACGACCCTGACACTGGCCAGACAGAAGGAGGAATCGATGGTCAGACGATAACTTTCAGGTATGATTCAAATCCTGCAACAGCTTTTGGAGAATACTATTTTGCATCAGGAGAATATCGGTTCGTAAACATAACTTTTCCAGAATTAGTTTGCGGCGACGGTTTCTGCGATAGACTAGAGAATTGCTACACTTGTGAAATAGACTGTTTTGCTTGTAACGCAACAACAAATCAGACAGGCAACACTACAGGCAACACCACTGGGAACACTAGCGGCGGTGGCGGCGGTTCGGGCGGCGGTTCAGGTGGGGGAGGCGGTGGTAGTGGAGGAGGTGGCGGTGGCGGCGGGTATACCTATACTGATGATGGAATGCAAGCAACTCCCTGCGTTGAAGATTGGAATTGTACAGAATGGAGCGAATGCTCATTGTTAGGATTGCAGAACAGGACATGCATGGACGAGAATGGTTGTGGGACATATAACAGCAAGCCATTAGAGGTGCAGGAATGTATATATGAAGGTGATTGTTTTGACGGCATAATAAACTGTCATGACGGATTATGCGAAGAAGGAGTAGACTGTGGCGGGCCCTGCGATAAGAAATGTGCAATATTCGAGCAGCCATTCCAGAACATAACAATTACCATCCCTAAGTTCGAGATTCCAAAATCCGTATGTGAAAGGAAGTTTGATTTCACCAATCCCGGTTTCTGGGTGTTCCTTGTAATATTAGTCCTTTCCGGATTCGTCAGGTATTATGTCGAGAGATATGTTGTTGAGAAAACAAAGAAGAATGACACACTCAACGCATTGAGCAGGTCAAGGAAGATTGTCGGCGAGCGCAGGATAACGAAGATATTCATAATAAGCGTGA
>CAZJFT010000054.1:0-5632 GCA_964545585.1 uncultured Methanosarcinales archaeon
TCGTCGGGCAGTATTATCTTCTCATTATTAAGTAACATTTTCGCTTCAGTAATATATTCTTCTTCATACAATGATTTTCCTATCTCATAGCCTTTTGCTTTATACAGTGTGAATATCATCGCCCCGCCCAATAATAGATAATCGACTTTCTTTATCAATTCCTTTATAACCGGTATTTTAGTAGATATCTTCGCACCGCCAAGTATGGCAACGAATGGTCTTTCTGGCTCTTTCAATGTGAGATACTTCAACTCTTTCTCGACTAAAAAACCGATGCATCCCGGAAGGAACTTAGTTATCCCTGCTGTCGATGCATGTGCCCTGTGCATCGTTCCGAATGCATCATTGACATATACATCAGCAAGTTTTGAAAGCCTTTCAGAGAAGTGCTCATCATTCTTCTCCTCTTCAGCATGGAACCTTAGGTTCTCAAGCATTATTATCCTTGCATCAGGGATCTTTATGTCTATGCAATCGTCTAATTTCAATATGGGTATCTCCAGAAGCTCTTCAGCTTTTTCAGCGACTTTGTCCATCTTCAACTTATCGACAACCTTTCCATCAGGTTTACCGAGATGGCTCATCAAAAGCACTTGCTTAGCATTATGCTCCAGGATATATCTTATTGTGGGGAGGGATTCTTTTATCCTTGTATCTGAGACTATTTCTCCATCATCATCAAGAGGCACGTTATAATCTACTCTTATTAGCACCCTCTTGTTGTCAAAATCGAAATCCTTGATAGTTCTCATCTATTCCACATCCGGCATATTTTATGCACGATAAATGGCATGAAATTTGGTTTATAAATATTGTGTATTAAAACAAAAACCTTTATAAATTTACTACTGTTGTCTAGTTACATGGGGGACAAAACAATTAATAGAGAGGAGAGGCTTTTACAAGGCTTTGAAGCACAACATTACACATATAGATTGAACGATATCTACTTCAGTCCAGCACAATTTGCAATGGCGTGGATTGCTGTAAGAAATGAGTCAGAGATAGAGGATATACTGAATAAGGAAGTAGATAAGATACTCAATCTTGAATATGCCCGTGATGACATCCCATTATTCTTTGATTTGGTACAGGTAAGAGATGCAGACAAGGAAAGATTCTCAATAAAAGATTTGGATGACTTAGCATTCAAAGTTTACAAGACGCATAAATTCATAAGGAAGCCATTGGTATTATCGGTCAATAAGACTGCTAGCAAGGGAACAGTATCTGACAAGCATACGGTCAGCATAGAAGTCGATTCGAGGAGGAGACGCACGACAAAGACTCCGTCGATAGATGTCACTTTGAAAGAGCCTTTCGCAAGGAAAGACGATGAGGGCGTCTATAATGTTGATGACTTAGATCTTTTCAGTTTCATAAGTCCGGGACCATACAGCGCAAAGAACATCTCAAAATTGAACCCGTTCTCTGAAGGCGTACAGAGAGAAAAAGGATTCGTAGAAGGTCTTGCAAGGATCGTGACAGAATATTTCAAGGGCACAGGTTATGCTATCACAGAATCAGAGATAATCAATGATTTCAAAAGAAACATATTCATAATGGATGCATACGGATCAAGGGCATTAAGCTTCCTGGACAAGGAGAAGAAATCCGAGTCTTCTTCGATAAAGGGACTGAAGAAAGTAGATGGAGATGTCATCATGCCGTTCGATTTCGATAAGAATCCGCGATATGTATTCGAGGCATTCCTTCAGCTGCATGGCGGATTGAAATTCAAGGGAAAAGAGAAAAGGATGCAGAAAAGATATTTTATGGTAGACAATTACTTGTTCAGTAAGGATATAACTTCAGAGATGTTCAAGCAGGCATTCAAGAAACAGAAAGTGACTAAAGAAGTTTTTGTCAGGAACAAGCACTGGCCGAAAGATGCATTGTACTGGTCCGTCATGATGGCACTTACAGAGCACTTCTATAAAGAAAAGAGGAGGTTTGCAGGATTCACACTTGAATTCGAAGGGACCCCTCATGAGACTGTAGCGATGGCATTCAAGAATTCCGCTAAGACGAAGCCAAACTATACAACAAGAATACTCTATGATACAAACCTGCCGGTATATCCTATGTATAAGACAGCAACAATCCATAAGGGTGCCGACAGGATAGATAAGAACCCGATGGAATATGTGAATTTTTCTGTCGACAGGACAAATAGGAAGGATGCAAAAGCATGGCCTGAGATAGATACGAAGAGCGGAAGGAGAGTTATAAGCTCAACATTTGAGATAAAGGAGCCAGTATTGAACAGGGTTGCAGATATACTGAAGATGAACGGGATAAAGTACGATGGGAAATTCCTCACACCATTCGATTTAAGAGGCATATTATATATCACGCCATTGCAGGATTATAAGTCTTCTAAATAGGGCAAAACTTTAAAAACAGCCAATATTTCTCTTTCTTTATGGAAAAGAAGACTAAAAGAACTACGTCTGAAGATAAGGCAATGAAAGACAAGTCAATAAAGTTGAAGGAGAACCTGAAGAATGTACAGGAGATACTTCGAGAATATCATGTTCCAGAAGATGCATCGCACGTCAAGATAGTTCTTGAGAAGATGCAGGAAAGGCTCGAATACTACATAAAGATACTTATACAGATATTGCAGCCAGAGGAATTCCATTCATTGCATGAATGCACTGTATTCGATGATTCTGAGAAGACAAAGATATTCGACATGTACAAGAATATGATGATACTGCATAGGGAGATAATAAAGTCAGAGATAAGGAATGAAGATAAGGACATGGTCGCGACTATAAATTATGCGCATTCAGAACTGAAGAAATTCAAGCCAGAGATGATACGCATAATACATAAGATGCAGGAATCCTGGAAACGCACAGGTACAAACGGAAGAGTAAGATATTTCGGTTGATCATATTAATTTAATTTATCGATTATTGTTTCGTAATCATGAGGTGATATGATGATTGTAATCATTTTCGGTCCACAAGGGTCAGGAAAAGGGACACAAGCGACAATGATCTCAGAAAAGACAGGGATGTTCGCTTTCTCAATGGGTGAGGCATTGCGCAATGAGATAAAAGGAAAGACAGAGATAGGGCTGCAAGTCGAAGGGATAATGGCGAAAGGAGAACTGGTTCCTGCCGATATAACTAATTCTCTTTTGATAAAGGCAGTGAACAGCCCCGAAGCAGAGAAAGGCATAATAATAGACGGATACCCTAGAGACGAGCAGCAATTAGATTTCTATTCAAAGAATTTTCATACAGATTACGCATTCGAATTGGACCTTTCAGAAGAGGAATCGATAAGACGCATATCGACAAGAAGAGTGTGCCCGCATTGCGGAAGAAACTATAACATAATATGGATAAAGCCGAAGATTGAAGGGAAATGCGATGCATGCGGTACTGGGCTTATACACCGGGATGATGATAAACCAGAAGAGGTAAAGCGAAGACTTGAGATATACAACAAGAACACGCTGCCTATGAGAAAATACTATGACGGATTAGGTGTATTGCATGTCATAGACGCATCAGGCACGATAGAAGAAGTCAATGAAAAGATAATAGGCATATTAAATGAGAGAGTATAATATGATTATGCTGATTATTCTCAGCATTATGTTGTGTAATGCAATCAAAGAAAATGGAAGAACATGAGGTAAAGGAATTATATGAAAAGCTCATTTCTAAAGTAAGGTCCTACAACCCTCACGTACATTACAAGATAATAGAGAAAGCGTTCTTATTCTCTGCAAGAGTGCATCAAGGAAGGAAGAGAGAGTCTGGAGAAGAATATTTCATCCACTGCTATGAGATAGCGAGCATACTCGTAGAGCTGAAACTCGACTCGCACACAATTGCTGCAGGATTATTGCATGACGTATTGGAATTGGATGTGAAACCAGAGACTGTCGAGAAAGAGTTCGACTCGGAGACACTTGAGCTGGTCAAATCTGTCACAAAACTCAAGAAGGTCAATACGACACTATCGCAGGATGAGGAGCATGAGCGCAGGGCAGAGAACATAAGGAAGATAATACTTGCGACATCAAAAGACATACGTGTTATACTCATAAAATTAGCAGACAGGCTGCATAATATGCGTACACTCAAACATCTGCCTGAACAGAGAAGGAAGATAATATCCCAAGAGACGATGGACATATATGCACCGATAGCGCACAAGCTAGGCATGAACAACATGAAAGCAGAGCTTGAGGATCTCGCATTCAGATTCCTAGAGCCAGCCATATACCAAGAATTGAAAGATAAATTAGCGAAGAAACGTGACCAGAGAGAGAAAGAGGTCGGTAAGATAATAGAGTTCGTAAAACAGCGATTGAAAGATGAGGGGATAAAAGCAGAAGTCAATGGGCGGGCGAAGCATTTCTACAGCATATTCAAGAAACTGATAAAAGACAGCAAGACATTAGAAGAGATATATGACTTGATAGCTATAAGGATAATAACAGAGAATGTCGCAGACTGCTATAAGGCATTAGGATTAGTCCATAAATTATGGCCTCACATGCCTGATAGATTGAAAGATTATATTGCAGTACCCAAGCCTAACGGATACCAATCTATACATACAACAGTGATAATAGGCGAAGGGATGGCATTGGAGATACAGATACGTGATAGGGAGATGCATAGGCAGGCAGAGGAAGGTATCGCTGCACATTGGAAATACAAGGGCGATGAACAGGATAAGAAATTCGACAGGCAGATAGTCTGGCTCAAGGAATTCTTGGAATGGAAGAGGACTTCAGAGGATGCGACAGAATTCGTAGAATCATTGAAGATGGACCTGTTCCAGAGAGAGATATTTGTATTCACACCTAAGGGCGACATAATAAGCCTTCCAGAGAATGCTTCACCGATAGATTTCGCATATGCCGTTCATACTGATGTTGGCAACCATTGCAAATCTGCAAAAGTGAACAATGTCATTGTCCCGCTAGACTATAAATTGTCGCCTGGAGATATAGTGGAGATACTTACGCAGAAGAATGCGTCTCCATCAAGGTCATGGCTGAGTTTCGTAAAGTCCAACAGCACAACGCTTAAGATAAAGCATGCATTAGGCATGCCTGTAGAGCACAATCCTAAGAAGCATGAAGAGCGTGAGAAACTCAAGCAGGAGCGCCAGAAGAAATTCAAGAGCATAGATTTCAAGGATGGCGCGATAGTATTCGAAGGGAAATCCCCAAACATAAAAGTGCCAAAATGCTGCTCTCCACAGATAGGCGACAAGATACGGGCATTCAAGTCAAAGGATGGGAAGATAGTCATACATAAGTCGAACTGCATAAACCTGTACAGTTACGACTTTTCCAAGGAGATACATCCTGAAGTCACGAAAGAGAAGAAGGAATCGATAACTCTTCATGTTGCAGTGAAGGATCGTGTGGGACTTCTTGCAGAGATACTTCATGAGATAGCAGGCATGAGATTGATAGTGAAGAACATAAACACGCGATTCGGCAAGAATGATGCAGCGATAATCAACATGGACTTGATAGATACAGAGAAATTAGATGTTGACATGCTCATAGGCAGGATATCAAAGATAAAGAACGTGCAGAGCGTGATATTGTAGAATTATTTATTTATTGTAGAATTATTTATTTTTT
>CAZJFT010000055.1:0-5433 GCA_964545585.1 uncultured Methanosarcinales archaeon
GGTATATCTGCAGTCATATCTTCTTCAAGTATCCTAGGTCAGAGAAATGTTCTAGGGCACAATCCTTACAGTATGCATCATTAGTGCCTTTCATGGAGTATTTCGCGTCCTCGCCGCATATGATGCATTTTTTTCCTTTCTTAGTCTCTCTCTTTATCTTCGTCAACTCTTTTTTTACTTCTCTCTTTACATTCAGCTTCTCTTTCTCCTGCAATTCCCTTAATGACTCGCGTATTCCCATTTTAATTATGTAGTTATCCTTAAACCTGTGCCTTTAAGCAGCCTGTCGCCTATGCCCTGTCCCATATAGAATGAATTCTTGTTCATCGCTTCCATTATGCTCTCAAAGAATGATTTCTGCCTAGAGAACCTCTTTATTGCTGGCTTCTCACCTATCTGTGACTCGACATAATCCAATGCCTGCTGCTCCGATCCCAATTCATCAATCAATCCATTATCTATGGCTTCTGCACCCAAGAATATCTCTCCAGTAGCAAGAAGCTTGACCTCTGCATAGCTCATATCCCTGTTCTCTGCGACTGCCTTTATGAAATAATCATGCAACTTATCAAGCTTTGTCTGTATGTACAGCTCTTCCTTCTCTGTCATAGGCCTATATGGCACGCCAGTATCCTTGTACTCTCCAGAGACAAGCCTCTTATATGTCACGTTATATATATCCATCAATCCATACCATTCAATATATGAGCCGAATACGCCTATTGATCCGACAATGCTCATCCTATTAGCGATTATGTGATCAGTCGAGCTTGCTATCCAGTAAGCGCCTGACGCGCCAGTCTCCCTTATCCAAGCGACCGTAGTTATGTTGCTCTCATTCAAAGATTTTATCTTCATAGATATCTCATCTGTAGCTACAGGTGAACCGCCAGGACTGTTTATCTCAAATATTATTGCCTTCACATCAGGATCATTCTTTGCCTTCTCAATCAATTCAATGGTCTCTGTAGAGCTTGTCGTACTGTCAGCGAACCATCCACTGCTCGCATCGACCGTTATCGGACCATTTATGGTTATGATTGCAGTATTGTAATCCACGACCGGTTCTCCAGTCCCTATCATCAAAGATATAATTGCGCTGAAGAAGAACAACACTCCTAATATAAGGAACATAATCCAAAATTTTTTCTTTCTGTCAGATTCTTGTCTCATAATTTCACCCTATCCTGTTTCATCCTATTCTACTTTCTTAAGATTGAATTTTTCGTACTCTGTCCTGCCTATGATTACAGTATTCGTGCCGGTCCATCTTTCTAGCAATCTCTGCTTGTAGAATGCTAGATGTATCGGCTCCAAGACCCAGAATATGTAAAATGGAAAGAAAGGAAGTATGAAGATATTCCTCAATAATGCTTTCCAGAATGTCATATCACCGTCAAGTGCGACGCTCTCTATGTTCATGAGCATCTGCCCAGGGGTCTGTCCTATATAATATTCAAGGAATGTGAAGTACAGCATCGCAAGCAGGAATATCATGAACACTATGAAGTATGCATCTGCTGGCAAAACTGTATCCAATGAGAATTCTTTCATTGCATACTGTCCTAATGTTGACTGGAAAGGCCATGCAACGACGAGATTTATAACCAAGAGGTCGAATACGAATGCTATTACTCTCTTCCAGAAGGAAGCGCTATTATCTTGTGCAGTGTCACTCAACAAATTTTTTTTCCAATCGTATAGGGGTTTCTTGCTCTTAGCCATGGCTTTGAGAAATATCGTTGATTTAAAAATATTGTTCAATTTAGCGTCTCATTAAATTCGTATAATGTCTGCTTTAATGTCTGCTTTAATGCCTGCCTTAATAATATACTGCAAATAAATTATCATCATTAATGAACAAAATTTAAAAACAGGCGCTTAATATCTGATATGATGAATTATTTCAAGGTTCTGTGGGGCAATTTGAAGAATTATCGTGGATTGCTTTTCTTATCGTTATTCCTTGCTGCAGTCAATCAGGTATTCTCTTTGTTGGATCCATTGATATTCAAAATAATAGTTGATAATTATGCAGTGAAATTTGCAGAGCTCCCACGCGATGTCTTCATAAAAGGAGTACTGCTTCTTCTTGCTGCAGCAGTAGGTGTGGCATTTGTATCACGGGTTGCAAAGAATTTCCAGGATTATTATGTGAGCATGATAAGCCAGCGCGTATCCACTAAACAGTATTCTGATGCTATAGAACACTCATTATCTTTGCCTTACGGCGTGTTTGAGGATCAGAAATCAGGAGAGATACTCCAGAAGGTGCAGAAGGCAAAACAAGACATGCAAGTGATAATAGGGAGTATAATAAACAATGTGTTCATATCTATTGTAGGGATATTGTTTGTCATGATATATGCCTTCTATACACATTGGCTTATAGGAACTGTTTTCATATTGAGCATGCCTATCATAGGATTGACTGCGTATTTCGTGAGCAAGGGCATAAAGAAGGCCCAGAAGGATATACTCGCAGAATCTACAGGGCTTGCTGGCGCGACAACAGAGACATTACGGAATATCGAGCTGGTAAAAAGTTTAGGATTAGAGAACCAAGAGATAAAAAGACTTAATAGGAGCAATGACAAGATACTTGGGCTGGAATTGAAGAAGATAAAGAAGGTCCGTACATTGAGCTTCATACAGGGCACAATGATAAACCTGATGCGCTCATTGATACTGTTCACGATGTTGTGGCTCATATTCGAAGGACACATAACCATAGGATCTTTCTTCACATTGATGATATATAGCTTTTTCATATTCGGTCCATTAGCGGAATTTGGCAATACCATATCACAATATCAGGAGGCAAAAGCAAGCTATGAGCAATTGCAGGACATAATGCGTATGCAGGTGCAGAAGAAGCCGAAGAACGCTAAAAAAATCAGCAACGTAAAGACGATAAGGTTCGATAATGTACGTTTCAAGTATCCATCAGGAGATGACCATTCATTGAATGGCGTGAGCTTAGAATTCAAGAAAGGAGAATCATTAGGGATAGCCGGATTATCAGGCTCCGGGAAGAGCACAATGATAAAGATGCTCTCAGGATTGTATTATCCTACAGAGGGGAAGATGCTCGTGAACGGTGTAGACTCAAGAAGGCTGGACTTGGAACATTACAAGAGACATATAGGGATAGTCAGCCAAGAGACGCAATTATTCGCAGGGACAATAAGAGAGAACCTGCTATTCGTGAACCCTGATGCTACAGACAAGGAATGCATAGATGCATTGAAGATGGCATCAGCATTGAGCATCATAGAACGAGGCAAGAAAGGACTCGACACAAGGATAGGCGAAGGCGGAATAAAGATATCGGGCGGTGAAAGACAAAGGCTCGCCATAGCGCGTGCATTGTTGAGGAATCCTGAACTCATAATATTCGATGAGGCGACAAGCAGCCTTGACAGCATGACAGAGAGAGTAATCACCCGCACGATAAAGTCAATAAAGAAGAGACGGCCAGAAATGATTATAGTCATGGTTGCACACAGGTTATCTACGATAGCACATTCTGATAGGATATACGTATTGGAGAACGGAAAGATAGTTGAGCAAGGGACACATCATGCACTAATAGACAGGAAAGGGATATATTCTAGGTTCTGGAAAGAGCAAGTACGGAGATAATGATGCGGAAATAATTATATATTAAAGAAGATAATAAAGTTTTTAAAGCATCTACTGTTCTCATCATCAATGGAATTTGAGGATAAATCTACAGAGGAAGGAGAAGAATTCGTCAGGGTAAGGATCCCGAAAGGCAGGGAAGTACTAGGCATTCTAGAGCAGAGACTTGGCGGAAGCAGATGCAGGGTCAGATGCCTTGATGGAAAGACAAGGAACTGCAGGATTCCAGGAAGATTAAAGAGAAAATTATGGGTCAGGGAGAACGATATACTATTGATTGAGCCATGGGAGTTCGATGCAGAGGAGAAAGGTGATATAATATTCAAGTATAGACCTACACAAGTCAACTGGCTCAAGAACAACGGATTCTTAGACAAATTACAGGACTTGGATGAGTTCTAGAATTTTTACATTGCAAGGATTTCTTTCAATAACACAGGTATCTTCATAGTCTTGTTCCCTTCAAAGTGCCCCTTATTGTGCTGTACTATTATCTTTGAATTGAATCTCTTCCTGAACATTTCTGCATCTTTTGCATAGACGAACGGGTCGTTATCAGAGAATATAGCGACAGATTTTCTTATCTTGATGTTCTTGAAATCAATATTGCTCTTCAACCAAGGTTTTGCAATATTCTTTTCCTCTTTTGTCTCAAGCCCTTTCAGATGGAACCATCCAGCGACAAATACTGCGCCCCCAACTTTCTTTTTCTTCTTTGCAAGATACCTGAGGATTGTCTGGCATCCTATGCTGTGGCCTATGAAATATGTATCCTCATCAATGTCTCCTGCAATTTTATCTAGGTGCTTGACCCACTTGGATATTTTAGGGACGTCTTTGTCAGGCATCACTGGCTTTATGACCTTAAAACCTTTTTTCCTCAACTCTCCAGCAATCCACTTGAACCATCCTTTGTTAGGGGACCCGCCCCATCCATGGATTATGATTACCTTTTTCATTTGCTATTTCTTTTCTTGACAGGTTTTTTTCTACCAGAAACTTTTTTTGTTTCTTTACCTCTCTTCTCTTCCTTGTCCTTCTTTATCCAAACAATCACTGTATACAAGACTCCTAAGAAGACTAGTGAGTCTGCAATATTGAATATGGGCCATATCTTGAAGTTGATGAAATCAATGACATATCCATACATTACTCTGTCTATTAGGTTCCCGATTATCCCTGATACTATCATAAGGAATCCTAATCTCGGGAAGTGTGAATAATAATAGATTATTATGCCTAGTGCGATTACTGCTATCCATGATAGCAGAGTGTTCTGGTTTTGCAGAATGCTAAAACCAGCGCCAGTATTCGTCGCATAGACGAATTCCAGTATCCCGAGATCGATGGATCTGCCGCCTGAGAGTGTTAACGCCCACACTTTAGTTATCCTATCGATTATTATGAACAATAGAAACAATATTATGGAATAGTATCCTGAAGTCTTAGGGGTTTCATCCTTCATGACATTTTTTGCCTTAGAATTTCTTATTATCTTTTTTTTCACCATATTTCAATACCACTTCTTAGGCTGTTGCACCTGCTCTTTCTCTGCGATGGCCTCTATGTTCTTTATACGCTGGTTCATGCTGTCAAGCTCTGCCTTTATCGCATCAAGCTTCAATGACAATATCTGTATATCCTTCCCTATGTCTCCGCCAGGCATCTGCTGGACTGGCTGGAACTGCTGCGATGAAAGGTTGACTGAAGGGGCCATCTGCTCATGGAACCCTTGGCTGAAATCATTACCCAAAGCAGGATTCATGCTGCTTGGGTTGCCGAAATCAT
>CAZJFT010000056.1:0-5391 GCA_964545585.1 uncultured Methanosarcinales archaeon
TGCATCTAGCCATACATAGAAATATTTATCCTCTTCGCCAGGAATCTTGAATCCGAAATATGGGCCGTCTCTTGATACGCACCAATCATCAAGTCCCTTATCAATCCATGATAATACTTGATTCCGTATCTCTGGCTGCAATTCCCTATTATTGTTGAGCCATTCACGTAATTTTTCTGAGAATTCTCCTAGTTTGAAAAAGTAATGCTCGGAATCCTTCCTCACAGGAGCGTTCTTGCATATCGTGCAATATGGTGCAATCAATTCTACTGGAGTGTATGCTGTCCCGCATTTCTCACATTGGTCTCCATACTGGTCCTCTGCGCCGCACTTCGGGCACTTGCCTTTAACATACCTGTCAGGCAAGAATCTTTTGTCATGCTCGCAGTATGTCAATTCCATGGTCTTCTTATAGATGAGATTCTTTGATTTCAACCTGTTGAATATCAATTCTGCAAGTTGCTTATTCTCTGCACTATTAGTATTATAGTATGAATCATAATTTATGTGGAAATCCTTGAAATCCTTATGATGCAACTCTTCCATGCTCTTTATGAGCTCTTCAGGCTTTATCCCTAGCTGAGTGGCTTTTATCTCTATTGGCGCACCATGTGTGTCCTCTGCGCCGCAGAATATTACTTCATGTCCTAGAAGCTTCAATGCCCTGCTGAGTATGTCTGCCTGTACATATTCTAGCATGTGTCCTATGTGCGCCGGACCATTAGCATATATCAATGCATTTGTAAGGACAATCTTGTCTTTTTTCCTATTGCCTATATTGTGTGTTGTTGTATCGCTGAATTTGACCACCAATATATGGATAAAATGAGGATTTATAAATATTTAGGAAAATACGGAACACAAGAAAAATAATATTTAAGGAAAACTTTAAATATGGAAACCTCACTTAAGCATGAATATAAGGGGTGAGTGATGTACGATAGTCTTTTTTTGAGTGATGTAGAGCAAGGGACAGAGTTCCATCTCGTTACAGGCCAGACAATAAAGAATATCTATGAATTAGTCGGTGCACTCAAATCGCTTTCTCCAGAGAATTTCTCCTATCATTGCAATGCTGAAAAGGATGATTTCGGTGCATGGATAACACATTCTCTGCACAATAGCATGATGGGAAATATATTAAGCCGGGTGAAAGAGCAGAAGAAATATGTGCGGATAATAGAGAAGGCAATACATCATAAGGAGATTGAGTCTCAGGCAAGGTTGCACGTCGTGAAAGTCTCAAGGCTATGGATGGACAACAATAAGAAAGCATTGAGCGAGATGCATCATCACATAAAGGAATATGAGAAGAAGATTTCTGAAAAGCATAAGGAGATTGATGAGCTGATAAACAAGTCAGTCGACAAGTACGTAGAATCATTCCTTTCGAAACACAAGTCTGAGATGAAGCGTGACATAGATAACACTTTATCGACGATAAAAGGGCTTGAGAGCATATACGAAGAAGAGCTCAAGAGCAAAGAGGCACAGTTTGAGAAGAGCATTGATGAGCAGATGAAGAAGTCTGCAGAGAGATATGCTGAAGAGGTAATAAACAGGCATAAGCAGGAATTCATCGACATAATATGGAATGAGAAAGCAGAAGCGAGAAAAGAAGTCCAAGCCACAGTACAGAAAGAGCTTGTAGGAATTACTGATAAGCAGCGCGAGATGATACAAGCAGAGCTCGATAAGACTTTCGAGAAACAGAAAGAACTAGAAAAAGCATTGGAAGAGAATCTAAAAAATAAAGAGCAGGAGTTGATAAGCAAGATAACTGAACATTCACAAAAGGAGCTTTCAGAAAAACTATCAAAACAGAGAGAATTGCTCGATAATGAATTGGCTAAGACGATAAAATCGAACAAGCATTTCGTAGAGCGTTTCGAAGAGGAGATAAAGAGCAAGGAAAAAAGATTATCGGATATGATAGCTTCATCCGTAGATAAAGAGCTAGGTAAGAGTGCAGGAAAATATCAGAAGGAGCTCGATGCATCGCTTGCAAAAGCTCTTGAATCATTGAAGATCACGCAGAAGGAATGTGATAGTAAGCTCCTTGACAGGCATCCAGAACTGATAAATGATGCATCACAGAAGATCCGTGATAATGTCATAAAATATTTCACAGAGCAGCGTGAATTGATAGAGAAAGAGATAAAGAAGCAGCTTGATGCACATACACAGAATGCAGCATTACAGCATAAAGACATGCTCAATAAGGAGCTGAGCAATGCAGTCATCAACACAAAGCAGATCACAAAAGAGGTAGAAGAAAAGTTGCATGGTAAGACGCAAGAGATTGCAGTACTCGCAGAAGAATTAGTGTCTAAGGCACTGGACAAGAAGCTTGACAAGACATTGGATAAGCATAAATCAAATATCGCTGCTGAGAGCGACAAGGTCATAGATTTCATAAGCCAGAAACAGAAGGAACATGAAGAGCATCTGACGCTTAAAGAGGAAGAGCTCAAGAAGATAGTCGAAGACGCAGTAGTAGAGGCAGTCGATGAGAGTGTGAAGGCATTGATAGAGGAACATCAGCAGAACTTTGACGAGAAGCTTGAAGAGCACGAGAAGAGCCTTGATGAAGAGCTGGAAAAAGTGAGCTCATTGCATAAGGACTTGGAGAACAAATACTATAAGGCAGTAGAGGAAAAAGGAGAGAAGATAGCGGACAAGGTTAGCAGGAAGACAGATGCACAATTGCAAACATTAATAGATAAGAAGACTGCCCTGCTTGAAAAAGAGTTGATAAAGATAAAGAGCCTGATGGATTCATTGTCAAAGCAGAAATCCGATCTGTTGAACGAGAAGAACAAGATACTTGCAGACATAAAACAGGCAGCAGACAGCAGGATATCCGCTAAAATAATCGAGATAGAGAAGAAGACAGCGAAATACAAGCTAGAGATCGATACATTAG
Source organism: uncultured Methanosarcinales archaeon (assembly GCA_964545585.1). Lineage (GTDB taxonomy): Archaea > Nanobdellota > Nanobdellia > Woesearchaeales > UBA9642 > UBA9642. The sequence continues at coordinate 2,927 of CAZJFT010000056.1, forward strand.
AGAAGGAAACTGCCGGATATAAAGAGAAGATAAGACAGCTTGAGGCACAATCGACTGAAAGCAATAGGAAGATCATGATGCTGGAAAAGAAATTGGACGGATTGAACACAAGGAAAATCCCTGAAAAGAAAAAATCTCCAGAGAAATCTACAAAACCAAAAAAAACCACGAGGACATCAGCAGTCAAGACATCAAAAGTGATTGAGCCGAAAAGCAAACCTACCGATAATGTGGTCCTTAAAGCAGATAAACCAAAAGAATCGAAGTATAAAAAAGCAGATGGAGAGAAGAGAATATACAAGCTCATAGATGAATGCGAATATCTCTTGATGAGCGGCAGATATGATGATGTCAAGAGGACATATCATGAAATTGTAGAGCTCTACAAGAAGGGAGAATATGATCCTGCGGACAGGACAGACCTCTACGAAGCGATAAAAGCAGTATATGATGACATATGGCAGTATGCAGAGAAGAAAAAAGGAAACGTTGTACAATTCTCAGAGAATAATTGAATATAACTAAGAAATTTATCATAATAAAATTATAATAAAAAATTAAATAATACAAGAAAATGATTATCGATGATAAACACTTACCTTTTATGATCACTCGTCATCATCATAGTCTTCAGCGACTTCGCCTTTCTTTGGCTTCTTCTTTATCGCTTTCATCTTCTTTGTGATGTCTATGAATCCGTTACATTTCTCGCAGTTGAATCTTAATGTCTTGACACCTGCGACTGATTTCCTCTTGAAAGGCAACTGTTTCTGCCCATGATACTTGCATGCAGGGCAGGTATAATCAACATTTGCAGTCAATTTCTCCTCGTAAGAGCTTTTCTCCTCAGAATATCCGCATGATGGACAGACATATTCTGTCGCCCTAATCTTTACTTTTCCGCCCTCTACAGGCTTGCCCATCATTCCCTTCTTGCATTTAGGACATTTTTCTTTGAATACCCAGCATCTTGCCATCCCGGTGAAATTCTCTCCTATAGCCCTATTAGTGAAATATACGCATTCTTCCATGCTCTTCGGCTCTACTAACTTAACCATTTTAATACCTCCAAAAATATGACTTATCCGATGAATCCGACGATTCCTGCATGTATGAAATCTACGGCTAATGCTGCAAGCAGCAACCCCATGACTTTTGACATTATCTCTATGACTTCTGTTCCGATGAATTTCTGCATGTTCTTAGCAAATTTAAGCATCACATATGAGATTACAAGCACAGCGACAGCTGCTAATGCAGGCACTAAATATCCGTATTCCTTGCTCAATATTATTATGGTAGTCAATGCACCAGGTCCTGACAATAAAGGCGTCCCTATTAGTATCGCTCCAGAGCTGACATTCTCATTCTTTGAACCGATATCTATAGCGAGAACAGTCGTCACGCCCATTATGAGCAGTATTATTCCTCCTGCAATCTTGAAACCGTTGAAGCTTATGTTCAATGCCTGTAATAAGTATAGGCCCATTACCAGGAATACTAATAATAGGAATGCAGCGACGCCTATGGCTATGAGTATCGACTTATCTTTCTGTTTCTGGTCAAAATTCTTTGAATATCCCAAGAAGAATGCGACACTCATGAAAGGGTCCATTATTATGAACAACGTAATGAATGATCTCATGAACTCTTCAAACATAAACTCACCTTAAAACCATAATAACATAATGCTAATGATGCGTGTTTATTAATTTTACTGTCATTTTCAAGACCTAAAAAACTTTATAAAGCAACTTAGATTTCATGACTACAATGCGGAGGTAGCAAAGCCTGGTCAAATGCGCAGGACTTAAGCGTGACAACCAAACGATTGTGTTTGGGACTATGTAATCCTGTCACTTAGTGTGTTCGAGGGTTCGAATCCCTTCCTCCGCATTTATAACTCCAGTTAGATGAAGTGGCGAAGTAGCAGTATCGGTCCAGAAGGTTTATGCACTTCCCCCACATTTTTTATTCAGACATAATAAAACATAAAGACAATAATTCAGTTTCTATTTTTTAAAATATATTCAACACGAAAAACACAAATATCTTTTATTCCTGTTCTTTGTATATAATTACAATAATCTACAGAAAGATTAAGTATATTAACTGAATGTTGATTTAGTGCTGAAGTATAACAATAATCTTTCGTTGGTTGGGTTAATATCTTAGAACAGTAGGTGTTAATACTAGCAACAGTATTAAACTCCAGATTATCTGCCTGAGATTCATAATTTTTCTCGTATTGAACAAATAAATTACCGGTGGAAATTATTATTTGAATTACAATTATTGATATAAATATAAATAAGTACACCTTATTGTCGGGGTTATTTTTATAAGTCTTCAAAAAAAGATATAAAGATATTAAAATGATATATTCAATAACATACCACACTATTCCCCCTATAGCTCCGAGTCCTGAACTTCCCGGAATATTTTGTATTTTTATAAGCGTTATT
>CAZJFT010000057.1:0-5231 GCA_964545585.1 uncultured Methanosarcinales archaeon
AGGTTGAACGTGTAGAGGGCAATAATATTACTGTATTTGCAAACATAACAAATGCTGGCTTGAGTGCGAGCAATGAGAGCTTCAAGGTGCAATTTTATCTCGGCAACCCTTTGGGCGGTGGTGTGCAGATAGGGACAAATAAGACTATAGGATTGCTTAATCCTGGAGAGGTTGTAATTATAAATGTAAGCTTCATATTGAATCCTGGATTGAATAATATATTCGTATTGATGGATCCAGAAGATATATTGAACGAATCGAATGAAGCCAATAATTTATTGAACAATTCTGTATCTGTAGTTCTGTATCAATATTATTATGGCAACGTCACTGCAGATATAGTTTTGAGTGCTTTATCCAACACAAGCTTTGCAACTTTCGGAAACATGACGACTTATGATGGGCACTTGTTCATAGCTGATAAGGATAGTGATTTCTCGTTCACAGACTTGCAGGCATTAGGCAGGACGAAGAATGATCTGCCTACTGCAGATGACTTCTCTGAACTTGATGAGAAACTCAACACTACCGGATTCACTGATTCGATAAATCTGGTTTGGGCAGGCGAAAATGATGTGCCATTGGAGACTGTGCAATTAAACATGAGCTCCAAATCTATATATAATGTTCCGATAGTCAATACGACTAACAGCACATATTTCATAACAGGCATATTATGGGATACTAACGATGATTCTAGCCTTAATGACCAGTATGATGCTGTTGATGGCGAGGATGTTGTGTTTGTGACGCAGGTAAAGGTTCCTGTCCAGGGAGAATTCGGAACGTATAGCTATGAGATAAAGGTTCCTGCAAAATTGCGTGAATATAAGGGGACGACTGACTTGGTCAATTTTTATTATGAATTGAAGTGATAGGGAAAATTTTTAAATGAATATGCTTAAGATGGATGGAAAAGGGTTTCGAAAGATAACGGCGTGGAAAGAAAGGGGTGTGAAAGAGGTGTGTTATGCCAGAATATGATGTCGATTTGAAGACATTAGAGGATATGTGCTCTGAACTTTCAGAAGCATGTTTTCTTGTCAATAAGGATCTTAAGATAGTATGGCATAATGAGTCGTATAAGGATTTTTCTCATGACCCGAAGGGCGCATTGTCAGAACTGTTCAATAGAGAATCCACGAGCCCGTCCTCTTTATCGCAAGTATTCCGTACTGGAAGGATAATCAGTGTCGGCTTGAGGAATGGATTAAAGATAACTTGTATACCTGTAAGGTACGAGGACAAGGTTGCATCTGTACTCTGTATACTAGATAATACTGCCCATAGTCCTATAGTGCATCACTTTTTGGAGAGCATAGATATGCCTGCGTTACTTTTTGATAAGGATATGATATACATAGGGCATAACTCGCTTTTGGATAAGGAATTCGTTGCTGCTCCTGCTGTGTTAGAGGTTGCCTTGGAAAGATTAAGGTTCCACTCTGATATGTCAAGAAATGAAAAGCTGAATATAGCAAAGGAAAAGAATGATAAAGTTCGTGTATTGAAATCCTTGATAGGCATGAGCCATGATGTAAGATTAAAGCCGTTGTCATCTGGGAAAAATACGTCAGGATATATGCTTTTAGTAAGAAGGAATATTGCGCGAAATCATAAACGTCATAGAAAAAGAGGTTAGTGGAGAATGTGGGATTTTTTCAAGAAAAAAGAGGTGAATAGTCTAGATACTCCTAAGAATCTTCCAGAGTTGGCCAAGGACATCTTTGAGCCTTCACAGAATGCTGTTGTGGCGCAGGATGCCTCAAACAAGGATTCTAGTTCAAGAGATGCAAAAGTGCAGCCGCCAAAAGAGCAACAGACGCCAGCACAAAGACCTCCACGTGAGAGTTATAAGCTGCCTAACATGCCTTCTTCATCTGATGTACCAAGACTGGATCTGGGCCTTATAAGATCTGCGAACATCGCCCCTCCTAATGCTGAAATCCCTGAGGAGAATGTACAATCTTCAAGAGCAGTCGATGATTCTAGAGCTTTTTCTCTTGCAGAACAGTTCAATGCGATAAATAGGTTGAGAACAGAGGAGATGCTCAGGAGTCCATCATTTAATAATCATAGGCTTAATCAAATGCCTGTTAATCATAGGAATATATATATCAATAAGGGTAATGCATTGTTTGATGAATTGGAATCTGCGATTGCAGGGAACAATCCTGAACTTGCGAGGAACATCATAAGCAATGTACTCCCATTGTTATATGAATATCATGAGATAGATTCTATGAATGATGCCGACAGGATCAGGGAGTTGAAGGATCTTGAGAAATTCTGGACGATGCTGCAGAAGAGGAATCATGCTGTAAAGTCGATGATAGACTCGATAGAATCTGATATTGTGCGTAAATCTAATATGTTGATGTCAGGAGGCGCGACTAATATATCTGCTGATATATCTGCTAATATGTCGACTAATATGTCGACTAATATGTCGACTAATATATCGAGTAATATGTCGAGTAATGTCTCTTCTGTTGCTTCATCTTCTGTCGCTTCCTCTTCTATCGCTCCATCGTTCTTCCCTCTGGTGAGGGGTGGACAGAATGCACGGAACATTACGGATGACGAAGGAAAATCCATCCCTAAACCTTCTGAGAATATATACGTACAGCCTCATGAGCGTTTTTATTTCAAAGACGGGAAGATAGCATCATCATTGAAAGATCTGTATCATATGTTGAATGATATCTCTGACGATACATTCTATCATCACGTATCTATTGAGAGAAATGACTTTGCTAATTGGGTCAAGGATGTATTGAAACAATATTCAATTGCCAAAGAGATATCTAATATATACAGTAGGCGTGAATTGATTGAGTTCTTAAAAGATAAATTATTATAACTGTTATTTGTCCTATTTTTTAATAAAGGAGTTTTTTTTATCTTTATTTAATTATTTTAGGTAATTATATTGTTTTTTTATGTTTAAAAAATAATTTAAAACTTTTTTGTTCTTTTTAATGCGTTTTTAAGTACCTATCCGACATAATATATACAATCGAAACATTTATATATAAGTATACATATTTGTATATTAATTTACAAAAATTAACAAAAACACAATTAAGTAAATAATGAAAACAAAAAAAGGATGCTTAGAATTCCTGAGGTGAAAAAATGAAAAAAGTATTGTTGACATTGGCACTGGCAATACTGGCAGTAAGTTTTGCATACGCTTTGCCATCAGGTCCAACTGGACCCATAAATCCTATAAGTATAGATAGGTGGGCTACATGGCCTGCACAGACTGTAACTGCAATAGCAGGTAATGTTACGGAATTCAACACTGACACAAGCACAATCACAAGGACTTGGCAGGGTTATTTTGGAAACGTTACCGGTACAATCGTTTTGGGTGACTCAAACAACAACACCTTATATGATTGGTCAGTATCAAGCCCTCAGGGAGAGATATTCGCTGTTAGGTCAGCAACAGTGCCATCATGGTCTAACACGAGATGTGCGACAGTAGCAGAATTAGAGGCGGAGGACGCTGCATTGAACAATAACATCGCGATTGATGAAGATTCAGTGAACAGGACATTCGTAATAGGCGGTTCGGCAGAAGCGCAATCAAGATTTGGAGGAGCATTAGCGCATCCGACATTCTATGTTGCAGATTCAGAGATACTATCTGATGATTGCCCAATAGCATATCTGTTCAACCAGACTGGATCAGAATCTGACGCATTCAGGCAGGTAATATTGTCTGACGATGGATCAGTGCCTATAATATATACTGCATTCCTTTCGCACACGTTCTATCCTACAACAAATTCGATAGGGTTTAACAATCAAGTGCATGACTTCCAGATGATTGTCGGAGAGGATGGACGAGGCACAGACACTGCAGTATCCACATACTACTTTTATCTAGAGATAGAGTAAAGTAAAAATCTTTTTTTTTATTTTTTTATAATTATGTTTTAATAACTCATAATTCAAAAAACTCATAATTCAAAAATCCGTGATACATCAGAAAGACATCGACATTCAAACAATCAATTATTCACAATCAACAGAGGCTCAAAATGAACAAAAAAACACGCTGGTTCTTCTTAGGAATTCTGGCGTTGATAGTATGCTCAAACTTCTTATGGGCCCTGCCTGCAGGACCGGTAATAAATTATGTAAGCAACAGCACTGCCGCTACAGTTTCTACTTCAAGGAACCAGGATGAGAAAGGGACAATAACTGTTCTTGATATAAACAGCAATCAGCAGGATTACAAATGGAAGGCGTATGTAGGAAATGTTACTGGTAAGCTTGCTTTGGATGACGGAACTGCAAATACCATATATGATTGGACACTAGGGACGCCTACTGGAGAGGTATATGTGAGCAGGGCATCAAGCGTCACATGGGCGAACGTGACATGTGCAAATCAGACCGTCATAAGCAACGAGGAATCGGTCCTTGGCATGTTATCGACAGATAATGATAATATTAACAAGACATTCAACTATACTGCTCATCAAAGCATACTTGTCGGAACAAAGAATATCGCTAATAGCACATGCAGGAGTACTGCAACTTATGTGAGTGATGCTCCACAGACTATTGATGAAACCACCTTATTTCAGGAAGTATTATTAAGCGATCCATTCACAGGAAGCTTAATCTATACGACAATCATAGAGGATGATGAAGCAGGATATAATGATGAGACTTTTGATTTCCAATTATTAGTGGCAGAGAATGAATCATCCACAACGCCTACTCTATATTATTTCTATGTAGAGCTAGGCTAATTTTTTTTTATCCTTTTCTTTTTTTTAGTTTTATTCTTTCTTGTTCATTCTAATTTTTTTCTGTTTCGTTGTTTGTTTCGGATATTTCTTTCTGGCATTTCTTTCCCTTTTCTTCTGCTTTTTCTCAAAGATAAATTATTACATAGTAAGTAGAAAAAATATGTATAAAGGCATAAAATATTTAAATAGTATTACATAATAATGTAAAATTTGAGGATTTAATGCAGAATTTTGCATTTTTAACGAGAATTTCTTAGATGCCGATGTGTTCTACAAAGTGAGCGATCACCGTTATGAAGTGGTTGAGACTCCTTCACAGAATACCGAAATACTCATCCCATTATCAATATTCAAAGGGAAAAGTTGTGGTAGAACACTAATTTCTTATATTAAATCAAAATGATTTTCTTTTATAGATATAGCAAGAATAATTAATAGTGATAAAAGGACTGTCTGGAA
>CAZJFT010000058.1:0-4931 GCA_964545585.1 uncultured Methanosarcinales archaeon
CAACGTTTCCTGAATCATACAATAATCTTCCGACTGTTGTTGATTTTCCGTGATCTACATGTCCTACAAATACAAGATTTATGTGCTCTTTCTCTTTTGCCATTTTATGACCTCCTTAATATTCCTCTCTCCTTTAAATATGATATGACCCCCCAAATGGTCAACTATCCGTAAATCATGAGGAATTTTAGGCTATTTATAAATATTTTGTTTTTATATACGATAGAATTATTCATTGAAAGAATGGAATAATATTATTTATTCAAGAATGATAATTTTTGTAACTATATAGTCATTACAAAAAATAAAATTTATAAATAGATAATCATTTCAACTCTATACAATGATACAACCAATAAAAGATATACACGCAATACTATTGATAGAAGAGCTAAAGAAGCATCCTAGATTATCTAATATGGATACATCAGGATTATCAGACAAGATATCTGATGTAAACATTCTCGATCCAGATAATTTTGTGGAAGATTTGAAAGAACTAGACCTTAAAGTCTATGACTCCATAACTAATACTAAATTTTCAATTGGGATGTTTTTGATACATGATAATATCGAAAATTATTCTATAAATAAATCGCAGCATAGGAGCGATAAAAAAGGAATGAAAGAAGGGAAATTCCCTTACACATCAATAATCGGTGATTTAAAATATAGTGCTGATATTGTTGATATGATGAAAAATTCTACCGTTCCTTATTCCTTATTAGGAAAATTAGAAACACAGGAAGTTTCTCAAGCAGATAATTATATCTACAAACAGAAAACACCCATATTAATAGTTGCGGGTGCAGATTATAAAAAAGTCATGGATTGGGAAAATAAAAATACGATAAACATAAACGAACCAGATGGTGGCCTTTTGAGAAAAACTCGTGTTTACATAAACAATCCTTGTTTTAATTTTTAAAATTTTTTAAGTTTTTCTTAGAATAAATATAAAATAATAAAAAAAATATTTTCAGGACTATTCAGACTGTTCTTCTTCAGTTCCTTTCAAGCCTTTCCTGTTCCTAATTTGAGTGATTATCTTGCCTTGCAATTCTTCAGGCAGTTTCTCGAAAGTCTGATCAAGGACGAAGAAATTACCTCTTCCCTCTGTTGCAGATCTCAAGTCAGAAGACAATCCAAACATCTCTCCTACAGGAAGCTTTCCCTTGACAACAATCTGGTTGCCTTCTTGTTGCATGTCAAGCAATTGACCCCTCTTAGAAGAAATAAGCTTTGAAATCTCTCCCATGAACTCAACAGGTGCATCGAACTGCATTACTTGAACAGGCTCGAACATCAAAGGATTAGAATGCATCATCGCTCCTCTGATACCCTCTCTAACTGCAGGATATACTTGTGCAGGTCCCCTGTGGATTGCATCTTCGTGCAATTTAACATCATTCAGAGTTACCATTACACCGATGCAAGGTTCTTTAGCAAGTGGTCCCTTCATCATCACGTCCTCAAACATGTCAGCGACCATCTCAATGACTTCACCTATGTGAACGATACCTCTTGTACCATCCATCAAGATATTACCATTAAACACATCCCTGACCTTTCTTGAATCCTTACTATCCATCCCTGCATCTTCCAATGCCTTCCATAAATCCTGCTGGTTCTTCTTCACTCTGCCAGAGCCTATAGCTCCAGACTTTATCGCAGCCTTCATCTCATCACTTAATGGCTCAACAGTGAAATAGAACTTGTTGTGCTTATTAGGGGATTTACCCTCAAACGCATCAGGCGTCTTCTTGAAGATTGCCTCTCTATATACTACAATAGGCGGACTTGATTGTATCTCAACACCCTTCTCAGTCTTTATCCTGTTCTCTATAATCTCAAGATGAAGCTCTCCCATACCTGCCATAAGATGCTCTCCAGTCTCCTGATTAATCTCTATCTTTATGCTCGGATCCTCTTTTGAGATCTGGATAAGGACCTCTACAAGTTTCGGCAAATCGCTAGGCCTCTTAGCTTCGATTGCCTTAGTCATTACTGGATCGAATATGTGTGTTATCTGCTCAAAAGGCTCAATCTCTCCAAGACTCACAGTCTCTCCAGGATATGCACCCTTCAAACCACCAACACCAATGATATTACCTGCAGGGATATTATCTACAATCTCCCTCTTCGGACCATTGTATATATACAGCTGCTGTACTCTTACATCTGTCTTTGCCCTATTAAGCCTGACCATGTCTCCTTTATGCATTGTTCCACCGAATACTCTTCCAGCAGAGATCTCTCCTGCCTGTGGGTCAATGACAATCTTAGTAATCACAAAAACAGGCGTGCCTTTCGGGTCAGCATGTAACAATTGCTGTCCTAATGGGCTCTCTAAGTCACCATGCCAAATCTTGGGGATTCTATATTCCTGCGCCTTTACAGGACTAGGATGATGCCTAATTACTGCATCTAGAATAACTTCATGCAATGGTGCTTTTTGCTTCAATTCCTTCCAATTATCATTCTCATAAGCATCGATTATGTCCTTGAAACTTATGCCTTTCTTCTTCATGTAAGGGACAGATAAAGCCCAATTATGGAATGCTGAGCCAAAGCAGACGCTTCCATCCAGAACATTCACTTGCCATTTAGGACCCATGTCAGGGCTTATGTCAAGTATAAGTTTATTCACATGATTTATTATCTTCATGAATCTCTCTTGCATTGCTTCAGGAGTCAACTTAACTTCCTTGATTAACCTATCCACTTTATTGATGAAAAGAATAGGCTTGACCCTCTCTCTCAAAGCCTGTTTCAAAACAGTCTCTGTTTGAGGCATTATTCCCTCAACAGCACAACATAATGTAATTGCACCATCAACAGCCCTCATCGCCCTAGTAACATCTCCGCCGAAATCAACGTGACCGGGAGTATCGATAAGATTAATCAAAAATTCCTGCCCATCAATCTCGTGAACCATAGAAACGTTTGCTGCATCAATAGTAATCCCTCTAGCCATCTCATCCTCATGAAAATCAAGCAAACAAGCCTTTCCTGCAAGCTCCTGAGACATCATTCCAGCACCCCATAATAGGTTATCTGAGAAAGTAGTCTTCCCATGATCAATATGCGCGCAAGTAGCAATATTCCTAATATTATCAGGCTTCTGCATAATTCTAGTAACCTTATCAACCATTTTTTCTCCCATAATCTTTTAGGAAAAGATTAATCAAAACTGAGCGACATTTCGCTTCGCGAAAGTCCCTCGGAATTGTTTTTCTTTCCAACCTCCGTGTTTTTTGTTAATAGTGATTGTTTGTCGTACAAACTATGGCATGAAAAATATTATAAAAAATTAAAATACGTGCACTTCATGGACTGTCTTGTATGAATGCAACTCTTCAGGTTTGAACCATAACGCAATCTCATACTTTGCTTCTTCAAGCTTCCCCGAAGCATGTATCAGGTTCTTTATAGCTCCATCTTTATTGTCTGTATACACATATGAGTGATGTGCGAAGTCTCCCCTGATAGTTCCCGGCAATGCAGACTTAGGCTCGGTGCTTCCGACAATCTTCCTTACATTCTCAACAGCATGGATGCCTTCAATACAGAGTGCCATCACTGGTCCTTGTGTCATGAACTTGAGCAACACCTGAAGCACTTTCTCTCCTCTTCTATCTGCGACATCAAAATAATGCTTCTTGCCAAAGTTCTCATCCATCCACACCATCTTTGCACCGACAATCTTGAATCCGCCATCCTCAAATCTTTGGATTATCCTGCCCATCAATCCTCTCTGTACTGCATCAGGCTTCAGCAAGACAAGGGTTCTCTCGACAAGATCTTCAGGATTTATCTTTTTTTCTTCAGTCTTTGTCATGTTCTCACTTCGTTTCCTTTACTTCTTCTTTTTCTCAGTGTCTTTTGAAGTCCACTTGTGCTCCCTAGGTATCCTGCTCAGCTTAAGCAAGTTCTTTTCACACTTGCTTGAACAGAAATAAAGCACCTGCCCAGAGACCTTAACATACATTGTTCCTGTGCCTTTTGGTATTTCATTATTACAAAACGAGCATTTCATTTTTTACCTCACTGATTGCCTCTTCCCATCTTGTTCAATGGTCTAGCTTCAATCTCTGTCTCTCTAAGCATGAGTATGTCTCCTAGTTGTACTGGTCCTCGAACATTCCTTCTCATTGTCTTGTTCTTGTCCCTTCCATCAAGAATCTTCACCCTGACTTGTGTTGCCTCTCCTCTTGTCCCAGTCCTCCCTACGACTTCCTCGACTTTTGCAGGGACTGCGTACGTGAAATTGACTGAACCCTTGATGTCTGTAGGTGCCTGTACATTCTCTAGGCCTTTCATAGGTTTCTTTTGTGGTTTATCGCTTCCCATTTTTCACCTATTCCTTAAGCATCCCTTTAGCATCTCCTGCATCAATTATCGCTACAGCTGCTGTCGGTTTTGTCAAACCTGCTGCCGCTCCAAGCTCTTCCTTACTAGGAACTTCAAAGCTAGGTATTCCTTTATCTTTAGCAAGCAAAGGCAAATGCATGACTATCTCTTTAGGATTAACATCTGATGCATATACTACTGCTACAGCCTGTCCCCTTTCAAGAAGCTTTGTGACCTCATTTGTACCCTTCTTTATCTTTCCTGATTTCCTTGCTATCTCAACAATCTCATATCCTTTATTATCTCCCATTTTGTACCCTCCAGGTATTAAGAATTATAATACCTCATTCAGCCTCTTAAGGCCTCATTAATCATTGGTATTCAAAGGGAAAAAAGAGCGGTTTATAAATATTGTTGTTATTGCTGAGCCAACAATAATCTTTAAATATGCTATTCATTTTTCCAGTATCAAAAGTATAGTTTATAAAAAATACGTGGGGTGTTTAAATGAAAGGAATATATGGAATTTTAATCTTATTTATAGTTGCATTGTTTGTAAGTGCATGCACTTCAGAGCA
>CAZJFT010000059.1:0-4709 GCA_964545585.1 uncultured Methanosarcinales archaeon
GACATATTGAAGGAAGAGCGCGGAATTGCAGTGAAGACAGAACAGGTATTCATGGACATAGGGTTATATCCGAAGATAGATAAGATATGATATTAGGATATGATATTTATAGCAAATAGAAACATTTAAAAGATTCTGAAAAAAAGATTTATCATGAGAGAGATATTCGAAAAACTACCGCACATAAATATAGGGGATGATTCTGCAAGAGAACATATACTTCTGGACACATGTTTTTTTATTCACACATTTGAGCATCAGAAGGAGCATAAGCTGAAGGACCTCATTGCCGCAAAGAGCGTAGGGATGACGAGCTTCAACGTCGAAGAATTCCTGTACAAGGAGCATGCAGTCGATGAGAGGGTTAGAGAGTATGCGAGGAAATTTCTGAAGACACATCCGATAACGATAATCAATGTCGATGTACATCCAGGAAACATAGCTCAAGAGCGCGAATTCGTGTCCGCTACCGATCCTGATATATTGAAGGATGTGCCTGATGCATCTGATGCTGTTTTGATTGCAGCAGCCATACGTACACAATCAATAGTTTTGACAAAGGACAAGCATCATCTATTCACAGTAAAATTAGAGAATTATCTTAATAAGCATGGGATATCGGTGCATAAGGAATTCCATGATGTGCAATAAATATATAAACGATTACTATATTCTCTTATCATGCCTAAGAAAAAAGATACATCACGAAAGACAACAGGTCAAGTTAATGTATTCGCGATATTATCATTGATATTCGGGATAGTCTTCTTCATACCGTTTGGGCCGATACTTGCTATAGTATTCGGGTTCATAGCGCTCAGTCAGATATCAAAAAATTCTGAGGAAGGAAAAGGTCTTGCAATAGCCGGCATAATATTAGGGTTCTTCTGGATATTCGTGATGTTAATGATAATATTATTCATAATACTGGCCATAAGCTCTGCATTCATGATGCTTCTGCCATTGGCGCAATAAGAAACTTTTGCAACAATGATTCTGCTACTTCAACAATGATTCTACATCAGCAATATTGATTATTGATTTTTCGCTTCTAGAAATATCGTCATGACCTATCCTCGAGCAGGCGACATTCACGTAGATGTCTATGAAGTTGAAGTTCTCAAGCTCTGAAAAATTAATCTCGTTTGCATAGAATATGAAAACATTCTTTTCAGGCCATTTATCAAGAATTTTCTGTTTAAGTCTCATTGCCCTTTTAGGGCTTCCCTGACCCATTTTAGTCGTTATAAGGAATCCGATATTCTTAGAGCTAAGGAACTTCAGCTTAGCGCCCTGTCTTTTTTTAGAATATTCCTTATGGAGTTTTTTATCAAGTACAGATAATTTACTTATCTTAGGGTCATAGCAAAAAACATCTTTTTCATTGTTCACAAGCAATGCCTTAGGATGGAATACTCCGTCTCCAATATAAAGGAATGCGTCGAATTCTCCATTTTCTGGCTTTGCAGAATAGTCTTCCATGTTGCATCCTAGAAGTTGGCCTTTATCAGTCACAAGACCTTCATAAAGGTAATTCCTTGATTTTGTCGTCATTACAGTTTTTCCACATGATTCTAACTGTTTTTGTATTGCTGGAAGCTGATGCAAGAACTGCACTGAGCCGAACATTATTATCTTTTCTGGCAGCTTCTTCATTACACTATCGGGGACGACTATCTTCTCATTATACTTTCCAGGGATAAGCACAACATCATAATTCTTCATGTCATGAGGAGAATTGCAGGATTTAAAAAATTTGCTTATTCAAACATTATTCAGTCCTAAAACAAAATTTATAAATAATTATAATATTAGTCTAGTATGGCATGGTTCAACGAATTGTTTTTGAATTATTACTTTCTTGCATGCGCAATAGCGTGGATTCTCTCTGTGGCATTGAAGATATTCCTTTCGTCTGTGCTGAAGAACAAGAGTCTTGATGTCAAGGACGGCTTCAAGAATGGCGGAATGCCCTCAAGTCATAGTGCATTAGTCACATCAATAACATTTTCAGTATTCTTAATGCAAGGATTCTCAAGCCTGTTCTTTGTAGCACTAGCCTTCGCTCTAATCATAATGAGCGATGCATTCATGCTTCGGTATAATGTAGGATTGCAGGCACAGGAACTCAACGTATTGCTTGGCAAAGCGAAGAGAAAACCGCTTCCAGTCGTAAAGGGACATACATTTGCTCAGGTTGTAGGCGGGGCGACAATAGGATTGATAGTGCCTTATGTGCTTTACTTGATAATTTTCTAGATATATAATAACCATATATGTGGGATAGAATAAATTATGTTCTAATGATATGACAATTATCGATCATATCTAAATAAATATTAAGAAAAAATTTATCCAGAAAAACTTATGAGCAATACTGCTGCTAAGATTAGAACTAGCAATATGACTAGTATCCTTATGAACTTCTTTGTCTGTATGTGATGCTCTTTCAGGTTCCTGAAAAGCCTGTATTGTTCTGCAAGCTTCTGCTCGAATATCTTATCGTACTCTGTTGATGGTATGTCATCTATCAAATGCCTTTTTTTCTCAGTATGAGATGGCTTTTTGGTCTTCATTTGTTTTTTTTGTGTTTTTTTATTGGATTTGGATGCCATTCTATATATATTTAAACAATGATATTAAAAGATTTATCACTACTCTATAAATAAGACTAATATTTTTAATATATAGATATGTTTTTAAACGTATAAACATATATGCAGATTATATAAAAATATAAAGATTATAACTATAATATTCAGGTTGTGTGATAATGGCTGAATTAAAGAGGGATTTAGGATTTTGGACAGTATTTTCTTTGACTATCACAGCAATGATAGGTACAGGATTGTTCTTCGGTATATCGCTCGCTGCAGAGATTGCCGGAAATGCATCAATACTTTCATGGGTTATACTAGGAATAATCACTATATACGTCGGTGCATGTTTTGGAGAGCTTACAAGCATGTACCCTAGTGCAGGCGGAATATACGAGTTCACGAAGCATGCATATGGGAAAGGACTCGCAAGTTTCTTGATCGGATGGACCTCATGGGTAGTCATAAACATGATGAATTCATTGCTGATAGTTGCAGCATTGGATTACATAATGCCTGGCGGCACTTCTGTATTTACTAAGATTCTGCTATCAGTAGGGATAATAATATTGCTGAATTATTTCGCATACTTAGGGACAGACAGGATAGCTGCAATGCTAGGGATATTCGCAGTGATAATATTAGTATTGTTGATAAGCTTCGTAGTATTCGGTGCGCAGCATGTCGATAAGCAGAATTATGTCCCATTCTTCACGATGCCAAATATCATGATACTCATAGCGATATTCTTCATAGTGGAGACATTTTTCGGATGGGAGAACGCCACATTCATGGCAGAAGAAACAAAGGATCCTGAGAAGACAATCCCTAAAGCTTTGATATGGAGCAGCGTATTCGTTACTGTATTAGGTGCGCTCCTTGCTGTAGTGATGCTCGGCGTGATACCCTGGCAGGAATTGTCATCGGCAACAATACCGCTTGCGGAATTCACATCAAGATTATTCAATGCACAGATAGCTGAGTGGGTCAAAGTAGGAGTCGCTTTAGCATTGATAGGATCGGCTGCAGGCGGATTGATAGGAAGCCCAAGGTTATTGCTCGGACTGGCCAGAGACAAGTTGTTCATAGAGCAATTATCAGAGATTCATCCTAAACATCAGACACCTTACAAGGCAATATTATTCCAGACGATAGTAAGCATTGCGGTGATAATATTTGGGTTTGGCAATTACAATTATCTGTTAAGTCTCTTGGTTCCTTTAGCATTGGTCATGTATATAGGAGTCATATTGTCAGTTACAGTCTTGCGTTTCAAGAATCCAAAACATCCTAGACCCTTCAAGGTATGGTTCGGGAAGATAGGTCCGATAATAGTGTCCTTGATATATCTATCAGTCATTATGCTCTGGATGATTAATACGCCTAATAGCTTTGGAGTCGTAAGACTTGGATTGAGTTTCATACTGTTTGGTATACCGATATTCTTATTATTGATAATATACTATGACCCTGAGAGCATCAGGGCGTTCTCAAATTTCCTGTCAAGGTTTGAAGTGATGATGGAAAACTTCAATTTCCCAAAGAAATTTAGGAGAGAGTTGTTGTCTTATTTCGAGGACATGGAAGACAAGACAATACTTGAGTATGGTTCTGGAGTGGGTACATTGACTATGCACCTAGCAGAATCAGTGGGGCCTAGGGGAAAGATATTCGCTACCGATCTGAGCGCTAAGAACGTTGAGATATTGAAGGGCAGGCTAAGCAAACGGAAGTTTGAGAATGTAGAGGTAATACATGATGAGCATCAGATAAACAGGATACATCCGAGCATAAAGAATATAGACATGGTGTTCTCTGTGGGTATGTTAAGCTATGTGCAGGATATACAAAAAGTATTGAAGGAGATACATAAGCTGCTTCCAAGGCATGGAAAGATATGCATGGTAGAATATGTAGATTTCTTCTGGATACTCCCTAATGTGAAATGGTTGAGCGACAACAAAGAGATAGAGAAGGTATTCAGGAGTGCAGGATTCTCGGTGCATGTGATGAGGAAGAGAAGATTCTTATGGAGCTATGTCATAATCTACGGCATCAAATCAGATGAAGATGTGCCGTATATATGATTCTGGTGTTTATTGATGGGGTATA
>CAZJFT010000060.1:0-4678 GCA_964545585.1 uncultured Methanosarcinales archaeon
GGACAGCTCTTCTGAAGCGTGATATTGCCATTTGTAGCTTTTACATTAGGATAGAATACTCCAACATTATACGTATGCTGCACATTCGGTCCATTGATCAATGATTGGCCGTCTCCAAATGTCCATGTATACACCCAAGGTGTTGATGGCGCATCAGAATTTGAATCGGAATTGATATCTTCTGATTTGTCAGAACCAGTAGTTATTGTAGCATTGAAATTGACATTCAATGGCGCGTAACCACTTGTAGGATAAGCTGCACAATTAAGAGTATAATTTATTATAGGCTGTTGATAGACACTTACTTGTGGGCAGTATATTGTTCCAGTGTTTCCTTTGTTGTCTGTGACAACAACGTTCGGGTCATAGTATCCAGGGTTTTGATATGTGTGGAACACGTTGTTTATTATGGTGTTCTGTGATGTTCCATCATCGAAAGTCCATGCATAATTAGTATATGTTCCGCTTCCGCCATTTACTATCACTGTAAGTTCTGTTGTCAATGGCGCATATCCGCTGTTTGGATCCGCATAGCATGTTCCTGTTATTGGCGGATAATTATTGACATTTATTGTAGGACAGTTGACTGTTATTATGTGGTTTTGTGTGTCTGTCACTTTCAATGTCGGATAGAATGTCCCATTGTTCTGATAGGTGTGTGTCGTCTTGTTATTTCCATATTGGCTTTGTCCGTCTCCGTATGTCCAGTAATAGTAGTATGTTCCTGATCCGCCGCTTGCTGTTCCTGTGAAGTTTACTGTCAATGGCTTGAATCCACTTGTAGGATACGCGTTGCATGTTGCAGTCAATGGAGGTATAGGATTGTTAACTGTTATTGTAGGACAGCTTATTATTCCTTGGTTTCCTTGATTATCGTAGACTGTGACATCAGGATTATATGTTCCAGCATTTTGATAAACATATGTTGCAGTGTTTCCTTGTGTATTCAATTGATTGTTTCCTAAGAAGTCCCATCCGTATGCGTTGTATGTTCCTGATCCTCCTTGTGCCGTCACTTGGAATTGTACAGTCAATGGTCTAGTGCCATTTGTAGGCATTGCAGTGCATGTTCCTGTTATTGGTGGGTAATTGTTTACGTGTATTGTTGGACAATTCACAACTACTGCATTGTTGTTCGTGTCTGTCACTTTCAATGTTGGATAGAATGCTCCTGCTTGAGTATAAGTGTGTGTTATTTTATTATTACCGTTCTGGACCTGTCCGTCTCCATAAGTCCATTGATAATAGTATGTTCCGCTTCCTCCGCTTGCTGTTCCTGTGAAGTTTACTGTCAATGGCTTGAATCCGCTTGTTGGTTGCGCGTTACATGTTGCTGTCAATGGGACAGGTGGTGGAGTGACAGTTATGGTTGGACAGTTTGCTGTTGCTTGATGGCCTTGACTGTCTGTAACTGTAATCATTCCATTGTATGTTCCCGCATTTTGATAAGTATGTTGGACATTATTTGTTGATGTTGTTTGTGTTTGTCCATCGTTGAAATTCCAGAAATATGAGTTATATGTTCCGCTTCCTCCACTTACTGTTGCAGTGTATGTGGTTGTTAATGGAGCTTGTCCCTGCGTAGGATTCGCATTACATGAGACAGTTAAAGGATCTTGGGCAGGAATAACATGAAGATTAATGACATGTGTATTTGCACCAAAATAATCAACAGAATAGACTTTGACTTGATAGTCTCCTATAAGGTTCTGATAATCGGAAGGGGTGACGTTTATGTATCCGCCCGCACCATTGTTTATGGTCGGTTGGTTATAGAAGTATGTCCTTATAGGGTTGTTGTTTCCATTCCTGAAAAGCCAGATGGAGTATCTTCCCTGGACGCCTTGGAAGTTTGACACTGCCTGGACGGTCCATTCGAATTCTGAAAGCTGGCCATTCGTTATTGTGATGTCAGTATTATGGTTTGCAGTCCATTCAGCCCAACTCAATGCGGCAGACGCAAAACTGACATTCAACAAAAATAAAAACAATACAAGCAATTTTTTATACATTTTTACCCCCCGATAAACATGATTTTTCTGAATAAAAAAATTATTTAAAAAATTTATTTTCTCAAAATATGATATATTAAATTAATCCCATATGATGGCTTGTCATGCTTGCTGAAATCTGCCAATCCTACAGCTTCAAAATCTCCGGCTCTCAATCCGATCCGGGGACCGTATCTCCAGCAGTTCATGACTTCTTTATTGCCGTCTGGTAATGAAACATCATATCTTTCCTTGACTATGTTCCCTGCATGATCCCTGAGTATCTCATCAAACTTCTGTTTCAGTTTGGACGTTGTCGTATAATGATTTGCTCCTACACCTATTTTCAGAACATCTCCACCAAAAAGAACATCGCCGCCTGCATTGTATATCTCTTTTTCTAAACTAGGATGTATTGTCGTGACACCGAATGGTCCTACGAACTCCATGTCCTTTTGATTCTCCATGAATTTCCTGTATCCGCCATATGCACCTAATTCAACATCTGCTCCGAATATCGCATCATGCAATGTTATGGCCACTCTTCCTTGAGGAACTAATTTCTTGTTGTTCCCTTCGTATATTGCTCCACCACCGACACCTACGTCAAGTGATGGCTCTTTAGGCGGTTCTTCTGGTGGTGTTATGCATGTATCTCGAATCACTTCAACAGGGTATGGGACTGGTACTTCTACAGGTTTCTCGACAATTTTCACTTTTCCAGTGTTGTCATCTCCTCTTGTAACGAACATGTATCCTCTCTCTATTGCTTTGCCTTTCTTATCCCTTCCTGTTATTTCGACTACGTAGATTCCTTTTGTCAAGTCCTTGAATTCTTTATCGTTGATCTTTCCGTCTTTTATGTATTCGGCCCATTTTGGGTTGACGACTTCGAACATCTTCACTATTCTTTCTAACTCTTCATGGTTCTTTGTGACTTGGCATCTGTTCATTACCACATTTTTTTCTGCACTATAACTCTTGTTTATTCCGTTATAGATGAAATTGAATGCTTCATCAAGCGATGCGCCTTTGAATGATATGCTTGCATAGTCTTTCTTCATGAAAAAGTTTGTAAGGTCTAATGCTACTGTATCTCCATAATTAAGCGTCATGTCTTTTGTTGCTGGAGTGAATAGATGTCCGTCCAATAATGCAGTGATCACATCATCTAACTTGCCCGTGCTGTCTGCTTCCACTAATGGCATTATCCTGTTGTCTGTATGATGCAGGTCATCGATCTTCTCTTGTCTTGTCTTTCCTTCCCATTTAGGGTTTGCTTTAGAACAATCTTTCTTTTCCTGTGCGTATGCATCAGTGATATTTGATGGTAGAATTGTGTTTTTTATTATCTCATAGGCTATATATGCCGGCAATATTAATTTACCTGCTTCTGCTTTGAATCCCATTTTAAACCCCCATTCGCAATTATATATTAATTGCTTAGTGGTGAAAATGTTCTATGCTATTTAAAGGTTTCGGAAATTTTTGTGAAATCTTTATCTAGTTCAATACCCATTTGTCATAGAACTAAAATTCATTAAATTAATAAAATATCTTTGACTTTCCATGTACAATGAGGATATTCATAGTAATCGCTGCATATACTGAAGGTAAAAGCATAGCAAAAGTTATTTCTGGCCTCAAAAAAGCAGGATATAAGGATATTGTAGTTGTCGATGATGGATCTAAAGATGACACTTATTCAACTATAAAGAAATCCGGAGCACATGTATTGCATCATATAGTAAATAGGGGTCAGGGTGCAGCATTGAAGACAGGTATAGATTACGCTTTGGATAATGGTGCAGACATCATTGTAACTTTTGATGCAGATGGCCAGCATAGGGTTGAAGACATTCCTGCAATGATAAATCCTATACGTAATAGGGAGTGCGATGCTACAATCGGTTCTAGGTTCCTGAAGAAGACAAAAATGCCATTCTTGAGAAGATTAACACTAAAGATAGGAGTAATCATAATGTGGCTTTTTTACGGCGTAAAAATGACTGATGCACATAACGGATTCAGGGCATTGTCTAGGGATGCAGCAAAAAGAATTGAGATAACATCCGATAGGATGGAACATGCGTCACAGATAATAGAAGAGATATACAAGAAAAGAATTAAATACAAGGAAGTCCCTGTGACAATAAGATACACTGATTATTCGATTGAGAAAGGTCATGGTGGCTTGAGACAGGCATGTAGGGTTTTTGGGAGGATGTTCCTTAGGAAATTATTAAGGTGATAAAATGATAACGATAATACAGGTTTTGATGATACTTTTTGCGTTGTTCGCATGGAGTAGGGCAGCATTACGGTTGAAGGATAAATCAATACGAATTGGCGAATTCATATTCTGGAGTGTATTATGGTTGAGCCTCATAATATTCTCAATAAGCCCTGCATTGCTGCAGTTCTTAAGTAACGTTCTAGGAATACAAAGAGCAACTGATTTGGCGATATATGTCAGCATAATAGTGCTGTTCTATCTCATGTTCAGGGTATATGTGAAAGTCGACAAGCAGGGACAGGAGATAACTCATGTCGTAAGAAATGTGGCGTTGAAGAAGAAAAAATAATCCTATAATATTTTATCTTTTTTTTTATAATAAAATTATAATTTTACCAATGCAACTCCTATTATTATAAGCATTATCCCTATTGTCTTGTATCTGTTTATT
>CAZJFT010000061.1:0-4465 GCA_964545585.1 uncultured Methanosarcinales archaeon
TTCTTGTCCTACAAGCTTTTTTTCTCCTAAAAAAACTTTTGCTGCAGTCTCTAACTTGTAATTCTCTAATTTTACGAAACTTGTTCTAAGGGTCTGTATCCCATCGAGGACCATCCTCCCAGGGAAATCTGCCTGAGAATCTCTCATGAATTCGCCGCTCAATTCCAATTTACATATCCAGTCTGCTCTTCCAAGAGTGAATGGTATCTTGTACTTATCGAATTTATCTTTTATTATCTTAAGGTCGAAATCTATAAGATTCCATCCGGTTATTATGTCAGGGTCTATCTCTTTCACGAGCTCTGAGAATCTCTCCAGCATCTCCTTCTCTGTATTTATCGATATTGCATTATGCAATGGCTTGCCTATGTCCTTGTCTGTCGCGTGCAATAATACCTTCTTGTATGCTCCCTTGTCTTCCAATCCTTCAGTGTATAATGAGATGCAGTATATGTTCTTTGCCTTGCTGTCTGTCTCTATGTCTATGGATAAGACTTTCAATTCGGGCATCCATTCACCTGATTTTATCTTAGGATTCTCATATATCCTATCAACATATACTCCTTTCTTGTATTCTCCAGAGATTCTCAAAGATCCTTTTATGTCGTGGTCTATCAGGAATCTCTGATAGAACCTTATGTCTGCCTCATAACATGATATCTTCAATTCTTCTTCTAAATATTTCCTGAATTTAGGGACGTCTGCAGGGATCCATAAAGTTATTTTAGAAACTTTCTCATCATCGAAATCCTTGAAATCTGAATCTTCAGTCTCTGCATCGAAATCCTTCAGCGCCTTCTGGAATTTCTCATTCTTCAAGTCTGTGGTCTTTACATAGAAGTATGGCCTGTAATGTGTTATGCTCAGGAAAGATTCTCCATTTTCAAGCCTTCCAAAAAGATAGATGAGCGCCTTCTTGCGTTTCTTCTTCATTCCCTCTTCTGATTCATCATCAACAATCCTATATGTAGGGTAGACAATGAATCCATCTAAGTAAGAATCGTGCATGAAGGGAAGATACTGAATAGAATTTATAACTTTTACTCTATCTTCGTCACTTTTATCGCGCTGACTGGACAGCCGTCTGCTGCTTCTTGGTTGCAGCCTATTGCATCGACTTCTCCATTGACTACCTTTGCTTTGTCGCCGTCATTCACGAAGTTGTCGCATGCGACTGTGCATGCTCCACAGCCGATGCATGTATCCCTGTCAATCTCTATCTTGTATTTTGCCATTAGAAAAAGTGGATGAAAAGGTTATATAAACCTTTTGGTTTTAATGCACAACCTCAGCCAGTTGTTAGTCTTCATGATTTTCCGACGGGAATGATCAGAAATTCTTTAGAATTTCTGGCACGCAACTCATATTAATTCGTTGCGTAACATCATCATTATTAATGTGGTCTCAGTTGTTTATTCGTCCTCATATTGTGTCAGACGGGAATAACTTCATCACAGACCACGATTAAAGTATTGTTTTTAGAATTATAAATATTGTCAATTTCAATCATATTTTTAATATAGTATGTTCTTCTCTATATTATGGATTTTATTGTTACTGATGATGGGTCGATGACTTTCAGAAACAGCGAGCTTGATGAATTGTATCATACTAAGGCCGGCGCTATTATTGAAGCGTTAGAGAAGCATGCAAGAGCATTAAAAGTGTGGGAGAAAGATTCTCCAGTAATATTTGATGTATGTTCCGGTCTTTCGTATAATGCTGCTTGCGCAGTTGAAGAGATTCTTAGTCATAATAATAACTCGTTAATTACAATATACCTTTTTGAGAACGATAGGGCCACGTTTGAGGCTAATTTGAAACTTCCTGATGTTATTGGATATGTTCAAGATGGAAAAAGACATTCTATTACTTGTTTTTTTCACTTCAAGAACGCTATCAGAAATTTTCTTGAGAATGATATACGTACTTATGAATCGAATAATCTTAAGATAGTTATTGTCTTCGGCGATTTCATGAAGACAATTGATGATGTTAAAGAATTGGCTGATTTCGTTTTCTATGCGCCATTCTCGCCGCAGCTTACTCCAAGAATGTGGGAAGAAGATATTTTCAAGAAGTTATATTTGCACATGAATACTGGTTCTAAATTATCCACATATTCTTATGCTAGAAAAGTGCGAGACGGATTATCGAATGTCGGATTCACTGTCAAGAACGGTCCAATTCTTGGAAGAAGAAGCCCGTCTTTGATTGCAGAGAAAGGATACAATTAAAAAATTAAAAGAAAAATAATTTCTTTACAACAACGGATTCTGTCCGCCGTATAGTGCTGAGAATCTTCCGTTCTTGAACTCTAATGAGAATACGTCCGTGTTGACTGATGTGCTTCTCATCTTAACCACAGAAATCTCTCTCACTACGGACCTTCTGAACTGGGACAGCCTGATGTAGATTATCCCGTCTGCAAGATAATCCTCTACGCCGTATTCCGAATACTTGCTTCCGTCAAGCGGCATCTCTGATATGAGGTATGCTGTAACGTTCAGATCTCTCAAAAATTCAAATATGTAGAACAATTCTATTCTCGGATTCTCGAATTTTCCCAATACGTAGAGCGCGGACAATGAGTCTAATGCGAACATATCCAATCCTAAATCCGTTTTTATTTTCTTCACAAGATTCTTTATTACATTTATCCATCCCGCATTCGCTGTCGTGTTTATCTTCGTATCTTTGATCTCCTTTCTTATTGCCCCTAAATCTGCGAATATTATCGTTCCCTTCCTAGAATTCTTTAGTTGTGAAAGTTGTGAGTTTATGTTTGAGAGATCATTTATTAATAGTATGTTCACTTTGCTCAGGTCATAGCCCATGTTTATGACGTGATTGAGTAGGGAGATATAGCTTTGTTCTAAGGATATGTATAATCCTACTTTTCCTTTGCTTACTGCCTCATTATACATCGTGTTGAAGCTCACTGATGACTTCATCGTTCCTGCAGTACCGCAAATGAGCGTCACATATCCTTCAGGTATGCCTCCTTCTATGTTTTCATCGAGCCCTTGTATATACAATGGCACTCTCTTCAATTCATCTTTTCGTGTAATGATCTTCTCCATCTTTCCCACCTACTCCTTTTTATGGACTATATTCTTTATCTTTCCTGAATCAGTATTAACTATTATGTTCTTTGATTCATCTATATATGCACAACCGACGATTATGCCTTCTGCCTGGTACTGCCATATCTTCTTTCCCTGGGTCTTTCCAGGCTCTTTAGTGACTGCTTCACCGTAGCTTCCTGTCTGTGTGACTATTCCAGATACTCCCGGGACATAATCTAGCATGTAACTTCCCTCTGAATCAAGAACGTATATATTATGATCATAGGATCCTGCTATTATCTCTGGTCTACCATCATTATCTAAATCTGAGACTATCGGGCTTGCCACGACCCAGAAGTCTGTCTCATAGCTCCACATCTTTCTTCCATTGAAATCCAATGCATAGATATTATTGTCGCAGGAGCCGAATATTATCTCCTTGCGCTCATCATTATTCAGGTCCACTATTGTGGCTCTTGAGCATATTGCTCCATCAGTCTCATAATTCCATACTAGTTCTCCGTTCATGTTTATGCAATACATGAATCCGTCAGTGGATCCTATTATTATCACCGGTTCGGAATTCTTTGTCAAGTTCTCCATTGCTGGTTGAGCTATTATCTTGCCTTTTGTCTTGAAACTCCATATTGGTTTGCCTTTTAGGTCTAATGCGTAAAGTGTCCCAGAATTTGTTCCGAATACTATGATTGGTTGCTTATAATTGAAGAAAGCAGGACATGATTCAATCTCCGAGTCTGCTTCGAATGTCCAGAAAAGTTTCCCTTTCCCATTGAGGAAATAAAGGTTTTTGTCTGATGAGCCGAATATTATTCCTGTCTCGTTATTGTTGAACTTCTGTATCGTTGCAGCTCCCCTAATAGGTCCTTGTGCGTTGAATGTCCATAATACGGTTCCAGAATTGTCAAGCGCATATAGTTTTCCTGCTTCAGTGCCGAATACCACCTCTTTCTTTCCATCCCAATTGATGTCTTCTATATACGGTGTGCTATTGATGCTGTCTGCTGTCTCAGCATCTAAGAACATCAACTCGACTTCACTATGTTGCTCTTGTGCGTTGAATGTCCATTTGACTTTGCCTAAGTGATCTATGGATATTATCTTTCCGTCTTTAGTCCCGAATATTATCTCTTTCTTCCCATCGTCATCTATATCTTCAACTACTGGGCTTGACAAAAGCATCGATCCAGAATCATATTTCCATTGTTCTTCGAGCCTTCCGATCCTTTGATTCATCATGCTCTTGAACGCAAAAGTGATTTTATTCATCTATAAAACCCTATAATTATCATATATAAATCTTTTGAAAAAAGACGACGATAAAAACGTCGAAAAGAAACCATTCTAGAATGATAACTTTTATTAGGAAACATTTAAAT
>CAZJFT010000062.1:0-4357 GCA_964545585.1 uncultured Methanosarcinales archaeon
GTCAAATCATTAGGATAGATAGCCACTCTTGAATTGTCGTTGAGCATCAATGCCTGCAATTGTTCTGCAGTCTGTTGCTCAATTGTATACGTATATTTCTCTGCCTGTCCTTTAAGGTTGAAGAAAAGCATGAGTCCTAATCCTAATATTACTGATGAAATGATAAGTATCATTATCACGTTTGCAGAAAATTCTATCGCTGCCTTATTGTTCATCTTAAGATTTCATAAACTCATATTCTTTCACAAGGATCATGGTCAATATGGCCAACAGCAGCACTCCACCGATAATCACTGACAATCCTACTGCGAACTCTTGAGTGCTCTCTATTATCTTGAAAAGTCCATAACCTAGAAGGAATATGCCTAAAAGTAAGAACTTATCAATGACAACCTTCAATATGTCAAACTCCTCTTGCCTAGTCAAATGCTTCTTCATGATTATCACCCTTTACTGAACGATTAAATTGAATTCTTTCTCAGCCACAAGGTTTGTACCACAAGTAGGTTCATTACCATAGTCAGAAACGAAACATACTCTGCACAAGTACGTATTTTTCGGTACTGAACTTGCGAGCTTGATGTTTCCTGAATACTCTGTCATGGTTGACTTTGTTGCTGGTTTAAGATAATATTCTCCTTGAATTGTTATGCCTGTATTTTGGCATTCGAAGACAGGTTCTGCACCATTTATATCTGCAGTATGTGTATTATAGAAATTTACATTTAGTCCTGTCTTTTTTGTTCCTTGAAGTGGGACATTATATCTTGATAATGTTATGGGGTCTGATGCTGTCGCTTCTAGTGCCTTACTTTCATCGACAAGAAATTCTCCTTGAAATTTACTGAATTGAGCTCTTATGAATCCTAGTATTAGTCCCATCATGACGACGGCTATGACTAGAATTACTATTGAATTCACACTTAATTCCATTGATCCCTTTTTTTTCATGTTTAAACACCTCTAATGTTTTTTATGAATTATTTTTTTTGAAATTCATACTCTTTAACGAGTATCATTGTCAATATCATAAGCAGTATCACTCCGCCGATTATGACTATCAAACCTATAGTGAAATCTTGGCTGCTTTCTATTATCTTGAACAATCCGTATCCTAGAAGGAATACTCCTAATAGTAGGAACTTATCAATAACAATTTTTAGTATGTCAAATTCTTCTTGTCTTGTTAATTGTTTTTTCATTTATTACACCCCTTATCATATGATTAACTTACAACTAATTGGAATTCTTTATCAGCGATAAGATTCGCCGAATTTGCTTCATTACAAGTACGATTCTCATGCCAGGTTCCAGGATTGTTGACAGGAAGTAAAACAAAACATACTTTACATAGATAAGTATCTTTTGGTACAGAAGTGAGCAGTCTTATATTTCCAGAGTATTCAGTTATTTTTGATTTTTCTGCCATCTTTTTAAAATATTCTCCTCTTATTACAACATTATTGTCTGGTGATTGACAATGAAAATTTGGTGCAATATTAGCTCTCGTTGTCGGATTTATCGCACCTTGAAATGTATTATAGAAATTTATGTTTAATCCTGTCTTCTTCGTTCCTGATACGGTGACTAAATTTCTAGACATTGCAATAGGGTCCGACGCTGTCGCTTCTGGTGCCGCACTCTCGTCTACAACGAATCCTCCTCCTATTTCTGAGAATTTGCTTCTTATGAATCCTAGGATTAGTCCCATCATGACGACGGCTATGACTAGAATTACTATTGAGTTTACGCTTAATTCCATAGAACCTTTTCTATGCATAATAACACACCTCTTTGATTTATAGTCTATCCTAAATGTTCGTATTTATAAATATTTTGTATTTTTATATAGAAAAAATATATAAGAAAAAAAAATTTATTGATTACTTCTTTCCGCCTTTACCTTTCGCTTCTCCAGCGGCTCCTGTATCAGCAGGCAATAATTTCTTTATCAAGTCTTCTGGGATTCCTGCCTCATGAAGCTTGGCCTTGATTGCAGACTTCTCTTTGCCCTTCATTGTATCTATTATATCCTGGGCTTTCTTCTGCTGTTCTGCATGCATCTTCTCCAAGTTCTCCTGTAGTTTCTTCTTCTCTTCCTGTAGTTTCTTCAATTCTTCTGCTGAAAGCTCCGTCTTCTCAGACTTGATTTCTGCGTCGAATCTTCCTTCATCGACTAGTTTTATCGCATCCTTTGCAGGCATTCCTTCTACAAGTATGCCTAAACTGTTTGCTGTTCCTATTATCTCTTTGACTCTTTGTTTCAATGTAATGCCAAGCAGATTATCCTCTTTCATCTTTGCCACTTTGATGACTTGCTCAATCATTATATCTGCCACTTTCTCGACATGTGGTTTCCCTGATCCTTTCTCTATCCCTGCTTCTTTCAGCAATAATGCTGATGCAGGCGGTGTTCCTACTGTAACCTCAAATTCTTTTGTAGAAGTGTCAACTGTAACTTTTATCGGGACTTGCATCCCCTTGAATGATGCTGTCTTCTTGTTGATTTCAGCAATGACTTGTCCTATATTTACTCCTAATGGACCTAATGCCGGTCCTAATGGTGGTGCTGCACTTGCCTGCCCGCCGTTCACTAATGCGTCTACTGATTGTTTTGCCATAATACTTCACCTTATTCAATATCTGTATCCTCGCCCTCTCTTCTTATAACTTTCAAAGCGTCAAGTTTCAATGTGATAGGGATAGGCACTGCTGCATCGAGCAATTCGACAACCGCCTCTTCTTTTACCTTGTCTATCCTTGTGATCTTGCATTTCTCTCTCTTGAATGCGCCAGAGATTATCTCTGCGATATCATTCTTCTGGATGTTCATCTCTTTCTTTACCTGCTCAAGCATGTGCTCTATCTCATTGTATCCCACTTCATGAGGCAATAATCCTCTCGCATATGGTATGCCGAACGCTGCTTGTTCTGCATCAGCTTTCGTAGGTGACTCTACAAAGATATATCCTCTAAGACCATGCGGCCTTATGACTGATAAAATATTGATTCCTTTTCTCTCTGCATTGCTGATGACGAAATCCATGACTTGGTCTTCTCTATTAGCAGTTGTCCTTATGCAATAAATCTTGTTTTCTTCACTCATATATATTACCTTGTTTATTTGAATATAAGTACATCAATAAGGTGCACTATGAATCCTAACAATCCTATTATCAGAATCCCTAATCCTGATACTTTGCTTATTGTCTTGAATTCTTCTTTTGTAGGTTTTTTTGTTATCTTCAATACCCTTGCGCACTCTTTCACAAAGTTTTTCAGTTTGCCTAAGAGTGTGGGCTTTTCATCGAACTGTTCCATAATTTAACCTCGTTAAAGATATGAGAAGAAAATATAGCCCTTTTTTAAATGTTTCTATTTAAAAGATTTTAAAGGAATTTGAGATTATCATCTGATGCCTTGTCGTTCCTTCTCTTGTATATAGCGTCAGAGTCATCGTAATCGTCATTTTTTGCTTTCAGCGGCTTTGTTTCAGAAACTATCTCTTCTATGCCCTTGACTTCTTGCTTGTCATCCGTGATTTTAATCACCTAGAATAGATGTTGTAAAGAATGATATAAAAATTTTATGGCTTCAGTATAGCAATCTGTATATCGCTGTAAAGTTCCCTTATTGCATTGAAAAGCATAGACTTATTGTAATCGTCTATCTGATATGTCTCGAACTTGTGCTT
Source organism: uncultured Methanosarcinales archaeon (assembly GCA_964545585.1). Taxonomy (GTDB): domain Archaea; phylum Nanobdellota; class Nanobdellia; order Woesearchaeales; family UBA9642; genus UBA9642. The sequence continues at coordinate 3,695 of CAZJFT010000062.1, forward strand.
TATTGCATTATACATCCTTTTTGCTTCGCCTATGTTCCCGTTCAATACTTTGCTCCTGCATTCGACTATCATGTTATTTATTTCGTCGACTTTAGGGTCCTTAAGTATATCTGAGATGCTCTCATTGTCTTCTGATCCGGAGAGCTTCCACTTTATATATTTGGAGAATATCATATTGTCTAGGTTAGACCTTTCTTCTGCGAGCTTGCTCTCTGCACCATCTATGGCATGCTTAAGTTCCCTGTCTTCATACAGTGTTTCATTCAATGCTTGTCTCTTCTGTGCGACCATCTCCTTCAACTTGTCAAGGTTCTCCTTCTCTTTCTGCATAAGGTCTGCTTTATGGAGCAAAGATAATGCGTTCTTTCTTCTTTCCTCAAACTCGGATCTCTCCTTGTTCAGTTCTGCAAGCTTCTTCTCATAAGTCTCTTGCAATGCATTCATTTTTTTCCTGTGCTCCTCTATGAGTTTTGTCCTAGTGTTTTCCAGCAGGATCCTGTCTTTCGTGATTATATCAATTTTCTTCTTCAATTCCTTGTTCATGCTTATTGTCTTTTCCAATTCTTTCTTCAGCATCGCCTTCTCTTTCTTTGACCTGTTCACCAATTGTTTCAGATCGGAAGAGCACACGTCTGAACTCCAGTCACAGGATAGCATCTCGTA
>CAZJFT010000063.1:0-3844 GCA_964545585.1 uncultured Methanosarcinales archaeon
TAAGGACACAATCACTTGCTAACTTCACTGTTCTTGAGAAAGATAAAATAAATATTGGACAATCATCATACACAGTATTAACAATCCTTAATTTTTCCGGCACCAAGAATTTCACTATCAATTCATATAATTTCACAATGTATAATGGCAACAGTCAATGGAAACCTTATAATGATGTGAAGAACAGGAGCAACGGTGCAATTCTTGCATCCAATGTGGATACTTTCTCTATAATGCTTGCGCCTGGCCAGCAGATTGAGGTCGGCGACTTTGTCGCTGATCCTGTGAACAATGCTCCGCCTGTGATGAATTCTGTTGTTTTAAGCCAGAACTTGACTTGCATAACTAGTGCATCTGATGCAGACAATGATTCATTGACGACGACTATTGAATGGTATTATAATAGCACATTGAACAGGACGATAAATTCATCAGTGGATGTGCAAAGCAACATGACTGGAGAGCATTATTGCAGGGCTAGAGCGTATGATGGCACGGATTATAGTGATTGGATGACTAGCAATACAATAATCATCAATGTGACAATAAATGAGACTATTAATCAAACGATAAATGAAACTATCAATGAGACTGGAAACCAGACAGTGAATGAGACATACATCTCACTGAGCAGCATCACTTTATCTAATGACTTGAACTGTTCAGGAATCATTAATAAGTTGAGCAATATAACTATTGATTATTATCTTGATGATGCACTCAATAACAGCATATCACTAGAGACTAACGGTTCATTCATTGGGTACACACAAAGGTTCAACGGCACATGGTATTGCAACGTCACTGCATCTGATGGACTCAATACCACTTCAAGAGTTTCCAATACAGTGATTATAAATGAGACTCTCAACCAGACAATCAATGAAACAATAAACATTCCTCCAATCGTGACTTTAAGCCTTAACAACAGTTTGATTTGTAATGGGACAGTCAATGAATTAGTGAACATGACTATATTGTTCTACAAGAACAATGCTGTAAACAGCATAATAGTACAACAAGATATCAATGGAACATTCTCTGCCATGACAAACAGCAGTCCAGGGACATGGTATTGCCAAGTCTCTGCAACAGATGGATTGAATACAACCATAGCTCAATCTAATACTATAACTATAAGTGAGCCAGTGATTGAAGAAAAACCCTCAAGAGGTGGCGGAGGAGGCGGTGGCGGAGGAAGCAGTATAATAAAAGAAGAACCAGTAGAAAAGCCGAAGCAGGACAAGCCTATAAAACAGGATATAGAGACTATAGACAAGAATCCACAAAAAGCGCTTGATGAGCCAGTCACAGAAGATACTACGCCAACAATAGAAGAAATATCTCCGCCTATAGTTGAAGAGCCTAAGAAAATCACGGTTTGGGAGAAGTATTGGAAGGTGTACATCTTATGGACAATAATGTTCTTAGTGATTGCATTATTGATTACAAGAACAAAGGTTGAAGTAAAGCAGGATGATAAGCTGAATGATTATATAATAAGGTCATTGCAGGCAGGATACTCATATTCTGCTATCCGGAGAGCATTAAGCAAATACTATAAACAGACAATCATAGACCACCATTTCCACATATTGAGAAGAGCAAACCTTAAGCCTGTGAAAATAAAGAGAATAGAACGTCATGTGCCTAAAGAAAGACAAAAACAGGCCCTAATATCCATAAAAGCATATATCATCCAGCAAAAGAAGATGGGATATAAAGAAAAAGATGTTGTGAACGTGTTACTACAGAACGGGTATCCTAAAATGCTTATAAAGGAGGCGACTAAAAATGCATAAATTTTATAAATCTCAAAATAAAGCATATCAAAAAAGAAACTTAAAGATCGAGAACGAGTTAGGTGGGGATAATCCCGTTTCTTATAGATCTTCGCGAGAAAGTATGAGTAAAAGCGTGTTAGGGTTGCGGAGAAGAGGCATAATGCTCGCATTGGCAGCATTCCTACTAGTAATATTCTCAAGCACAGTCTATGCTGCATGCGTAACGCCGACAGACGGAATGACAATAACTTCTAGCACAACTTTATGCAAAGGAACATATAATCTGCCTTCCGGAATAATAGTTGATGGAAGCGGCATCGTCTTGGACGGAAATGGGGCGACAATATACACCACAAACATTAATGATGCATCAAAAAGCGGAATACGCATGAATAAAGGTAATAATAATGTTATAAAAAACTTAAATATAAAAGGATATGGTGATGCATGCATAACATTCACTAATTATAATAACCCGAATCACGAGCTATCATCTGGTTCTCAGATAATATACAATAATCTTTCGCAATGTGGGGGTATATCTGGAATATATATGTCAGGAGTGACAAATTTTAAAGTAAGCAACAATAGAATTTTTGATTCCGGAGACAATGGACAAGGAGACTTAGGATCTCACGGCATCTATCTTTCAGGAGATAGCAGAGACTTAACAAATTCCGGAACAATAAGTGATAATCTTATATATAGAGTATCCGCAACTGGAATAAAATTTAATGGGGGAAATACCATATCTAACGTCAAAATTTATAACAATAGAATAACAGATTTGACACCTAGCAGAGGGGATGATATAGGAATACATTTAGCAGACACTAAAAATATAGAAGTATATAACAATTATTTTAGTGGAGATTATAACCGTGGAGTATTATTAAATATAGGAACGGACCAAACACACTTTGCAAACAACAACAACATTCATGATAACACGTTTACAGGTGTTAAAATTCCTTTAGACATACGCGATGGAACACATGACAATTTATTCCAAAATAACAAAATAGAAGGCAACATACCAATATATTATGAGGTGAGCCACTCTATCAATAATAAAATATCTTCAAATACCTATACTGTATCTAAAATTTATTTTGATATTAAATATCAACAAAACTCTATTAATATTGAAGAAAATACAAATAAAGATTTTATAATAGAACAACTTTATAATAATGCAAAAGTGAACTTTGGAAATGCTGGACCAAAAAAATTCAACTTTAACAACGGTATCATAACATTGTATATGACAAAACCATATAATGATGTCAAAGACCTTGGAACAGGAAAAATAATATCCTCAAATCAAGCCACATATAGCGTAACGTTATTATCGAAACAACAGATAGAGATAGGAGATTTTGTAAACGATCCTGTTATTGTAAATGAGCCTCCTTCCGTCTCTGAAGTAACATTGACAAGCCCAGACAATTCAATAAACTCAGACATAACATGCAGCGGACAAATAAGCGACAGTCAAACAATGACAGCATACGTACAATGGTACAAGAACAACGTAGCATACAAGATGGATTCCCTAAACAACCAGCAAACAGGAACAATAAGCAAAACACTACCAAAAACAAACATAAACGCAGGAGAAACATGGAGCTGCAGAATAAGAGCACACGACGGAGAAATATACTCACAATGGACATACTCAAACACAATGACTGTAGCATCTTTGCCTTCAAACGCCATTCCTGTAATCAATTCAATTTCCGTCTATAGTTATGACAACACCATAAACAATGATGTCTTATGCTTATTAAATATTGATGATTCTAATGATGATCCTATGACTGTTACGCTTCATTGGTATAAGAATGGTGCATTCTTTAAGTCTATCACTAAGTATAATCAGCATCCTGGAGAGATCACTGAGCCTTTGACTAAGGACAATCTTGCTGTTGATGACACATGGCAGTGTCGCTCAAGGCTTTATGATGGTAAGAATTATAGTTCTTGGAAGCAGTCTAATACTATAACTATAGTATCTGTTCCTGTAGAGGAGCCTGAGGAAGAAAAGCCTAAGAAGAGCA
>CAZJFT010000063.1:3854-4084 GCA_964545585.1 uncultured Methanosarcinales archaeon
GGAGGAGGCAGAAGTTATTCTCCCCCTGTAGTTGTTGAGGAGCCTATAATTGAAGAGCCGATAGTTGAAGAACCGGTAATTGAAGAGCCCGTTCAAGATTTGAACGTTTATAGTGATGAGCAGGTTGAAATAACTGCTCAATCCGCAAGTGTTGAGGAACCGGTAAATATAGCAGACGATGTAATAACTGGTGATGTTGTCCTTGAGACTGATAGTCCGGGGAATGGTTT
>CAZJFT010000064.1:0-3563 GCA_964545585.1 uncultured Methanosarcinales archaeon
CTCTGAGCCCATCTTTGCTTTGCCGACGAGTATCAATTCATCCTTTAGCGTCATCACAGCAACTATATCATCTTTTTCTATTGATTTTTCAAGGCTTACAATCCCGGGAACTTTCAAGAATGCGCCATGACATAGCGTATTTACTGTCGTGTCCATAACATATATCTTCTTTAAGTGGCTTACCGCCTTTTCTGGAGTTATGAATATCTTTCTCAAGTAAGAATCATCATTCTCCTCCTTGTAATAATGGTATGCATCCTTGAGATCTGTTAATGTCGTTAAGTTATCTTCATTGAACGGCCCGGCTTTTGTCCTTCGTAATTCTGCCATGTGCGCATTAGTTCCTAGGACAATGCCGAAGTCATGGACCCATTTCCTTATGTATGTCCCTGCCTGTGTCCCTATCCTGAACAGCACATCACGGCCATCGACTTCAATCACGTCAACATAATATATGCTTCTCTCGCGTATCTCTCTTTTCACTGCAGACTTCACCGGCGGAAGCTGCTTTAATTTTCCTGTGAATTTCTTCATCTCAAAAATAATCTTGTTCTTGTCGAAATCATCATGCACGTGCATTAAACATACATATTCTTTTCCCGCAGTAAGAAGCCATTGCATTATCCTTGTCGCTTTGTTTACTCCTATCGGGAGGACTCCTGTGACTCCCGGATCTAGCGTGCCGCTGTGGCCCGCTTTCTCTTTTTCAAGGATATCCTTGACTAATGCAGACACTTGATGACTAGTTATACCTGCAGGCTTATCAATATTTATTATAGAATAATTCAACATCTCCTCAGTGCTTCTTTCTTCTGGCCGCATGCCGAACTTCCCTGAAGACTCATACTCTCTCTTCATGACAATTTCCCTGTCTAGGGATTCGAACGGAAGGAGATTTTCATTGTTATTTTCTTTTTTCATTTTAAGTGTTTTGTGCAATTCAACAATTTAAGTTTGGGAGTCTTGCCCTTGAATTCTATTATTGTGACTCCTGTATTCATGTGATGATATTTTTTATGAGTCGCATCCTTTTTCTTCAATAGCGCCATCACAGTCTGTCGTATGATGGTACCGTGAGCGACCAATAGTATGGATTTTCCAGGATGCGTCCTTAGCATCTCATCTATGAAATCAAGCGATCTATTGATTACCTCTTCAGGAGATTCGCCTCTTCGAGGCTTGAACTTATGGAATGGCGTTTTTGTCTTTGAAAGTGCCTTTAACCAATCATTTAGATGTTTTCCCTCATATGTGCCATAATTACGTTCTCTCAATCGCGCATCATATCCTAAAGAGATAGCATGATGTTTTTTTATTTCTGCAGCAGTCTGTTTGGCCCTAGCCGAATCACTTGAGAATAAAACATCTATCGATTCATCTTTGAACCTTAATCCGACTTTTTTTGCTTGCTCTTTGCCCTTCTTTGATAATGTACTATCAGTATGGCCGCATATTATTTTTTTTGAATTATGTAATGTCTCACCATGCCTTACGAAGATGATTGTCGTTTTCATTTCTTCTCTTTGGGGATGTTCTTTGCTTCATCCTCGTGCGGTTTCATAGTCGGGAAGAATATGACGTCCCTTATTGAGACAGAATCTGTGAACAGCATTATCATCCTGTCAATACCAAGACCGAGGCCTCCTGTCGGAGGGAATCCATGGTCTATTGCCTTGCAGAAGTCTTCATCCATAGGGTTCGCATCGTCAATGCCTGCACGTAATTCCTTTGCCTGCTCCTCAAGCAAATATCTTTGCCTTATAGCATCGTTCAATTCTGAATAGGCATTCCCTATCTCCCACCCATTGATGTATGGCTCGAATCTTTCGATCAATTCAGGGTTCTCCCTGTGAAGCCTGCATAATGGAGTTGTTTCTTTCGGATGATCTATTATGAATATTGGTTGTATCAATTTGTCTTCTGCAATCTTGAACAGTTGGTTTATCAATAATCCCCTGCTCATGTCATCACGGTATTCTATCTTGTGCTTGTCAAGCAATCCTTTTATCTCTTCTTCTGATAATTTTGTCGCGTCTATTCCGCCGTATTCAAGAAGCGCATCTGTCATCGTCATCCTCTTCCATGGAGATTTAAGGTCAATCTCTTTTCCCTGATAGACTATCTTTGTCGTCCCAAAGACTTTCAATGCGACATGATTGTAAAGATCTTCAACTAGCTTCATTATATCATTATAATCCGCGTATGCCCAGTATAGTTCCATCAATGTGAATTCAGGATTATGGCTAGTGTCTATCGACTCATTCCTGAATACTTTTCCCATCTCGTAGACTTTCTCAAAACCGCCGACAATCAATTTCTTCAAGTAAAGCTCCAGAGATATCCTCAGATATGCTTTCATGTCTAAATCATTATAATGAGTCACAAAGGGTTTTGCTGCAGCACCACCATATATTGGCTGAATTGTTGGATTCTCTACTTCCATGAATCCCTTTTCATCAAGGAATTCTCTTATTGCTTTGATAATCTTTGTCCGTATGACAAATCTCTTCTTTGAAGAGTCATCCATTATCAGGTCAAGATATCTCTGCCTATATTTTATCTCTGTATCCTGTAATCCATGGTATTTCTCAGGTAATGGCCTTATCGCCTTGCTCAAGAATTCCATTTCCAAAACGTTTATTGTCAATTCTCCTGTTTTAGTCTTGAACAATTTTCCTTTTACACCTATGAAGTCACCCATGTCAAGAAGTTTCAGGTCAGGATAATTCGCATATTCGCCCTCGTTGAAATATACCTGTATCTTCGCATCATTGTCCATGATGTGCATGAATGTGACTTTTCCTATTCTCCTCAGACCGACTATCCTCCCTGCAGTCATTGCTACATCATCTGTATGCTCTTCTGGTTTTAATTCAGAATATTTCTCTTGCAATCCCTTATTTGAATGTTTTTTTTCAAAACGATAAGGCAGTACGTATCTCTCTTTCAGTTCCATCAATTTCTTTATACGCTCTGCTATCAGATGATTCTCTTCTTCAAGTCTTTTTTGGACGTCTTTTAATCCTTTCTCCTCATTAACCATGACATACACCTAATAGAAAGATTAAAAGTATATATTTAAAAGTTGTGTTTTTATTTAGAATAATGTCTGTAGGAACATGATGCAACAGCAATCATACTGCAAAGATATCATCTAGTTCATATTTTGATAGATGCTCTTTGTTCAATGCTGCGCTCATTGACTTCTTTTTTAGCCCATGCAATTCTTCAAACAATTCCTCGTTTTCCTCCATATTAAATCCCCCAACAAAAATCGATAGAGCAACCTATAAGACAGGCATAATCATACAAGATGATTAACTCACTTTTCCTCCTGAACTAGATCTTCATCCTCTTCCCAGTTCAGTTCGTCTTCCGTCCAAAAGTCTTTTATCATTTTTCACTCAATATAGCATGAAAAACATACTTATCACTAGCACAGTAGCAATCAATGCATAAACAAGATAGTCTAGAACAACATTAGTAATCCGGATATTCTTATTGTACTCCATGTTTTCTTCTCCTGGAGAGAGAAGTTGTTGCTCGGAGTCTCTTTTCACAAT
>CAZJFT010000065.1:0-3525 GCA_964545585.1 uncultured Methanosarcinales archaeon
TGTGCGCGTTCTCGGCCTTAAAACATTTCATTAACATGCGAAATATTTATAAACAAATCAACTTTCTTTCCTGATAGTGAGAAGAGAGGCAGTTTGGTATATGTGCTATACCAGTTCTGGCAATTTACCAAAAAACAAACATGACAATCAATCAAAAGCAAAAAACCCTTCTACCGACACTTAAGGAGAGGCAGAGATATCTAGTCTATAGAATAAACGCCGCCGGGGGCTCATCAATCCCTAGGGCTAATGAGCATCTGATAAAAGAATGCAATACATTACTAGGAGTTTTTGATGCAGGTAAGGCAGGAATCATGAACGTAAAATATGATGAGAAGACAAGAAAAGGGATAATACGTTTAGAGAACAAGTATGTTGATAAGGTCAAAGTATGCCTTGGGATGATGACGCTTATAGGTGATAAGAAAGTCAACATTGATACTATTTATGTCTCAGGGATGCTTAATAAGGCAGAGGATATGATAAAAAAATAAACACATGATTATACGAGGTGCAAAAAAATGACTGAAGTACAACCATTACAACATCAGATGATGGGATATGATAGGGCAATAACGATGTTCAGCCCAGATGGAAGATTATTGCAGGTAGAATATGCAAAAAAGACAGTAAGGCAGGGGTCGACAGCGATAGGGATGGTATGCAAAGACGGCGTCCTTTTAGTGACAGACAAGAGGATAGTCGACAAGCTAATCGTCGCAGAATCAGTAGAGAAGATATGGCAGGTAGATGATCATATCGCATTGACTGGTGCAGGAATCCTTAGCGATGCAAGGATACTTGTAGAGCGTGCGCAGCTGAAAGCGCAAGAGCATAAAGTCACGTATGACAGCCCAATAGATGTTCTTACAATAGTCAGGGACATAGCAAACCTGAAACAGATGTGTACACAATCTGGCGGTTTGAGGCCATTTGGAGTATCGCTTCTGATTGCGGGAGCAGATGAGGCTGGCGTAAAACTGTTTGAAACAGATCCTACAGGGATATATTTCCAGTACAAGGCGACAGCTATAGGTGAAGGGGAGATAGAGGTCAAAAACATCCTTGCAAAAGAGTATAAGGAAACATTGACGCTTGAAGAGGGTATGAAGCTTGCATTATCTGCATTGAAGAAGACAATCACAGATGGCTTTGAAGCTGAAAGGATAGATTGTGTATTCGTGACGGCAGACAAGAAAGAATATCAGAAAGTCCCTAGAGATAAGATTGCAAAGGCGCTCGCATCATTAGAGGGGAAGGACAGCGCTAAAAAGAAGTAATGTATCGTAAAATATATCATAAAAATTATACGTGATAAAATAGGTGATAAAATGAAAGGTTTCGGCGGGATGCGGTTCAACAAGAAATTAGCTCCAGAGCAGATACACGTCAATCTTGCAAGGCTTAAGAAGAACGGGCGGAATTTCGAAATTGTCGTCGACCCTGATAAGGCAGTCGCTTTCAAACAAGGAGTCCTTGATGATGTACGTGAAGTGTTGATGGCAGAACATGTGTTCGAGAATGCCAAGAAGGGCGTATTCAGCTCGAAGACAGATCTGAAAGTCACATTCGGAACGCTTGATGAAGAAGAGATAGCAGAATTCATACTCAGAAAAGGAGAGCTACAATTAAGCTCGAAATACAGGGACAGGCAGCAGGAAGAGAAGAAGAGGAAGATATTGGAGATAATACATAGGACGACAATAAATCCTACTAATAATCTTCCGCATCCGATAGTGCGTCTTGAGAATGCATTCGATGAGGCAAAGATACGCATCAGTGACAAGCTGTCTGCAGAGGACCAAGTTCAAGGGATATTGAAGAAGCTCAAATCTATAATCCCTATAAAGCAGGAGAACAGGCATCTACAGATACACTTGTCAGAGAAGTATGCGAAGAAATATTTTAGGACGATACACAATTATGGAAAGGTCACAAAGGAGAGTTGGTTGAGTGATGGATGCTATTCTTGCGTGATTGAGATACCTGCAGGGATATATCTTGACTTAGTAGAAGACTTGAGCAAGAAGACACATGGAGGGGTAGAGATAAAAGTATTATCAGAGAAAGATAGGCGGTTCTATCAATAAGCAAGACGGATAGTTAAGAAAATAATAAAGGAAAAAAACACAAAAAATACGATAAAACAAACATAAAAAAATAAAAATCATGATTAAGGTGATAAAAAATGGGAGTATTAGTAAAAGATAAAACAGTAGTCGTGCCTGGTGAAGTGCTAGCAGATGATCTGGGATTCATTCCAGGACACGGGACATATAGGCAGAACCAGAAGATTCTGGCATCAAGGCTAGGCCTTGCAAACATAGAGGGAAAAGTCATAAAGACTATACCTCTAGCAGGAAGGTATCTTCCGAAAAGAAACGATGTAGTCATAGGAAGAGTCATGGACATCCTTGTATCAGGATGGAGAGTCGACATAAACAGCCCTTACACGGCAGTGTTGTCAAGCAAAGAGACTCCGGAGTTCATAGAGAAGAACGAGGACTTGACAAGATACTTCGACTTAGATGAACACGTTGTAGCGAAAATAACAAATGTAACAAGCCAAAACCTTGTAGACCTTACAGTAAGGGATCAAGGACTTAGGAAGATACGTGGAGGAAGGATAATATCAGTCAATACACACAAAGTCCCTAGAATAATAGGAAAGAAAGGCTCGATGGTCACGATGATAAAGCAGGCAACGAACTGCAGGATAATAGTAGGCCAGAACGGCTGGATATGGGTAGATGGAGAGCCAGACAAGGAAAACATCGCTGTACAGGCGATAAGGAAGATAGAAGATGAAAGTCATCTATCAGGATTGACAGAGAGGATAAAGGAATTCCTGGAGAAGGAGACAGGGACAAAGATAGAGATTGAAGATAAAGGTGATTACAATGGCTTACAATAAAAGAATAGACGGAAGAGGATTTGACGAGCTTAGGCCGATAGAAGCAAAAGCCGGCGTCATAAAGAATGCAGACGGCTCAGCATATTTCAAGATGGGAAGGACGATAGCGTATGCTGCAGTGTATGGTCCAAGGGAGATGTTCCCTAAATTCCAGCAGGACCCTAAGAAGGGAGTCTTGAGATGCAACTACAACATGATGCCATTCTCAGGAGCAGGAGAGAGAGTAAGGCCTGGTCCGTCAAGGAGAAGCAAAGAGATATCGATGGTCACAGAGAAGGCATTACTGCCAGTAGTTGACTTGAATGATTATCCTAATGCAGTCGTAGATGTATTCATAGAATTGTCACAGACAGATGCAGGTTCAAGATGCTGCGGAATAAATGCTGCAGCGATAGCGCTTGCAGATGCAGGCATACCGATGAAGGACATAATCGCTGCAGTCGCTGTCGGAAGAGCAGATGGTCGAGTGATAGTTGACTTGAACTACGAGGAAGAACACTTGCATGAATTCATGGAAGTGGAATCAAAAGAGGTCGCTGACATTCCAGTAGCGATGATACCAAGCACTAATGAAGTGACATTATTGCAGATGGATGGGATAATACCAAAAG
>CAZJFT010000066.1:0-3128 GCA_964545585.1 uncultured Methanosarcinales archaeon
CCTGCAAAGAAGGTTAAATTTGTTCAAGTACCATCTGAGTTTTCATTAACGGACACACAAGGCTGCAGTTGTACACAGATACTTGATTTAGAGAAAGAATTCGCCGGTGACTTTGGCGGGCATTATAAGTTTGGATGCAGCAAGAGTGTGATGGAGACTTTCATCTTGGACGCATCAGACGGGACTGTTGATGGACTATTATATATAGAAACACTTGAAGTGCCTACAAACATTGATGGAGCAACCAGTACTAATGCATTGATGTTGGGAAAGAGTTACCTATTGAAAGCAACAGGTACATGGACCAATAGCAATAATGTTGCAGATGCAGAATATATCAGTGTTGATGCATGGGCAAATTATTTAGATGGATATGACATCAATCCATACTTTTTAGGTGAAGGGGCATTCGATTTGCAAGTCAATGATATGTTTGTGGATTGGGGAGCTTATGATGCTACTCATACATACTTATTAGACTATGCAGGTGCAGATGCGAATTTAAAGTTTAGAGTATTTGATGGAGACTCTAACACTGCAGTAATAGAACCTTCATGGTATGGCGACAACATCGGCAGTCTGACAGTAGATATATTCCAGAAAATCTGGTAATTTTTTTTCTTTTTTATTTCTATTTGATTTGAACTCATCATTATATTTAAATACTTAGTATGCTTTATGATACTTAGGTGATATGCATGAAGGCGTTGTTTATCATTGCAATTATTGGTTTGTTCGTATTGTCTGGCTGTACGCAGTCTAATCCTATTGTTGGTGGCGATGTCGATGAGTATGGTTGCAAGGCATCTGCTGGTTATTCTTGGTGTGCTGCAAAAGAGAAGTGTTTAAGGACTTGGGAGGAGCCATGTGAAGGTGTGCCTCCTGTCGGTTGTTCTGCTATGACTGAAGAGGAAGCTTTAGAGATAGCAAGGAACAGTGAATGTGGTGATATTTTCAAGTGTTCATGCCCTGAAGGTTATACTTTGCAGGAGGGCGGTTGTTATCCTGATTGTTATTTCGAGACTCCATCATGTAATGCTCCGACTATCCAATGCAGTACCATATTGACTTGCAATGAGGGCACTAAGACTTATTGGGTTGATCTAGATATGGAGAGGCCTGGTTGTGCTCCTGCATGCGTGATTGATGTTGTGGATAAGTCTGCCGAGATCAATTGGCGTTGTACAGGTTTAGGAGAATGAATGAATTAGACGAATTACGTTCAAGCATTGACGCATTGGATGATGAGATAGTATCCCTTCTTAAGGATAGGCATGAATTGGTTGCTCTTATAGCTAAATATAAAGAGAGGCTTGGCCTTGAGATTTATGACCCTGTACGTGAAGATGAGATAATCTCTAGAGCATTGGACAAGGCAGAAGGTCTTGATCACGAATTCGTTAAGGGATTGTTCATGCTCATATTGAAGGATTCTAAAGCATTCCAGGAGGATATTCTTCAGAAACGTTAATAAACCCTTTTATTTTCCTTTCTTTTATGGTCAATAAGATTACTGGCGTGTTTGATGTATTGGCTGGTTTGGTTATTCTTCTTAATATGCTTGATGTCATAGGTAATGTGCTCGTATTGGCTGTTGTCGTTTATTTCATTGTTAGGGTATTCGCATTCTATGGTGAACCATTGTATATGGTTGATGGTTTGATTGCGTTGATTGTGCTTGTCAATCTTTTATATAAGGTAGAATGGATCAATTATATCATTATACTATATCTGATTATAAAAGGCGTTATTTTCATATTAAGAAAATAAAAAAAATATTTATTTCTTTTTGCTCATCTTTTCGAAGAATTCCATTACTTCTACTGGCAATGCCATGACTACTGTGTTTGATGCTGTCGGTCCTAGTCCGTCTAGTGTCTGAAGAGTCCTTAACTGCATCGCCCCTCTTGATTTAGACATCGTCTCTGCTGCTGCTGCAAGATTCTTTGCTGCATCCCTGTCTCCTTCGGATTTTATGATGTTTGCTCTCTTCTCTCTTTCTGCAGCTGCCTGTCTGGACATTATCCTCTTCAAATCGTCTGGCACTTCTATGTCTTGAAGTTTTATTAGTGTAACGTCAAGGCCCCATTGGTCTGTCTCTTTATCCACTATCTTTCTTATCTCTTCTCCTATCTTCTGCCTTTCTGTAAGCACTGTGTCCAGGTCCATGCTTCCGCATACATCCCTTAATGCTGTCTGTGCCTGTTTTGATATTGCGAACATGAAATCCTGTACCTTGATTATTGCATCTTCTGGCTTGTTTACCTTGAAGAATACCACTCCATTCACGTCTACTGGTACATTGTCTTTTGTCATTACCTGTTGTTTCTCTATGTCAAGCGTCCGCACTCTCATATCTACCCTTTCCATTCTCTGGATTATTATCCATATGAACCTTAACCCTGGCTCTTTTGTGCTAGTATAGCGTCCTAGAGTGAACACTATGGCTTTCTCGTACTGGTCAATTACCCTTAAACCAAGCAATAGGTATATCAGAACTATTACCCCAATAACAATCTCAATCATTTGAACTCACCCCAATTGAGTATAGATAAGGATACCTTATTTATAAATATTACTTTAATGCTGTTGCGCATCCTATGAATCCTGCGAAGAATATTATGAATAGGATTATTAGCAGTATTCTTGTCAATAGTTTCTGCTTGTTCTTTATAGTATAGTATAACCATGTGCTGAAGATGCTTAATATTATTATGTTGTATATTATTTTGCCATATGTTGATGTGTATAGCATCTTTGGTGTCAATATCGTGAATGCGTATCCTGTGAAGAATATCCCGTATATGAATGGGAAGAATATTGTTCCGAGAATGCCTATGTCTGCGATTATTGCCACGGTTATTGCACTTATCAGCCATAATGCTATTGTCATGTAGACCCATAATGGGTGCTTGTTCTTCTTATATCTCACCCAGTCTATCACGTGTCCTATCATTGCTCCCAGGAAGAAGTATATTGTCAATGCTGCAAGCCAATCAATGCTTATCTCTATCATATCATATATGCTCGTGACGCCTATCAATGATCTTGCTATGCTATATAATGATAATATTATGAATGCTGCTCCCCCGATGAATAGCCAATAATTGTTCTTGAGTTTCATGATA
>CAZJFT010000067.1:0-3102 GCA_964545585.1 uncultured Methanosarcinales archaeon
CTGGGAGGAGCTTTCTCTTTCAGCTCCTATGAGGATTTTGAAAGGATAATGAATCCTTATTTGAGAGATGCCCGGACAAGAAAGATATTTGATAATCCAACAATAAGGAGGGAGACTATAGGCAATTATAATGATGTCCTGAAGCTGAAGAAGAGCTATGTGAGCGAATTCAAGAAGAAGATATCTACTTACGGATCCAATCATATAATTCAGATTTCTAAATATATAAAGAAAGATGATCATATATTAGAGTTGGCTGCAGCGAATGGCTGGGCGTCTGCGATTTTGAGGAATATAGGATTCAAAGATATCCTTGTCACCGATATAAATCCTTTTGATTATACCGGATTGACAGGAATAAAGCATTTCACAACGCACAAGATGAACACTAGATTGATGTCTTTTGAGAGCATCGATTTGCCTAAGAATAGTTTTGATGTGGTATTCATGTGCTCGAGTCTTCATCATAGCTCTAATGTCGGAAAAGTGGCTAAGCAAGTTTCTCATGTTTTGAAGAAGGGAGGAAAATGGTTCATAATAGGTGAGCCGATAAGAGGATTATTTGATGCCTCTAATAAGAGCATGGAAGAGAGCAACGCAGACGGATTCAATGACAATTATTATTATTGGTGGCATTACAGGCGCGAAATAAGAAACGCAGGATTTAAGATTCATGTGTTGTTTCCCGATGAATTAGACAAGATGTTGAAAGGCAAAATAAAGGGGAATGCATCAAGATGGTATAAGCGCGCATTGTTCTCTTTGTTCAGTTTTATTTACTTATTTGGTATAGGAAGAAAAATTGTGAGAGCGGTTTATCCTTTTTCATTATATGTTATAGGTTCACACTCAATAATATTATGTGAGAAGGTGAAAAATGCCTAAAAATCCTTCAAATAGATTGAAAATAAGATGTTTCTGCAATGAACCGGATCCTAAAGTACTTATCAAGGGAAAGAAGTTTGATATTGTGAGGTGCAGAAATTGTAAGTTGATATATGCAGACACATCATTATCTAAGAAGGACATAAATTCTCTATATGATATTGATGATTCTTATCTGAAGATAAATTCCAGCGCCATAGAGCGTGATGATTGCTTGCGCAGATTAAGAGTTATACGCAAATATTTTCCTAAACATCTGGCAAACAATAGAATAAGGATTCTTGATTTCGGGACAGGCATGAGCAATTTCACTTATCTTGCAAAAGAGCAAGGATTTGACATCTATGGTCAGGATATAGACAAAAAGATTATTAGTTTCCATAGGAGAAGGAAGATGAAGATGGTGGACCTTGAGAACGTAAAGGACAACTATTTCGATGTCATAACCATGTTCCATGTCTTAGAGCATGTAGATACACCTGTTGAATTATTGGAATTCTTGAAAAAGAAATTGCGGAAGAATGGCATAATATATATCGACGTCCCTAATGGTGAATCATTAGAGATTAAACTCTTTGGCGAGAAATCCCCTTATTTGAGCACTTCTGACAAGTCTCATCTTTATTATTATTCACTGAAGACACTTCCAAAGATGCTTAAGGCACTTGGATTCATGATTGTTAGAAAAAGACATAAGGGAGTTTTTGCCATAGGATTGATTTCTGGGTTCAAGAAGAAAGTTACGGGGAGTAAGGATGTCGGTACTACTTATGAAAAAGGCAAATTGCTCGCTAAGATATACCGCAAGACATGTGAGTTGCTTAGGATTTCTGATTGCATCGAAGTCATAGCCAGAAAATAGCTTAACAACATTTATAAATTATATTCGGTATTCTGATGAGTGATACATATGGTTAGTGGTGCACCAAAAAGAAAAGTCGCACAGGATACTATAATAGTCTTTGTATTATTCTTGATGGCAGCATTTTTCTCATATATATTCAGGATAATTCTCGCAAGGAACCTCTCTTTGAAAGATTTTGGTTTGTTCTTTGCGGTTGTAGCATTTCTTGGCATAATAAACATATTCAGGGATTTAGGTATTGGACAGAGCGCAATGTATTATGTCCCGCGGTTCATAGCAAAAAATCAAGATTCGAAATTGAAGGATTTCGTCGATAAGATAATCAGGATAGAATTCTGGACGAGCGTCATAAGCATGCTTGTCATAATTGCATTAGCGGATTTCCTTGCACAGAACTATTTCCATTATGGTTCTGTAACCACAATAATCTTGTTTGCTGTAGCATATTTCTTCAACAGCATAGAACTGAACATACAGATATTGTTCAATGCATTCCAGAACCAGAGGACTTATGCGATACATAACCTGATTAGGACATTATTGATATTGGGGCTTGCATTGATAGTGAGCGCTACTGAGTATAGGGAAAATGTCAATGCATACGTGTCTATACAATTGATATCTTACTTTATTATAATGTTAGTTTTCGGCATCTTCTTCTACAGGAAGTTATATCCGCGTGGTGTGAATAAGTCCGGAGGCACGATTTTATTCAAGGAGCTTTTCATGTTCGGCCTGATAGCTACAGGCGCGCAGCTATGCTATTTTTTTATAACAACTACAGACACAGTGTTTTTGACATACATGACGAATTTAGAGATGGTGGGATTGTATAATGCAGTCATACCTATAGTCACTCTTCTGCTATATTTGACTATGGCGTTGAGCACTGTTCTGACACCACGAATATCAGAGCTCACCGCACAGAAGAAATTCAATGATATTAGATTTTTATGGGAGAAGTCGATAAAGTATGTCCTTATAGCTACACTTCCATTGATAGGACTATTGGTCTTGTATCCTCAACTCATCTTGCGGTTGATGTTCGGAGAGTCTTTCGTTGCAGCATCGACCACGCTTGTGATAATGGCGTCAGGAATAATATTCTTCGGATTGTCACAGATAAACATGAGTTTCTTGTTGTCGATAATAGGTCCGAAGAAGAACTTAGCGATATATGCTGTAGCAACTGTCGCTAACATAATATTGAATCTTATATTGATACCTAAATACTCCATTGTGGGTGCTGCCACTGCAACGATAATAAGTTATGCATTGCTCCTCATTATATCTACTATCGTGTTGCTTAAGATAATAAAGGCAGACGTAAGAGTGTGGCATCTGATAATGAT
>CAZJFT010000068.1:0-2984 GCA_964545585.1 uncultured Methanosarcinales archaeon
AAAGACATTCGGATTAAACGATCAAAATGAAAGGATTAAAAGCGAACATAACAACAGCACTTCCTGTAGGTGCGTATATAGACACTTGCGACAATTCAGGAGCAAAAATCGTCAAGGTCTTCTCAGTCATAGGACATAAGACAAAGAAAGGGAAGAAACCTGCAGCAGGAATAGGTGATTTGATAATGTGCGCAGTAAAGAAAGGAAAGCCAGAGATGAGAAAACAAGTAGTCTATGGCATAATAGTCCGGCAGAAGAAAGAGTATAGGAGAGTCAATGGCATGAGGATAAAGTTCGAGGACAATGCCGTCATCGTATTGAAAGATGAGAAAGGGAACCCGAAAGGGACAATATTCAAGGGTCCTATCGCGAAAGAGGTCGCAGACAGGTGGCCTGCGGTGGCGAAAGTCGCGAGCATGATAGTATAAAATTATTATTTTATGGCAATTACGAGTGATCAAAAATGGAAAAACAATTTTCAAAGGAATGGAATTCGAGTGTGAAGCCTAATAAACAGAGGAAGTTCAGGTTCAAGGCCCCATTGCACATAAAAGGAGAATTCCTAAATGCACACCTATCAAAGGATCTCAAGACAAAACATAAGATGAGGTCAGCGAGATTGAGAGTGGGTGACAAGGTAAGGATAATGCGAGGGCAATTCAAGAAACAGGAAGGTAAAGTAGAAGAAGTCAATGTAAAGAATTCCCTAATATATATATCAAAGATAGAGCATGTCAAAAGGGACGGCACAAAAGCAAGACATCCGATACAGCCATCAAACGTAATGATCATAGAATTGAACTCTGAAGACAAGAGGAGATTCAAGGAGAGGAAACAAGCTGCGAAAGCGGTCGTTTCAGATAAGAAGTCTCCTCCAGAGAAGAAGATGACGACGAAGAATACGACAGAGAAAAAGGTCAGAAAGACTTCAAAAAAGACTAATGATGTGGAGAAAAAATGAAGAGGCATCTTAAAAGACTTAACGCACCGAAGACTTGGAAAGTCCAAAGGAGAGGTATCACTTTCATAACAAAAAGTAATCCGGGAGGCATGAGCAGGGGATTGACTATGCCTGTATCAAACCTTTTGAAGTATGAATTGGGATTGGCTACGAACACAAAGGAAGTCAAGAACATAATAAACAATGGAGAGATACTGATCAACCATAAGAAGATATCTGACTATAGGTATCCTGTATGTTTCATTGATGTGATAACTATACCTAAGACAAACGATAATTATAGGCTGATTATAGACACGGACGGGATAATAAAGCCTGTCGCAATTAGCAAGGAAGATTCGACACTGAAGGTGCTGAAGATTATAGGGAAGAATCATGTCAAGGGAAAGACGCAGCTCAATCTCATGAATGGATTGAACATATTGTTCGAGAAACATCACTATAAGGTCGGCGACTCATTGTTGATAACCGTCCCTGGCAATATAGTCAAGGAGCATCTGGCTCTAGAGAAAGGCGCATTAGTCCTTCTCTACAAGGGTAAGCATATAGGGAAGATAGGCACATTGCAGGAGATAAGCCAGAAGTCGGTCGTCATAAAGACAGGCAACGATGAATACGAGACGAAGAAAGAATATGTGCTGGTTGTCGGGAAAGATAAGCCTGCAGTCAAGATGACAAAATGATGGATATTCAATGATATAATAACATAAAATATAATGATATAAAATGACACAAGAAAACATGATGCGGAAAATATCTGTAGAGAAGCTTACGCTAAATATAGGTGCAGGCAAGGATCAGGCAAAGCTCGAGAAGGCAGAGAAACTATTGAAGCAGATAACAGGCATAGCGCCTGTGAGGACGAAAACAGAGAAGAGGATTGCAGCATGGGGATTAAGGCCTGGATTGCCTATAGGATGCAAATTGACATTGAGAGGCCAATCGGCGCTTGATATGATACCAAGATTGTTGTTCGCACTCGATATGAAGTTGAATGATGAGAATTTCGATGACAACGGCAACGTGTCGTTTGGAATAAAAGAATACATAGACATAAAGGATGCTAAGTATGATCCGGAGATAGGAATAATAGGGTTGCAGGCGACAGTGACTCTCAAGAGGCCAGGATTCAGGATAAAGCATAGGAAGATGCTCAAGAAGACAGTCCCTATGAAGCACAGGATACCTAAGGCCGAATCAATGGATTTCATGAAACAGAATTTCGGTGCTAAATTCAGGAGTGAAGAGGATTAATTCATATTCAGAGGATAAAAATGACATATACAGACCATAAGAAAGTGTTGGTTCAGCTTGAGAAGAAGCCTGGAAAGCTTGCGAAGCATGCAAAGTATTCCGTACCAAAAAACAGGAAAGGAGGCGCCTTGAACAAGAAATGCTCAAGATGCGGAAGGACAGGCGCTCATATAAGCAAGTACGGCCTTCACTTATGTAGGCAATGTTTTAGGGACATAGCCAACAAGATAGGATTCAAGAAATACAGTTAAGAGGACTCATAATAAAAACGTAGGTGTAAAATGTTGAACGACCCATTAGCAAATGTATTATCATACATAAACAATCACGAGAAACTAGGACGAAAGGAGATAACTATAGCCAACAACTCTAAAGTCATAAGAAAAGTATTGGACATATTGAATTCACACAATTATGTAGGCACATATACTGAAATAGAGGATGGCAAGGGAAAGCTCTTGAATATAAACCTTTTAGGGAATGTCAACAAGATTGGCGTAATAAAACCCCGATTCAATGTCAAGAAGGACGATTATGAGAAATTCGAGAAGAGATACCTTCCCGCAAAGGATTTTGGAGTATTGATAGTCTCCACATCGAAAGGCATGATGACTCATAATGAGGCAAAAGAAAAAGGCTTTGCCGAGTCAGATCCCACTCTTGATGTCGAGGGCTGGGATGCCAAGTTTAAGCTTTGCATTATAACAGGGCATGCTTATGGCCTTTTTCTTGAACCGGAAGAGGTATTCCATTACGGGATAAATACAAT
>CAZJFT010000069.1:0-2942 GCA_964545585.1 uncultured Methanosarcinales archaeon
CATGTACTGTGCAGCCATCTTCAATGCAGAACTATGTATATTGTCGATTATTGATACTTTCTGATTCTCGAATCCTTTGAACTTGCTGTTTCTTCTCGACATATGTATGTTCTTATCATAGAATTCCTTGATTGCAGGCAGATTATCCCTTAATGTATTATCTGCATTTGTGAATTCTATCAATGATGGCGCCTCTGCCCTGAATCCCATTTTTGATTCCAAGTCTTTTCCTGGAGCCAAGAAATTCTCAAGTTGTATGCCTAGATTATTATAATATTTCATCGGCGATGCCTTAAGATGGGAGATTATCCTCGCCCAATCCCTCGCGCTCGTCTCGAGAGCAAAACCGCTTGATTGCCCAAGCAAAAGATTGAACCTTACTGTGTCTAGTACTCGCGTATTCAATGCTGACTTATCAGAATTGCTTTCTGGCTTGAAGAATTTTTCATATGCTTCAGTTATCTTAGGCTTCAGTGCGTTGAAATTCTCTAATGCCAGAACTCCAAGATTCTCGAAACTGTTGTTTAATTCTTTAACAAAAGATTCTTTCTTGATATCTTCAGAAAGATATAATATCAATGGATGCATTATAACTCCACCGAATTGTTTTTGGTATCGTGTGGATTTCTCCTGACCAGAATTGACGTATGTATCATTGAACAAATTCATAGGAAAATGCATGGGCACATTGTTGAATTGCACTGCAAACCTTGCCATGTCGGCGACAGATGCATGACCATAACCTTTGAATGTATTATCCAATTTCTCGTCAGGATCGACGCCTTTCTCCCCCATCTCAACCAATATCTCGATTGTATCTCCGGGTGCTCTTGAATGTCTTGCTCCGGACCATGCGACATGTGCCGCAACACGTTTTTTAGGATTAGAAAGCACTTCTGCCAGGGTAACGCCAGTATCTGTTATTTGATATGTGATTACTGATAAACCTAATTTGTCCTCTCCGTAGAAATTCCATTCTCCCTTATCGACTTTCAATGTCCTGTCCGCATCAACCATTTTATTAACCCCCAGATATGTTAAGATTATCTTGAATATGCGCTCTTTATTATATCTTACTGTTCAAAATATTGTGATTGTGTTGTAGATTTTGGTATTTCGTATATTATGTTCGAATTAGGGAATTGTCTTGAAATTAAATTCTGCAATGCTCGCATCCCAACAGGATTATATTCTTCATGACCGTCATCTTTCACGTTTGAAGTCAATACTATGACGTCTAAACGACCTGGCTCAAGATCGCTCAATGAATCTTTTACTTCTGTAATCATCGATTTATAATCGGTTATTTTGTATGCTCTCGTCCCTGATTTTGTCCAAGCAGAATACTTCAAGAAATAATACTTTTCTCCTTCCTGTTCGAATATTGTTATATTGAGACTGAGCATGCAACAGAAGAACAACAATTGTTTTTTAAATCTTACTATTATAGAATAGTTAATATTGTTCAGTGTGCTCTTATATTATCTCAAGCAGCTTCTCCCTGCTTCTCGTGCCTGATTTTATGACAACTTTCCTCTTCAAGAGCTTAGAGAAGAACTTGACGACTTCAACATTCGCCTCATTATCTTCTGGCTTTGCATGAACATTCACACGCAATGCCTTCTTCTCATAATCATACCTTACGATCTCTGTCTTAGGAGAATTGGTCTTGACAAGTATTGCGATATAATCATTATGGATGTGTTTTGTGATATCCATGTTATTGCTTATTTCCCTTCTCTCCATGTGTGGCTGCACTTGGTGCATTTATGGAAGTGTGTCTCAGGCTCATCTCCTGCTCTCATTTGTTGTGTCCAGGAATATGCCTTATTGTTCTTGCATTTAGGGCACTCGGCCTCGACTATCGGATATGCTGATGATTCCTGCTCTACAATATCGAACTTCACTTCCTCTTTCTTCTTCTCCGTCAAGATAACTTTAGGATCCTTAGAATCCATGTAACCACAGCTGCATGCCATAACTTTCTTATCTCTATAAAGCTTCGGCCTCAACATCGAACCGCATTTAGGACAGAACATCATCTTAATCACCTTACCATATTTTTTTCATCAATAAATTATTCATCAGCTGAAATAGCATCCATTGAAAGTGATGCATCTCAAACCATCGACAAACCATATCTTCACATATCCTAACCAAGGTATCCTGAACCATGCCTTTCCTATCAATTCATCGCTCGTTATGTATCTCTCGTCGAGCTTCATGTTGACGATCTGTGCTTGATTATGATCCCCCTTGGTCTGTATTACATCATTCTTCTCCACGACACGATGTATTATGGGATAATTCATCCCTGACTGGAATACAATCACTTCTCCCACTTCTAATTTATCCTTATCGACTCCCTTAAGTATCATTATGTCTCCCTTGTTGAATCCATTGCTGAAAGGATATTTCCTGAATTCTTCCTCTTCAATCCCTCTCATTGCATACCATTCGGCCTGTGTGCATCTAGATGTGTTGAATGGATTGTCTGAACATATCGCAGGATTGTTCCACCACTCATCAAAGCCCCCGTCATGCTCCATGCTTTCCGATATGACGGCAACAACGGGCAGATTAGTTCCGAGCAATAATCCTAATCCGGGGTAGATGATGAACTTTATCAGTATGAACGCTAATATTATATTCACTATCCAACTAGCTAATGAGTCTTCTTTCCATAAGAAGTGCCACGTCTTTTTCCATGCCTCTTTCAATCTCATGATATTATGGATAAATATTCCGTTATAAATGTTATGGTTTATCTATAGATATCATAATCTATATAAATATGGTTTCAATTATGTGTTCATGCATAAGAATAGGCGGATAATCCTTATAGTATCTGTATTAATATTTTGCTTGTTAGTATTTTTCTCATATTCTATCCTAATGAAAAACAATAAGTCATATCATGATCTGCCTAATGAATTTAACCT
>CAZJFT010000070.1:0-2397 GCA_964545585.1 uncultured Methanosarcinales archaeon
CATCAAGTGGTCAAGCTCCTCAACATATAAAACTAAAGAACTCAAAACAAGAACCTTATCTGTTATTGCACCATCCTTGTTCAAGAATCCTTGCTCTTTCAGATCATTTATCTTATCAGTAATTTTTTTGTTCAGTTCTCTCTTAAACTCAGGTATTTTGATGTTTTTCTCGATATAATTAGGACTGTATCCTGTGAGCTCGCGTATTATCGTCTCACCATAAAGTTTTTTCGCAAGCTTATAATCCCTTACAAGGTTCTCAAGGATCATTTCAGGAGTCAAACTCCCTATCCCTTGATTGACAGATTCAGAGATAAGTTTTCCGTCAGAAATCTTTTCCTTGTCATCTTCGAGGATTGAATGCATAAGTTTTTCTTCATCAGTAGGCTTAAGCTTCCCCTTCTGCTCCTTAATAAGGTCAGCCTCAGGGACTATCCTTTGTACATCCTCAGCATCTTGTGTCTCCTCTATGCTAGGTATAACCACTCTTTTTGCCCTTGAACTTGTTGAATGACTCTTCAAGATAGTTCTCTGTAGTCTCAAGATATTTTATCGAGGGCTTTAGCTTTATCCTATGACGCAATACTGAAAGCATGACATGCTTTATATCTTCTATAGTCACATTCTTGTGGCCTGAAAGGAATGCATATGCCTGTGCACGCTCATATATGCCTATTGAAGACCTTACTGAAGGCTTCTTCTCTATGTTAGGATCCGCGCGCAAATCCCTGACGAATTTTACTATCATCTCTACCAATTCATCCTTTAATTCCACCTCTGGAATTCTCTTGCCTTTCAATGAAACAATCTGTCTCTCTACCTCAAGAGTCTCAGGATATTCCATGATTAATATGTCAAACCTATCAAGGAATACGTCGCTCAATGTCTCCGTGCTCGAATCTTCAGGGTTCATCGTCCCTATGAATATGAATTCGGCAGGGAAATCGATATTGTAAGCACCTATCGTGACTCTTTTCTCCTCGAGAACCTGAAGCAGAGCATTCTGTAGTTTCTCTGAGCACCTATTGACTTCGTCAAAGAAAAGTATTCCATTGTTTGCACGGAATATCTTTCCTGGAGTGAATGCTTCTATGCTCAATGGACCATACTTCATCGCCTTTATCGGGTCAATATCCCCTAGCAGATCCTCTGCAGTCAAGTCTGGAGAGCCTTGTATTCTCACAAACCTTTCCTCTCCAGATATTTTCTTCTTCTTTGACGTCTTCCCTGAGAGACATTCAGGACATATAGGATTATTAGGGAGGCAGTTGAATCCGCAATCGCATACTTCTATATCAGGGATTATCTTAGCAACGTTCTTTGCGAGAGTTGTCTTCCCTATACCTGGACTTCCGACTAGTATGATATGCCTGTCCATTAGCAATGCTGACTTCAATTCCTTCTTTACATTCTCCTGACCGAGTATGTCATTGAAATTCTCCTCTAAAATCATCTTCCTGAATTCGTCATTGATCAATATCTTATCCATAGTACCACCTGGCTCAGTCGAAAATATAAGAACTTTAAAAATATTGTCAATTGACTAGAGCAATTGCCAATTGACTAGAGCAGCCAGAAGAGAATCCCTGCAGCGACTAGAGGAACAAATATGTTATCATCTATCGGATGCTTGAGGATCTTTATCTCAAGGCTCTCGATTATCATAGTGACAAAAGAAGCCGGGAACGCAGCATATACCGGGACGAAGAACAATGCACCCACTGTTCCTCCGATTATCCCCGCTATCGTCCCTTCAATATGTCGGTCATTCAATGGATGTTTCTTCTTCCCATATATCTTTCCGATGACAGCAGCCAACGAATCACCGAATACCCATACCATCAATGATGCCAACACGATGCTCTTTGATAGTATTCCTGTCTCGAGCAACAACATCAGGACGGAGACAGATGAGAATATCGATATGACGCCACGTCCAGGCGTGCTCGAGTGCTCCATCCTATCATAACGCAACAGGAAAAAACTAATTACAGGTATAGAATGCTTCGCAGACAGTATCGACAGTATTATACCCACAAGCAAAGCCGTTAATGCCATCCAGAATTCTAATATTCCATAATATATCAAGAGCACTATCACGACTCCTACGAGCACATGCATCATCTTCCGTCTTATCTCAAAAGAGTGTTCATCAATCACAATCATCACCTAATTTCGAATTCATCTCCAAACATGCCTATCCTCCAATTTAGAGAATATCTTCCCCGTCATATACCCGATAAATGCCCCCGCAACAATATCGCTAAGATAATGCACATTCAGATATATCCTGCTGAAAGCAACCAGTATGGCTATTGCAAAAAAATAATATTTATAGTCGGGAAAATTCTTTTCCATGAAAGGCACCACTGCGAAAACTATCATTGCATGACCGCT
>CAZJFT010000071.1:0-2360 GCA_964545585.1 uncultured Methanosarcinales archaeon
TCCTCCTGAGCAGATGCCTGACATAAACGGCGAAGAAGAACCGGAGCAGAAGGATGAAGTCTCAAACTCTGGCGGAGAGACAGGTGGGGAGATACCTATGACAGAGATATATGATTATGCTTCCCTGTCAAAATTCAAGTATGAGATGACCACTTCAGTCAATGGGAATGACGTAAAGACTGTATTCGATTACACTTTAAGTTCAGATACAGTCAATGGAAAGGCCGCTTGGCTTTCAACGACAGAGATGGAGACACAGGGCGCGACAGTATTGTCAAAAGTATGGAGTGATAAGGTCACATTCGGATGCTTGAAGATGTCTACTGTAGTCACATTCAACGGCCAAGATATGGAGACTCCAGCAGAATGTCCGAAGGAAGGGCCTAATGCAGCAACTACTGCAACACAGACTCCGATGGTTACATATCTAGGGGATGAGACTGTGACTGTCCCGCTTGGAACATTCAACACTAAGAAATATTCTCTAGACAATACAATAACATATTATTATGCGAGCGGTGTTCCAATACCTGTGAAAGTGGCATATGCTGATGTAGATTCAGTCATGGAATTGGTCAGCTGGAGCTAGGCAATAGGGTATAAGAATTTTTTTCTGTTTTTTTTTATTCTTTGTACTATTTTCTTTTCGTATGATTCAATAAATCCTGTTTCTGTATTATTGCTTCGTGATTGGTGTGTCCGCAATCGCATATCACAGGGAATGTGTCTGTGAATATCACATCGTTACATTTTTCGCAGTTGAATCCGAATACTTCGTTTGGGACTGTCAGATCAAACTCTTCAAGCGGGAATTCTTGGAATTGTATTTCGGGAGCTTTGCCTTTGGGTTTCTGCATGTCTCTTGTCACTTCTAGAATTCCTTCGCTTAAGCATGAGAGGCAGATGTTCATATCGCCCTTAGCGTATGTTGTGCTAAATATTGCGGTTTCATTGCTTGTGGTTCCACACATATCGCACAACTTGAGCGCATCCATGTAAATCAGTATACTAAAAGATATACTAATATATAAATGTTTTGTTATTATATGTGAGGAACAAATCTTGCCATTTGACAATATGCGAAAACAATATATATATTGTCAGAAAACAAGTATCATGCTTTGGATATCTGCAATAATAGCGTTTATAGCATTAGTGATAGGATCAATAACTGACTTTCAGAAGAGAGAAGTGCATGATTATTTGAGCTATAGTCTTATATTCTCGGGGTTTGGCATATCAATAATATATTCAGTGCTTTCAGGGACATTCTACATCTTACAGACAATAATGGGTTTCGCAATAGGCGTAGGATTAGCATACGCGATGTTCTATTTGGGACAATGGGGTGGCGGGGACAGCAAGCTGCTCATGGGTCTTGGAGCGATATTCGGATTCAACATATTTAACATATACAATCTTCCAATATTCGGTGAAAAAAACCTGCTGTTGATATTGTTCCTGATAAACGTAATAATCGCTGGAGCGATATATGGATTGATATTCAGCATCTACCTTGCAATAACGCATCATAAACAATTCTTGAAAAACGCCAAGATATGGGGCGACCGGAAAGAGATAAAGATAGCAAGGATAGCGTTGCTGATATTGACATTCGTATCAGCAATCATAATAATATTCTTCGTCCCGCAAGAATACAAATTATTGTTCTTAAGCATCATCGCACTATTATTCTTCATATTCTATATATGGCTATTCGTCAAGATAATAGAGGAAAGCTGCATGATAAAGACAATACCTGTAGAGAAACTCACGGAAGGGGATTGGATATACGAGAACGTCTATATAGGAAAGAAATATATTGCTGGACCGAAGGATCTCGGCATAAGCAGGGAGCAGATAGCAGCATTGAAGAGAAGCAAGAAGATAAAGAAAGTAGTAATAAAAGAAGGCATTCCATTCATCCCTGCATTTCTGATAGCATTCATATTCACCATAGCGATGTATTACTTGAAGATACCTGGGATATTATTCTAGAATTTTCATAGATAAATTTAAAAGGTATATATTATTTCCCTGTTCATGGCTATAAATGATGTTATCGAAAGAGCAAGGATACCATTGCCTAATCCTATATCTTTAGGAGAATCGGAAGAACTTTTGCAGTATCTTGCAAAGACAATGAATGCAAAAATTAGTTATGCTGCTACTTATCATGCTAATATATTGCCAAAAAAGGATTCAGCAGTTAAAGACTTGGGCTCTTTTGAGATAGTTGCTAATATATGTAAGGTTAATACGAGCACTGTGGCGTTCGATTCATTCACGATGAAGAATATTGGGTCATACTTCGGAAAGGTAAATTCAATAAACTTTCAGATAATACCTGATTATGAATT
>CAZJFT010000072.1:0-2308 GCA_964545585.1 uncultured Methanosarcinales archaeon
TAGTCGTATTTAACATAGATATGGTCATATTTTGTTTGGTCCTTGCAGTTCTATTTATGATTCAGATAATGTTCATAGCGGTGTTCAGGTCAATAAGGCCGAACCTAAATATTTAATGTTGATATTGTTGATAATTTAATGTTGATATTGTCAGAATAATATTGTTGGATTATAAAAAATGAAATTATATACTAAAGAATTCGGAAAAGCATTCATATTCAAGAAGATCAGGCCGAACATAAAAAGCTTCTTCATGAAAGCAGGATATGATGATGTACCCTACGACTTGTTTGGATACCTATTCTACATGACATTCATATTGACATTCTTCGTCCATATGCTTTTCGTGTATCCTAGACTCCAGGATTACGGGAGCATAACTATCGTTGTAGTGACATTCCTTAGTTGGGTGATAATACCATTGACGGCCCTAAGCCTAATAATGGTCTATCTATATTTTGACTTGACGATAAAAATATTCAAGAGAACAAAAGAGATAGAAACAATACTGCCTGAATACCTTCAAGTGGTATCATCAAACCTTAAAGGAGGATTATCTTTCGAGAAATCATTATGGCAGGCGATAAACCCAGAATTCAGTATAGTCGCGAAAGAGATAACAATCGTATCAAAAAAAGTAATGACTGGAAACGACCTGACAGAAGCATTATTGGAATTCACAGAGAAATATGATAGTCCACTCTTGAAAAGAAGCTTCGGATTGATAATCGGAGAGGTAGAGAGCGGAGGACAGATAGCATTCATAGTGGATAAAGTCATAGATAACATACGGAAGACAAGGATACTCAAGGAGGAGATGGCTGCATCAACGCTCACTTACATGATATTCATAGGGGCAATAGTCATATTGATCGCTCCAGGATTGTTCGCATTGTCATTCCATCTCCTGACCATAATGAGTGGCTTTAGCGCGCAAGTATCCTCTACTGCAGTCCAAGGGCTACCGCTGAATCTGGGCGGCGGGACGCTTAATATATCTGATTACAGAATATTCTCGGTATTGAGCATATTGCTTATAGCTTTCTTCAGCGCAATCCTTATAAGCGTGATACAGACTGGAGATGTACGTGGCGGATTAAAATATATCCCTGCATTCATGTTATCATCTGTATTCTTCTATTTCCTATTCACGATAGCATTAGGTGCAGTATTCGGGGGGATAGTTTAAGATAAATTTATAAAAACACGAATCAAATTCATATCAAAATGAAAAAGAGGCGATTATCTTTGAAAGGACAGGCTGCGATGGAATTCATGACTACATATGGGTGGGCCATATTAGTCGTGATGATATCAATAGCGGCATTATCTTACTTCGGATTCGCGAACCCGCAAAAGATACTCCCAGACAAGTGCATATTCGGAAACGGAATGGTATGTCAGGACTCGAGGATATCTACGACAGCAATTAATGTAAGTGTAGTGAATGGGTTGGGAAGGACGGCATACAATGTTGTAGCTTCTCCAGACGGATTTCAGGCAGTGTGCACTGTATCAGTGAATGGCGTCGTCTCGACAACAATAAGCGGCGATACGGCTATGAGGGTGGACTGCAGGTTCACATCGGCCACATTAAAAGTCGGAGAGAAGAAGAAGTTCAAGGTATTCTTGAACTACAGCAAAACCTCTTCCGGATTCTCACAAGTATCATTAGGAGAAGTGTATGGGACAGTACAATGATGACTGTATTTTGATGCGAGAAAAACAATGATCCAAGAAAAAAAATCACAAGCAGCAATGGAATTCATGGTCACTTATGGATGGGTCATATTAGGAGTAATGATAGTCATAGGCGCATTGGCATACTACGGTATATTCAGTACAGACAAATACATAAATGACGAATGCAGTTTCGGCACACAATTATATTGCGAGGATGTTGAGATATATTCTGGCTCTAGTCCTGTAATGAACATACGATTCAGAAATAATTTTGGCCAAACCATAACAATAACAAATATGGAAATAAAATATGAATCCAAATCTATTGAATATCAGACTGTTTTTTTGGGTGATATTCAGTCAGGCCAATTAGTGGAGTATGGGGGGGATTTGAAAGGATCGCCAGAAGAATTAGTTTTCCCCAGCAAAGAAAAGGTCAAATTGAATGTCATTGTCCAATTCAGGAGGGCTATTGCTGGTGCGCCCATACATAATGTGACTGGTACAATAATTGCTACGACAAAATAGGGTGTTATATTTCGTATGGCCATATTGTTTATCTTATATTGTTATTGGGACGTATTATCGTATTCAACCATAATATTTATAAATGAATAAAAAATAC
>CAZJFT010000073.1:0-1898 GCA_964545585.1 uncultured Methanosarcinales archaeon
TTCAACCAGTCATCGAATTATTCCGTCAACTGCACAGACGTATTGCTGAACAATGCATACTACAACGGCACGATAATATTAAATGAAACAACAAACAATAATACGACGAACAATTCCTCAAACAGCACAAACAACACAATAACTGCACCATTCTTGAGCATATCAATAAACAAGCAGAACCTAAACCTTGGAGAACTCGGATACTTAACAATCAATGCGAATAACAATTCAAATGTCACAATAACGATATGCCCCCAGCAACAGGGTTGGGTACAATGCTACATGACGCCGCCGTTCATCAACGAGACATTCCCCAAGGTACAGGTCATGCCACACTCGAATAAGACGGGGACATATGTCATTGAGGCGATTATGGACTACACTAATTATACATTGTTCGCGAATCTGACATTCAATGTGGTGAACACCCTAAAAGCAGACATAAATACGAATAAGGAGGTCGCTGCAGTCAATGAGATAATAACATTCAATGCGACAGCATCAGGAGGGATAGGCAACTATAATTATGTGTGGACAATGCATGATGGGCAGAAATTTTATGGTAAAGGTGCTTACAAAAATTTCACTGCCGTCGGAGAGTTCAAAGAGACATTGTTCGTCAATGACAGTCAGGGGAACAATTACACTGGCACCATAGATATTGAGATAAAGCCACGCTACACATTGACTATAGTCGTGACTGATCAGAAGACCAATTCAAGGATGAAGGACGTGTTCATAGAGATAGAGGATGCCGCGAACGGCACGACGAATTCTGCTGGAGAAATCAAGTTCAATCTAATGAAATCAAAATATGACATCTATGCAAGCAAGGAGAATTATGGCACGGTAGTAGAGGATATTAATCTTGATTCAGACATAACGGTGAATCTGAACATGACGTTCGAGGATTTCACACCTCCAGAGATAACATTGTTGACTCAAGATAAATCAGTATTTGCCGAACAAGAGGTAAAATTGAAATTCAAGGCAGATGATACGACGAAATTGAGATGTGAGCTATACATCGCAGAAGGTAATTATAGCTGGTTCACGTTGAAAGATTATGGAGATAATCTGCTAACGAATACTGAATACACTTTTGAGATTGATGACCTTAATGCAGGAGACTATAAATGGAGGATAGATTGTACAGATGATAATGGCAATAAGGAAGAGAGTGAGACGCGCTCATTCATAGTATCAGACCAACGTGTCGCAGCTAGCATCGCAAAGAATGATGATGCGAATACGGACATAAATAGGGCATTGGACAAGATAGAGCGCTACGCAGGACCTGCAGCAGAGATAGCAGAAATGCTTGGAGTGAAGAAATCATTGAGGGAATTGCTTGACAAGAGCAACAATCTTGAGAGGGACATACATAACCTTGCGTATAGGCGGGATCTTGATGAACAAGGGAAACTCGAGATGCAGGAAAAGCTTGTCGATGACATAAAGAATCTGCAGAACTCCATACCTGAGGACATACAAGTCATTGGCTCGAGGACATTCATAAAATATGTCAGGGATCCTGATCTGCAGGAACTATTGAAGGAATATGCTTCAATAAAGAGCCTTAACATCAACTCGAAGGCATTCTTTGAAGCGACGAAGAGGACACAGAACAAGATAGTGATAAGCACGACTGCAGTGAATGCGATGTTATCCTATCCTGATGGGAAATCAAAAGAGATTACCCTGATAAAGAAAGAGATATCAATATCAAACCCATCATATGATGCAGAGATACGTGGCCCAGGCATAAGCTTTGTAGAGGTCATACCTAAAGATATTGCTGCAGATGTAAAACTGGTCAATATCATAAACAAGGAATATACTGTATTGAAGGCCGACCCAATAATAGAGTTCCCTTCGAATACAAAAACCATCTCTTA